>JBCLDE010000005.1:0-54151 GCA_038915165.1 Candidatus Limnocylindrales bacterium
GACGTAAGTGTATTGTTGGAACGCTGTACTAGAACGTGCACCGGCCCCGGGGTGCATGGGTCAGCCGGGCGGGACCACGTCCAGGATGATCTTTCCTCGGTTTTGACGGGCGAGAAGGATCGCGAACGCGTCGGCCGCCTGCACCAGCGGGTACCGGCCGTGGATGTTGGCCTGGATCCGTCCGTCTCGGGCGAGGTCGAGCGCATCCTGCTGCGTCACCCGCGTCGCTCCGGACCCACCCAGGATCGAGATCCGCATCCGGAATAACCAGTTCAGGTCGACCTCGACAAGTGGCCCTGCGTGCGACCCACAGACCGCGGCACGGCCGCGCCGGCCCAACGTCTTGAGCGATTCGCGCCAGATCGCCGGATCGCCCGCACTCTCGACGTAGAGGTCGATCCCGTCCGGCGCGAACGCCCGGACCGACGGGGCGAAGGCGGGCTCGGCGCGGTAGTCCACGACGGCATCCGCCCCGATCGACCGCGCGTAGGCCGTTCGCTCGGCGCCGCCCGCGGCCGCGATCACGCGGGCCCCCAGCAACTTGGCTAGCTGCACCGCGGCCGATCCGATCGCCCCGCTGGCACCAGTGACCAGAACCGTCTCGCCGGCGCGGAGACCAGCCCGGTCGCGCATCAGCTGGAGGGCGACCGGAAAGGAATGGGTGATCGCGGTCGCTTCCGCGAAGCCCAGGTCGTCACCGATCGGGAACGCGTTCTGGGCCGGAACCGACAGGTATTCGGCCATGCCGCCCGGTCGGTGGACGCCGACGTTCTGGGTCATCGGACAGGCGTCGTCGCGACCCTCGAGGCAATCCTCGCAGCGACCGCATGCGATCCCGGGCTTGACCACCACGCGCTCGCCGGCGGCCGGAGACGCCACGCCATGGCCCTGCGCGACGACGACACCGGCCGGATCGATGCCCATGACGTGGGGCAGCTCCACCGGATGGCGAGCCTGCGCGAGCCCGCGCATGGTGAACGTATCCTGACGGTTGACGGCGACGGTATGGACGCGGATCAGGACCTCACCCGGCGCCGGCTCGGGGATCGGCAGCTCGACGATCGCGAGTCGATCCGGATCGCCGAACCCCGTCAGCACGATCGCGCGCATCATGCCGGGGCGCCTCGCGTGCGCATCAGGAGCGGGGCGATCATCGGCCACGGGTTGACCCTTTCGTCTCAGGCACCGTCGTCGAGCCAGCCGATCGGCTGCCCGACCGACACCTCGTCACCGGCTTGCGCGACGATCTCCACGAGCGTGCCCGCGTCGAGCGCCTCCATCTCGACGGTCGACTTCTCGGTCTCGATCTCGGCGATCACGTCGCCCCTGGTGACCGTGTCGCCGACCGACCGGAGCCAGCCGGCGATCCGGCCGGTTTCCGTGTCGTAGCCGAGGGTCGGCATGTTGATCGCGATCCGTGCCATCAGCCGACCAGGGATCGGACGGCGGCCACGATCTTCTCCTCGGTCGGCTCGACATAATGCTCGAGCGGCGGGCTGAACGGGATCGGCACGTCGAGGGTGGCGACCCGTCGGATCGGGCCACGCAGTGCGTCGAATGCGTGTTCGGCCACGAGCGCGCTGATCTCCGCGCCGATCCCGCAGCTTTGATGACATTCGTCCACGACGACGAGGCGTCCCGTCCGCCCAACGGACCCAAGGATGGTGTCAAGGTCGAGCGGGACCAACGTTCGCGGGTCGACGACCTCGGCGCTGATGCCGTCCGCAGCGAGCGTCTCGGCGGCGGCGAGCGCCTTCACGACCATGTACGAGGTCGCGACGATCGTCACGTCCGTCCCGACGCGCTTGATGTCCGCGACTCCGAAGGGGATCGCCTCTGGCTCGTCGGGAAGCGGACCTATCGTGTCGAAGAGCTTGACGTGATCCGCCCACAGGACCGGGTTGTCGCTGGCGACCGCGGTGTGGAGTAGGCCGCGGACGTCGCGCGGCGTGGAGGGGGTCATGATCTGGATCCCTGGGGTGTTCATCAGCATCGCCTGCGGGCTGTGCGAATGCTGTGCGGCGCCGCCACCACGGATCCCGTGATTGACGTGGATGACCATCGGCACCCGCGTCTGACCACCGGTCATGTAGTGGATATTCGCGGCCTCGTTCACGACTTGGCTGAACGCCTGAAAGATGAAGCTCGCGGTGGCGACGTCGACGATCGGGCGGAGACCGGAGATCGCGGCGCCGATGCCGGTCCCGACATAGCCGACCTCCGCGATCGGGGGGTCCCAGACGCGGTCCGGAAAGCGCTCCCGGATCTTTACGGTCAGGCTGCGATGCCTGGTCAGGCCGAAGAAGTACTGGCCCATCAGATACACCGTCGGATCGGCGGCGAGGACCTCCGTCAGGCCGCGAGCCATGCCCTCCGCGTACGTCCGCTCCGGCATCGGCGGGACGGCGTCCCCGACGACGGCCCTCGGGTCAGGCGAAGACATGATCGAGGGCCTCCCGGGGGTCGGGGTATGGGCTCTCCAGTGCGAACGTGATGGCCGCGACCATCTCGCTCCGTGCCGCGTCATCGATCGCACGCACGGTGTCGGGAGTCGCGCGACCCGCCTCGACCAGATCGGCGATGTAGCGGAGCACGCCGTCCTGACGCTCGTGCCAGGCTCGGTGTTCGTCGGGGATGCGGGTCGGATCCCAGGCCATCGACACGTCCGTCTCACCGGTCAGCAGCTGGGGCCAGAGCGGCCGGTTGCCAGGCCAGCGAACGGTCCGGGTCTCGAGGAAGCTCGGGCCGCCACCCGTGCGCGCACGCTCGATGGCGCGAGCCATGGCGCCATCGACGGCCGCGGGGTCCGTCCCGTCAAGGACCTCGAACGGGATCCCGAATGGCGCGACGAGGTCGGTGAGCTCGACGGCGGCGAGCGTCGACGACGGGTACTCGTTGGCTTTCTGGCCGAGCGCCTCCAGGCTGTTGTTCTCGCACAGGAAGATCACCGGGACACCGCGCATCGCCGCGATATTCGCGGCCTCGTGCCAGGCACCCTCCTCGAGCGCGCCGTCGCCGAAGATCGCGACGCTGACCCGGTCCCGCCCGAGCTCCTTGAAGGCGAAGGCGCTCCCGACCGCGATCGGCAACGACCCGCCGACACTCGACGACGTTGTCGGGAAGCCGTGCGCCGCCGACGCCAGGTGGAGCGTTCCGCCCTTCCCACGGTTGATGCCTGTGGCCTTGCCGAGGATCTCGGCGAGCATCCCGGCGGGGTCCACGCCGCGAGCGATCAAATGACCATGATTCCGGTGCGTCGTGTACACGACATCGCCATCCTCGAGCCGGGCGAGTGCGGGCACCCCGGTCGCCTCCTGGCCGATGTAGACGTGGAAATGGCCGACGTCGTGATCGCCCGCCAACTTGATCAACGCCTCTTCGAAGCGACGGATCCGGAGCATCGTCCGGAGCTGATCGACCAGCTGGTCCGGGGCAAGGTCGGGCAGCATCGCGCTCCTTGGCTCAGGGCTCTGTGGCGGGGTCGCCGGGCGTGGCGACCCCGGGCGAATCGGCGAGCGTGCGGCGGACCGCCTCGACGATCCGCTCCGCGGACGGGATAAACAAGATCTCGAGGTCGGATCCGGCGGGGACGGGCACGAACGGCGCGCCGACGCGCTCGATCGGAGCCCGGAGCCTGGCGGCCGCCGCCGCCCCGACGCTTGCCGCGATCTCCGCGCCGAAACCGCCGGTCATCACGGCCTCGCTCGCGACGACGAGGCGCCCGGTCCGGGCGACGGACGCCACGAGCGTCTCAAGATCGAGCGGCAGCAAGCTGCGCGCGTCGACGACCTCGACCTCGATGCCTTCGGCGGCCAGCAGGTCGGCGGCGGCCAGGGCCGTACCAACCATCCGAGACCAGGCGACGACCGTCGCATCTCTCCCCGGGCGGGCGATCGCGGCACGGCCGATCGGCACGAGGTGATCGCCGTCCGGGACGTCGCCCTTCGCCCAGTACAGGCCGCGATGCTCGAGGAAGATGACCGGATCGTCGCTGCGGATGGCGGCCGTGAGCAGGCCCTTCGCGTCCGCCGCGTTCGAGGGTGCTACGACCGTGAGCCCCGGGACGTGGGTGAACCACGCCTCGAGGCTCTGCGAGTGGTGCGCGCCCATGCCGCCGGCGGCGCCGCCCTGGACACGGACGGTCAGCGGCACGTGGTTCTGGCCGCCCGACATGTACCGCAGCTTCGCCGCGTGGTTGACGAGCTGATCCATCGCCAGGGTCATGAAATCCATGAACATGATCTCGAGGACCGGGCGCCGGCCGGCCATCGCCGCGCCGATCGCGAGGCCCATGATGGTCGCCTCGCTGATCGGGGTGTTCCGGACCCGGCTCTCGCCGTGGACGTCGGCGAGGCCCTTCGTCGCCCCGAACGGGCCACCCATGCTGATGTCCTCGCCGAGCAGGCAGACCGTCGGGTCGGCGGTGAGCGCCTCGTCCAGCGCCGACCGGATCGCGTCGATGTAGCGCAGCTCAGTCATCGGGCGGCGACCACGTCGCGAAGCAGGTCCTCGACGCTTGGGATCGGCCCGGTCAGGGCTTCGTCTGCGGCCGCGTCAACGCGCGCGCGCGCTTGCGTTGCCAGGGCGACGCCCGTGGCATCGTCGACGAGGCGGCGCTCCGCCAGTGCCGTGGCAAACCGCGCGATGGGGTCCTTCTGCTTCCAGTCGGCGAGCTCGGACAGCTCCCGGTACTTCGCGGGATCACCCTCGTAGTGGCCTCGCAACCGGTATGTCAGGGCCTCCACGAACGTCGGGCCGCCGCCGGCCCGGGCCCGGGCGACCGCCTCGCCCATGGCCGCGTGTACCGCGAAGACGTCGTTGCCGTCGACGGTCGATGCCGGCATGCCATAGACACCGGCGTAATCGGCCAGCCGTTCGACCTTCGTGTGCGCGGAAAGTGGCGTGAACTCGGCATACCCGTTGTTCTCGCAGACGAACACCATCGGCAGCCGCCAGAGGCTCGCGATGTTCAGGGTCTCGTGGAAGGAGCCGGCCTGGCCGGCGCCGTCGCCGAAGAAGGCGACCGCGATGCGGTCGGACCGTTCGAGGGTCGCCGCCCAGGCGTCGCCGAGGGCGAGTGGCAGGTTGCCCGCGACGACGCCGGTCGCCGTCGCGAAGCCGACCTCGGGTGCCGCGATGTGCATCGAGCCGCCTTTGCCGCCGCAGTACCCGGTCGTCCGGCCGGCGAGCTCGGCGAGGAGGCGGACTGGGTCGGCCCCTTTGGCGAGCGCGTGGGCATGGGCGCGATGACCACCGAACACCCGGTCGCCCGGCGCGAGCCGACTGATCGCCCCGACGGCGCTCCCCTCCTGGCCGATCCCCAGGTGCAGCAGGCCGCGGATCTTTCCCTTCGCGTACAGCTCGGACGCCTTTTCCTCGAAGGCGCGGATCAGCCACATCCGCTCGAGGAGCGCCCGGCCGACGTCGGCGTCGATGGCGTCCGCCACGGGCAGATGGACGCCGTCGGTCATCCGTGCGGGACCGTGCTGACGTCCGCGCCCCCCGGCGCCGGTGCCCCGTTCGACGACCGCAGGGCCTTCGTCGCGATCTCATCGACCGTCATGGTGTCAGGGTCGATCACGACCTTGTACACGTCGTGCGCGGCGGTCGGAGAGACGAACTCGTTGCGCACGTCGTCGAGCACGGCCTGCGGGTCGCGCTTGGCCGGATCGCCGACGCCGCCGCCGCCGCCCGACACTTTGCCGAGGATGTCGCCGTGCGCCACCTTTACCATCCGGTGGCTCTGGGCGTGCGTGCGTTCCTCCCCGTGCCGGATGTACATGTGCGAAAGCGGACCGGGTTGCCCGCCGCCGGCACCCGGCGGCTGGGTGAGGTCGCCATCCGAGCTGCCGGTCGCGGCGTTGACGTCGGTACCGAGGTTGAGGACCTCCCAGGCCATCCCGGATCCGCCCCGCCACTGCCCGGCTCCCGACAGGTCTGGCAGAAAATGCCATCTGACGGTCCGCCACGGGAAACGGATCTCGATCTCCTCGACGCTGCCGCGCTGGATGGAGCCCAGGCCCGACATACCCATGGCGCCCTCGAAGCCGTCGTAGCCCCAGACCGCGCCGCTGCCACCGTCGGCGTCGGTCGTGGTCTGCACGTAACGCTCGCCGGTCCGCGGATCCGTGCCCGCGAGATAGTGGCCGCGCCGACGACCCCAGCCCGCGACCGCCTTGTCGGGCATGGCCTTGGACAGGGCACTCACCGTCGCCTCGAGGACCTGCGTCCCGACGTTGACCGGCGAGCCGCCGACCGTCGCCGGGTAGGTCGCGTGGACCACGGTCCCCTCCGGGGCGATGACCGTGATCGGGCGCATGCTGCCCTCGTTGTGGAACTCGCTGAAGGCGGGATCGAAGTACAGGAAGCTGCCGGCGACCGCCCGGCTGAAGGTCGAGGAGTAGGTGCAGTTCACGAACCCCGTGCGCAGACCGTCGCTGCGGCTGAAGTCGAGGATGAGTTCGTCGCCCTTGATCGTCGCGTCGCAGCGCACGGTGACGTTCTCGTCGAGCACCGTCCCGTCATCGTCCGTCGAGGACTCACCGGAATACGTCCCGTCCGGCACCTGGGCGAGCTGGCCACGGACGCTCGTCTCCATCCGGTCCAGCATCTCTTCGACGCAGTCGAGGACGCTGTCCTTCCCGTACTTGTCGAGCATCGCGATGATTCGGTTCTCGGCCACGTTGAGGGCCGCCATCAGGGCGTAGTTGTCGATCTTCACGCCCTCGGGGAACCGGACGTTGTTCCAGATCAACTCGAGAACGTCCGTCCGCTCCACGCCGCGGTCGTAGATCTTGATCGGCGGGATCATGATCCCTTCGGCGTGGATGTCGTACCCGTTCGGGAAGTAGCCGCCGGGGAACGACCCGCCCGTATCCATCTGATGCCCCCGCGTCAGGGCGATGAACAAGAGCTCACCGTCGTAGAAGATCGGGCGGAAGAAGCCCCAGTCGGGCAGATGGTTGCAGTAGCCCTTGTACGGGTCGTTCGCGAGGATGACATCGCCCGGGTGCAGGTTCTCGACGCCGAACTTGTCGATGATGTACTTCACCGTGAAGCCCTGCGAGAGGAACATCGACGTCGGGCCCTCGGGGACCGCGATGGTCCGGCCCTGGACGTCCCAGATGCCAGCCGCCATGTCGTGGAGCTGCGCGATGAGGTAGCTCTGCGCGGTCCGATCGACGACGTGCCGCATCTCGCGGCCGATGCTCTGGAACCCGTGCCAGACGGTGGACAGGGTGATCGGGTCGATGTTCCGCGCGGTGGTGCTCACGAACGGCCTCCTGCCAGGGCCGCGCGGCGCATCCCGGCGTTCTTGTCAGCCGACCCGGCGCGACGGGTCAGGATGTAGTTCTTCTGGTCGTCCACGCGACAGTCGTAGCGGCTCGGGATGACGACGGTCGTCGTGGTCTCCTCGATGATCGCCGGGCCCGAGAGGATGTGACCGGCGCCCAGCAGGGCACCGTCGTAGACCGGGGTGTCGACGGCCTCCCCGTCGAACCAGCACGTCCGACGACGCTTGAGCGCGCTCGACACGTCGTCCTGCGCCGCTGCGATCCGGCGCAGTTCGAACGCTGCGCGCGGAGTCGTGGCCCGCAGCCGGAAAGTCAGGAACTCCACGCCTTGCCAGGCCATGTTGAACGTGTAGAGCTGGTTGTGCTTGCTGTGGAAGTTCTCCATCGTCGTTGTGATCGCGTCCCTCGTCAGGACGCCATCGGGGACCGCGACCTCCACCTCGTGGAACTGGCCGACGTAGCGCAGGTCGGCAGACCGGGCGAAGCGCACGTCCTCAGCTGCGACATCGAGGGCGGCGAAGCCATCGATCGCTTCGCGCTCCATCTCGGCGTACAGGCGGTTCAGCCGCTCGAGGTCCAGTTGGGCGGAACGGGCGATATAGGAGCGGGCGTAGTTGCGGCCCACATCCATCGCGAACATCCCGAAGGCCGAGTACGTGGCGGCCACCGGCGGGATGATGACGGTCGGGATGTGCAACTGGTCCGCGATCGATGCTGCGTGGACCGGGCCGGCGCCGCCGCCGGCGACCATCGTGAGGTCCCGCACGTCGTGTCCGCGGCGTGTCGCGACCTCGGTGATCTGGTCGGCCATATACGAGTTCGCGGTGGTGAAGATGGCGCCAGCGGCTTCCTCCAGCCCGAGGCCGAGCGGCTCGCCGATCGTGCGGACGGCGGCCGCGGCGGCATCCGCGTCCAGCGGGATCTCGCCGCCGAGGAAGAAGTCCGCGGGGATATACCCGAGGAGCAGGTCGGCATCAGTCACCGTCGGTCGAGTCCCGCTCTTGCCGTAGCAAGCGGGCCCCGGATCACCCCCCGCGGACATCGGACCGACACGCAGCAGTCCGATCGAGTCGATCCAGGCGATCGAGCCGCCGCCCGTCCCGCCAGACTGGATGTCGATCATCTTGATCGCGACCCGCTCGTCCTGGACCCAACCATCGCTGGTCGTTGGGATCTCGCCGTCGCGGACCATGCAGATGTCGAAGGACGTCCCGCCCATGTCGACCGACAGGATGTCGCCCGTGCCGGTCGCCCGGCCGATCTGGAGGGCGCCCGACGGTGCGGCGGCCGGCCCGGAGCCGATGAGGTAGACCGCGCGCGGGATGCAGTACTCGACGGTCTCCACGAGGCCGTCCGCCAGCATCATCAGGAGGTTGCCGGTGAAGCCTTCCTCGATCAGGCGGCGCGACAACGTCCGCAGGTACCGCTCGACCACGGGGCCGGTGTACGCTGAGACGAGGGTCGTCGAGAACCGCTCGAACTCGCGCCAGACCGGCAGGATCTCGCTGGACGTCGTGATGTACACGTCCTCGCCGAGGACCTCGCGGGCGATCTCCGCGGCGCGGCGCTCGTTGGTCGTGTTGGCGTAGGAGTGCAGGAACCCGATGGCGACCGCCTCGACGCCCTCGGCCTTGAGCCGCTCGGCCGCGACGCGGACCTCGTCCTCGTCGAGGGGCGTGATGATCGTGCCGTCGTACGTCGTCCGCTCGGAGGCCTCCATCCGGAGGTAGCGCGGGGCGAGCGGCTTGTACGGCGGGACGAACACGTTGTACATCGACGTCCGGACGTTCTTGTAGCCGCGGCGGATCTCCACGATGTCGCGGAAGTCCCGGGTCGTGATCATGCCGGTCTTCGCGCCGTTGCGATTGATCAGCGTGTTGGTCGCGAGCGTCGTGCCGTGGATGATCAGCTCGACCTGGCCGAGGAAGGCGTCCAGCTCAAGCTCGTACCCGACCGCCGCCTTCGTCAGTGCGTTGAGTAATCCGACCGAGGGGTCCGCGGGTGTGGTCGGCGACTTGAACTGGCGGAGCGTCCCCCCGCCTTCGAGGACGAGGCAGTCGGTGAAGGTGCCACCGACGTCGATCGTGATCCGGTACATGTTCCTCTCGCAGCGGGCGTGGCCAGCGTTCCAAGTGGCTGGATTGTATCTCGATTCTGCATACAGAATCAAGGCGATTCGTGCACGAACTGCGGTCCGAAACTCGCGGGCCGCTACGAATGGGTCGTTACCCGCCGGGATCGACCGCGTCCATCGTCTCGGGGGCGAACAGATCGGTCATCTCGAGATCACGTCGGGCGATGCCCTGGTGTCGAGCCCAACGCATCGCGGTCTCGAGCTCGGTTCGATTGGCCGCAACGCCGTAGGGCCAGTACCGGTCGCCGAACAGGGCTTCGGCGGCCTCCAGCTCGGCCACGAGCCACGGGACCATCGTCGCGAGCGTGCCCGTGAATCGCAGCCGTCGTCGCGCCGCCGCCTTCGCCTCGCAGAACGCCTTGAACAGGCTGCGCGCGATCCACCGGTCGGCCTCGTACACATCACGCCGCATGACGACGAGGTGCATGATCGGGAACATCCCGGTGCGCCGGTACCATGCCGCCTCGACGTCGCGGTAGTCAGGGAAGAGGCGAACGATCTCGGGACGGCCTTCTCGAGCGACGTCCGGCGTGTGGGGTGCGAAGAGCGCGTCGATCTCGCCCGCTACCAGCATCTCGTTGAGCGTTCCACCTCGCGGGACCATCTCGACCTGGACATCCTCTGGGATGTCAACAGGCGCCCGCTCCCGCATGCCGGGCGTCTCCTGGCCGCCGAACACCCAGGTCATGTCCGATGGCCGCACGCCGTGGTCTTCCTCAAGGATCCCGCGAAGCCAGAGGTTCACGGTGAGCTGGTACTGCATCGTGCCGACGCGCTTGCCGATCAGGTCCTCGGGACGGTCGATGCCGGCGTCTCGATGGACGTAGATGTAGCCATGGCGGAAGGAGCGGGCCGGAAAGACCGGGATCCCCACCAGGCCGTCATCGCCACGCCCTCGGAGGTTGAGGTAGGTCGCCAACGACATCTCGGCGACCGGGAACTCACGATGGCGAGCGACGCGTTCGAACAGCTCACCGGGATCGAGGGCGACGTAGGTCAGGTCGAGACCCTCTGGCTGGATGGACCCGTCCGCCAGCCCACGGGTCCGATCGTATTCGCCGCAGGCGAGCGTGAGTCGCAGGCGCGTCATGTCAAACCCTCCGTCCCGGTGCTACCTTTGCCCTGTACCTTTGCCCTGTATACAGGATGCGTCAATCCACGAGGCTTGTTGATGGAGTCGACCGGATGACCGACCACCCACCCGTCGTCCGCAGCGCCCCGGTCGAGGTATTCGTCCGTCTGCCGCATTCGTGGTGCGGCGCGAGCTTGGACGGGATCCTCCAGGTCGCCGAGGCTGCCGAGGCGCTCGGTTTCGCCGGGGTCTCCGTCCAGGACCACATCCTCTCCGGCCACGCCGTGGCCCCGTGCGGACATCGCCACCTCGAAGACGACCGGATGGTCCTGGAGCCGCTCACAACGCTTTCCTTCGTCGCGGCCCGCACGAGCCGCGTCCGGCTCCTGACCGGCATCCTCGTCCTGCCCTTCCGCCATCCGATCTGGGTCGCCAAGACAGCCGGCACGCTCGACGTCCTCTCCAAGGGCCGCCTCATCCTGGGCGTCGGGGTGGGAGCGCCGCGCAGTCGGACGACGGATGGTGTCCAGAACATGGGTCCGCATGCCGACATCGCGAGTCGCGAGTCGGCCCTCTTCAAGCTGCCCGGATCCCGCGGCCAGATCATGGATGAATCGCTCGAGGCTTTGGACCGGCTGTGGCGCGACGAGTCGGCCAGCTATCACGGCGAACTCTTCGATTTTGACGGCGTGGACCTGCGACCGCAGCCCGTGCAACGGCCCCGCCCACCGATCTGGGTCGGGGGACGCGCCGAAGCCGCCCACCGCCGAGCCGCACTGATCGCCGACGCGTGGTTCCCGAGCCAGGCCTCCGTTGAGGTGCTGGCGGCGGGACGAGCCCGCGTCCTCGAGATGGCGGCAACGGCCGATCGACCCGCTCCAAGGTTCGCCGTCAACCTGTTCGTCTCGGTCGACCGCGACGGCGACCTCGCTCGCGACGTGATCCGTGACGGCCTGGGCCACCGGTTCCGCACGGAGGCGGGCCTGTTCGAGTCGTCGATCGCCGGGACGCCGGCCGAGGTCCGCGATCGGATGCTGGCCTACGTCGACGCTGGCTGCTCGGCGTTCGACCTCAAGATCCTGCCGCTGACGCTGGATGAGACCCTGGCCCAGATGGAGCTGTTCGCTCGTGAGGTCCTGCCGACGGTGATGTCGGCGTAGCGCCAGGCGCCCAGCAGCGTTCAAGGGCGACCGAGGACGATGATGAGCGTCGCGGTCCCACCGACGATCATCACGGCGCCGAGGACCACGATGGCAGTCCGGACCACCGTCCGCCGAGATCGCCGCACGTAGTCATCGACGACCGTCCAGAGCCCGGCGCCCCCGTGGAGGACCGCCGTGACGAGCATGACCCAGTCGGTGGTCGCGACCAGCCCGGACTGCCAGCGTTCCGCCACGAATGCGCTGTCCGTATCGGCCACGTCTGTGAACAGGTGCGTCACCGCAAAGTGCGTCAGCACGAGGGGGGCGAGGGCGAGCGCCGTGAGGCGGATCGTGATCCACGCGATGCTCGGACGGATGCGATACGGGCGCGTCCGGGGCGTATTCATGCGAACACCGGTCGAAGGATGACGATCGCGGCGGGAACGGTGAGCGTGGCGGTTACGACGAGGGCCGCCCAGAGCAGCCGCTCCGAGGTCCGCGTGCCGATGTCTACGAGATCGAGCAGCAGGAGTCGAAGCCCGTTGCAGGTGTGCCACAGGATGCCGGCGAAGAGGGCGACCTCGAACGCTCGCATCGGCGCCGAGCCGTAGAGGACGTGCACTTCGTCGTAGAGCTCCGGCGAGATCGCGATGAGGCCCACGTCGACCAGGTGGAGGGCCAGGAAGGCGAAGATCGCAAACCCGCTGATCCGGTGGGCGTAGAAGGCCCATCGGTGAAGTTCGAGGCGTGCCGTGGACGGCCGACCGAGGCGGGCGATCAGCCCTGGTGTGCCTCCCGCCGCCCGGCGGGACCGCACCACGACGAGCAGTCCGTACGCCAGGACCCCGGCCGTGACGATCGTGAGCCCGGCGACGAATGCCAGTTGCGCCGGCGTCATCAGGTGTCTCCGGCGCGGTCGGCGTCGGGCGCCAGTCGCGCGAACGTCAGGGGAACGGTGGTCGGCGAGAGGGAACCGGGCTGGCCACGTACGACGACGGTCCGCAGCCAGGATGCGTCGTCGCGAGCCGGATGGTCGCGGCGGATATGGACACCGCGCGACTCGGTCCGCGCCAGCGCCGCAGTGACGACCGCCTCCATCGTGGTCAGACGGCTATCGAGATCGAGCACCTCCTGCCACGCCAGGTTTGCCGCGGCGTCGCCGGCGACCCGGATCGTCGCGGCAGCCGCGCGAATCGTCCCGATCTGATACCGGGCGGCCCGGAGCTCCGCGTCGTCGCGACGCAGGCCGACATGATCCCACGCCAGGTCACGCAACTCGTCGGCGAGCGCCCACGGCGCCGGGCCGGCCGGGGCGTCGGCCAGCGGCGCCCAGACTCGAGCGATGACCTCGTCGGCGGCTGTCGTCGACGGGCGGGCTGGGCCGCGTTCTCGGGCGAGTTCGGCGGCTCGACGGCCCGCCCGACGTCCGAAGACGGTCGACTCGGCGATGCCGTTCCCGCCGGTCCAGCTAGCCCCGTGGACCCCGCCGGCATCCTCGCCTGCCGCGAGGAGGCCCGGGAGCTCGGTCTCGCCGTGTTCGCCGATCACCACCCCACCGATCCCGATGTGAGCCGCGGGGGCGATCGGGACCGGCTCCGTGGCGGGATCGATGCCCGTCAGTCGGATGCGAGCCACGATGTCGCCGAACCGTTCGTCAAGGGTGGCCCGCCCGATCGGTCGGCAGTCCAGCAGGACGGCCCCGTCCTCGGTGCCGAGCCCGTCGCGGATCGTGGCATATGCGGCCGCGGCGACGACGTCTCGCGGGGCTCGCTCGGCGCGTTCGGGGTCGTGTTGCAGCATGAACCGTTCGCCGTGTCCGTCGAGCAGCGTGGCGCCGGCGAACCGCAGGGATTCCTCGAGCAGGACGCCCGTGACCTTGGAACCGCCGGCCGCGAGTCCGACCGAGAGGAACTGCACCATCTCCATGTCGCGCAATGGCAGGCCCGCCCGCAGCGCCATGGCCAGCCCGTCGCCGGACTTCTCCCGCGCCGGTGTCGCGACGCGATAGGAGGCCGCCGCAGACCCGCCCATGGCAAGGACGACGACCGGGGTCGCGAGCAGGAGCGGCCGTCCTCGACGTGCGTCGAGCACCACGACCCCACACACACCGTCGTCGTCGACCAGGAGGTCGAGCGCCCGATGATCGGCGAGCTCGATCGGCCGTGACCGGAGCAGGTCGTCCCGCAGACGGTTCACGATCTCGAGACCCGTCATGTGGCCGTGCGAGACCTTGCGGTCGCGCGACTGGCCCGCGAACGGCGACAGCCGCACCGTGCCATCGGCCGTCCGATCGAAGGCGCAGCCGAGATCATCCGAGAGCTCGCGGATGACCGACGGCGAGTCGTCCGACAGGACGGCCGCGAGTCCCTGGTCGGACAGGAAAGCGCCGCCGCGGATGATGTCCTCGAAGTGGATCGCCGGCGAGTCGTCGGCGCCGAGGGCCGCGTTGATCCCCAGGGCCATGATCGAGCAGCCGGACCGCCCGACGAGGCCCTTGCTCACGAGGGCGACCCGGAGCCCGGGACCGGCTGCGACCGCGTGGCGTGTGGCCATCAGACCCGCCGCGCCCGACCCGAGGATGGCGACATCCACGGCGATGACGTCCAAGGCGGGGACGGCCCTCACGCGTGACCCCTCACTCGCCACCGCCGGAGCCGTCGGATCGCGCGCGCCGGATCGAGGCCCTTCGGGCAGGCGAGGCTACAGGCGCCAATCCCGTGACAGCCCTCCACGCCATCTGGGCCGCCGATCGCCACGAGCCGGTCGGCCGGGTGGGTGTCGCGCGGGTCCGCGATGACGACCATCGCCCTGGTCAGCGCGGCCGGACCGAGGAACGCGCGGTCCAGGGCGGACAGGTCGCAGGCCGCGAAGCACGCGCCGCACGAGATGCAGTCGAGGCTCGGCTCGATGACGTCCCGACCGGCCGGGTCGAGCGGGCGCGGGCCGGGACCAGCGGACTCAGTGCCCTCCTGCCCGTCAAACGGGACCGGACTCGCGGGAGCGACCGACAACCGCGCGCCGACCGCCTCCCACCGCTCGGCGAATGGCGCCGGGTCGACCACGAGGTCGCGCACCACCGGGAACCCGCCGAGCGGCGCGAGATGGACCGTGCCCCCGCCATCCGGCACGACCGTCTGACACGCCAGGACCGCACGCCCGTCGAGGAGGACCGTGCACGTCCCGCAGAACCCGCTCCGACACGAGTATCGGTAGTAGAGCGAGGGATCCTGCCGACCGATCTCGCAGAGCAGGTCCAGGATGACGTGGGCGTCCTCGCGGGCGACGACGAACGCTCGCTGGGCATCCGGATGGCTCCTTGCCACCTCGACGCGAACGGCCGTGCCGGAGGTCGCCATCGGCCGGTCAGCCCGGGCTCGTCGCCACGTCGGTCAGGTAGTCCAGCACCTCGCTCGACGACATGACGTTCGCGTACTTCTGATCCATGTCGAAGAGGTTCACCGCATGGCTGAGTTCGCCGCGGTCGAACACGCCATCCTCGACGACGATCACCGGGAAGTTGTAGGAGAAGGCATCGACGACCGTCGCCCGGACGCAGCCGCTCGTCGTGCCGCCCGTGACAATGAGCGTATCCGCCCCGGCGCGGACCAGCAGCTCCAGTAGCGGCGTGCCGTGGAAGAGGCTGGGCTTGGTCTTGGGGAGCAGGACATCGGCGCTCGGATGGGGCGCGATCTCGGTTGGGATCTCGGCGGCGTCGGGCGGTGCCAGGCTGGCCTTCGGATGCTTCTCCGCCCACAGCCCCACGCCGCGGACGCCGAGTTGGGTGAAACCAGCCGAATAGACGACCGGTCGGCCGAGGGCGCGGGCGGGCGGCAGAAGCCGGCCGATCACATCGACGGCGTCCCAGCCGGCCTCCCCGCAGGAATTCGGGTACGTGGCGATGGACCGGAGGATCGGCTCGCGGACCCGGCCGACGAACCCGTACGTGACGTCGACCACGAGCATGACCGGTCGGCGGCCCGGGGTCAGCGGCCGGCCGTAGCCCGCTGCCTCATAGATCACGCGATCGCGTGATCCGACGACGTCGCGCCAGCTACCGGACATGGTCGCCGCTCAATAGCCGGGCGGGCCGGCCGCGGGCTGCCAGACGGGATCGGCGTCCGCGTCCGTCGCAACCACCTCACCGCGAAGCGCGGCTGCCGCCCACTGGATCGAGGTGACGATCTGCGCGTACCCGGTACATCGGCACAGGTTCCCCGAGATCGCCGTGCGGATCGTCGCCTCGTCCGGGTCCGCGTTCGACTCCAGCAGGGGCAGCGCGGCCATGATCATGCCCGGCGTGCAATACCCGCACTGGAGGCCATGCTGCTCGCGGAACCCCTCCTGGAGCGGATGGAGGACGTCCCCATCCTCGAGGCCCTCGATCGTCCGAATGTCGTGCCCGTCCGCCTGCACCGCGAACAACGTGCAGGACTTCACGGCGCGCCCATCGAGATTGATCGTGCAGGCGCCGCAACTCGTCGTATCACAGCCGATGTGGGTCCCCGTCAGACCGAGCACCTCGCGCAGGAAATGGACGAGCAGCAGCCGGGATTCGACCGTTTCCGTATGATCCTCGCCATTCACCCGGACTCGGATCGCGTGCTCGCTCATGACTGGACTCCTCGGCGTGCTCGTTCCACGGCCAGGCGGATCGCCCGCTCGGCGACGGCGCGGGCCATCGCCCGCTTCACCTCCGCGGTGGCTCGCAGGTCCGCCCACGGATCGATCTCGACGAGCGCCTGGGCGGCCTCCGCGATGGTCGCACGGTCGGGGGCGCGTCCGATCAGCGCCGCCTCGATCGCGGGCGAGCGGACCGGGGTCGGGGCGAGGTTCGTGAATGCTACCCGCGCCTCTGTGACGAGCCCACCGTCGAGCACAACCACCGCCGCGGCCGCCGCGAGCGCGAAGTCCCCCACCTGGCGCTCGAACTTGACGTAGGCCGTGCCCTGTCCCGAGATCGGCAGCGGCACCTCGATCCCGGTGAGCACCTCATCGGGCGCGAGCGCTACCTGGAGCAGATCCAGGTTGAAGTCGGCGGCCGCAATCGTCCGCTCGCCTGCGGGTCCCCGGGCGATGAGCCTGGCCTCGAGGGCGAGCATGATCGCCGGGTGATCGTTCGCCGGATCACCGTGAGAGAGATTGCCGCCGATGGTGCCGACGTTCCGCACGCTCGGATCGGCGATCACGGAACACGCGTCGCCGAGGAGGGCGAGGGAACGAGCGACCGGTGACCGCAACAAGTCCGCCTGCCGCACCATGGCGCCGATCCGCACGTGGCCGTCGACCTCCTCGATGGAAGCGAGGTCCGGGATCCGACCGAGGTCCACGAGGTCCGTCGGCTCCACGAGCCGCAGCTTCATGAGCGGGATGAGGCTCGCGCCACCGGCCAGCAGCTTGGCGCCAGGGCCGAGCCGCGCGAGCAGGCCGATGGCCTCATCGAGCGTGGCTGGTGAGTGGTAGGTGAACGCGGGCGGGTACATGTCAGCCTGCGTGCCCGACCGGGACGCCCGCCGCCCTGGCCGCCTGGATCGCCGTGACGATCCGACCAGGGGTCACGGGGACGGTGGCGAGACCGGCGCCCGCTTGCCCGAGCGCATCGCGCACGGCCCCGAGCATCAGCGCGGCGCCCGGCACCGTGCCGGCCTCACCCACGCCCTTCACGCCCAGCGGGTTGCGCTCCGAGCGCGTCTCCTTGTGGATGACGATCGGGGTCGGCAGGTCCGTGGCCCGGGGGATCAGGTAGTCGGCGAAGGTGCCGGTCAGGAGCTGCCCCTGCTCGTCGTAGATGAGCTCCTCGAACAGGCCGTTGCCGACACCCTGGGCCAGGCCGCCGATCACCTGACCGTCGACGATCGCCGGATTGATCAGCCGGCCGCAATCGTGGACGACGACATATCGAAGGATCGTCACGAGGCCGCTGTCCGGGTCCACCTCCACGATCGCCGCGTGGAAGCCCGTCCCGAACGTCACGGTCGGGGGCTGGAAGCCGCCCCGCGCCTCGAGCCCCGGCCCGGCGCTGCCCATCCGACCGATGCCGGGCGTCACCCGGGCGGCCAGCGTCGTCAGCGCGATCGAAACATCCGGTGCGCCCTTGGCCACGACCGATCCGTCGCGGATCTCGAGGTCCGCCGGCGCGACCTCCAACTGGTCTCCGGCGGCGGCGAGGATCTTTTCGCGGAGCTCGATCGCCGCGGCCGCGACGGCGTTGCCGACGACGACGATGACCCGGCTCGCGATCGTCCCCCCGCCTGAGGGAAAGGCGTACGTGTCGCCCTGGATGACCCGGATCAGTTCGACCGGGACCGACAGATACTCCGATGCGATCTGGGCGAGGGTCGTCTGGTGGCCCTGCCCCTGCGAGGGCGGCCCGACCGACACGATGACCCGCCCCGACGGATCGAGACGGATGTTGGCCGCCTCGAACGGCGGGACGCCGGTCCCCTCGATGTACCCGGCGAGTCCGATGCCGAGCAGCCGCCCCTCCGTGCGACCCGCTGCCTGCTCGGCCAGCCACGTGTCGTAGTCGAGCCGCGCGAGCGCGTCGCTCATGTCGCCACGGAAGTCGCCACCGTCGAGTCGCAGCGGCGTGCCGTCGCGATAGAGGATCCCGTGGTCGTGCGGCATCTCGTCGATACGCAGGGCGTTGTGCAGGCGGAAGGCTGCCCGATCCATCCCGAGCGCCAGGGCCGCTTCGTCCAGGATCGATTCGAGGGCGAAGGCCGCTTCCGGACGGCCCGCCCCCCGCTCGGCGGCGCTTGGCGCCTTGTTCGTCACGGCGACCGTGCACTCGATCCGCATCGTCGGGATGCGGTAGGCGAGCGGCAGATGGCAAGCCGTGGTGTATGGCACGACGATCGACTCGACCGACCCGATCCCGCCGTCGATGACGAACCGGTCGCGCAAGCCACGGATTGTCCCGTCACGGTCGACGGCCAGCTCGATCTCGTGCACCTGGTCCCGCGTATGCGTCGCCGAGGCGAGGTTCTCGCGCCGCGTCTCGATCCATTTCACCGGTCGCTTCAGGTGAAGCGCCAGCCGCGGGATGAGCAGCTCCTCGGGGTAGACCATCGACTTGAGACCGAACCCGCCACCGACGTCCGGCGCGACCACCCGGATGCGGTCGCCCGGCATCCGGAGCGTCCGCTCGAGCGCGTCGCGGAGCCAGTGCGGCTGCTGGCTGGACGACCAGACGGAAAGGTCGCCGGATCGCCGATCGGGGATCGCGACCACGCCCCGACATTCGATCGGCGTGCAGATGGCTCGCCCGTGGCGCAGCGTGCGGCGGACGACGATATCGGCGTCCTCGAAGGCCTGGTCGACGTCACCCGCCCCGATGACGAAGTGAACGGCGATGTTGTCGCCCCATTCCGGGTTGAGCAGCGGCGCGTCGGGAGCGAGGGCCTGTTCCGCCGTCGCGATGACCGGCAGGGGCTCGTAGTCGACGATCACGGCCCGCGCCGCGTCCTCCGCGAGGTACCGGTCCGTGGCGACGACCGCCGCGACGGGTTCGCCGGCGAACCGGGCGCGTTCGGCGGCAAGCAGCCAGATCCGCTCGGGTCGCGTGAACGGGTCGACGGCTTTGGCGAGCGGAGGGTGCGGCGGGAACCACGTCGGGTGGGGAAAGGGGCCGTTCGCGGCTCCGAGGTCCGCCGCGCTCACGACTGCCACGACGCCGGGCAGGGCGAGGGCCGCCGTCGCATCGATGCCGAGGATCCGCGCATGGGCGTACGTGCTGCGGACGATCGCGACGTGCAGCGCACCGGGCGCGGGGACGTCGTCGACGTACTCGCCACGACCCGTGACGAGACGCCGATCCTCGACCCGTTTCATCGGGCGTCCGATGCTGCCCATGGTGCGCTCGTCGTCCTCCGGCTCGATCAGACTACCCGGTGCTGGCCGTCACTTCGTATACTAAACGTTCCTGTTCCAAGTTCGTTGGACGTGTCCGGGGCGTCCGTGACATCGACGACGCGTAGTCAGATGAGGGTCCAAGCATGCGGCACCGTTCTGCCCCGATCGGCACCCCTGGTCGCCTCGCCGGTCGGGTCGCCATCGTCACCGGATCGGCACGGGGCATCGGCCGAGCCATCGCGGAATCCTATGCTGGCGAGGGGGCCGTGGTCGTCGTCGCGGATCTGCTTGGCTCGGACGCCGATGCCGTCGCCGCCGGGATCGGCGAGGGTGGCGGGCATGCGATCGCGGTCACGACCGATGTCACGAGCAGGTCATCGGTCGATACTCTCGTGGCCAGGGCGCTCGAGGTCGTCGGCCGGGTGGACATCCTCGTCAACAACGCGGGGATCTACGACGGGATCCGGAGCGTCGGGCTCGAGGAGCTGACTGAAGAGGAGTGGGATCGCGTCCTCCGGGTGAACGTCATGGGCGTGTGGAACTGCAGCCGCGCGGTCGTGCCGAGCATGCGCGCCCATGGCTACGGCAAGATCATCAACCTCGCCTCCGGGACCTTCCTGGTCGGGACTCCCTTCAATCTCCATTACGTGGCGTCCAAGGGTGCCGTCGTGGCGATGACGCGGGCGATGGCTCGCGAGCTTGGCCCGGACGGGATCCGCGTCAACAGCCTCGCACCCGGATTGACGGACTCCGGTGCCCGCAAGCGCGTCGAGGTCGCCCCGGAACGGCGCCAGACCGGCCCCGGCCCGTGCCTCCCCGGTGGCCTGGTGCCGGACGACCTCGTGGGCACGGCCGTGTTCCTCGCATCGGCGGACAGTGATGCGATGACCGGTCAGCTGTTGGCCGTCAATCGCGGCACGGCGTTCACGGGATGACCGCGGTCGACGTCGGGTTGCTCATCCTGCGCCTCGCGCTGGGTGGCGTCTACCTGTTCCACGGAGCCCGCAAGCTGGGTCTGCGGAACCCGGGGGGATTCGCCGGTTTCCGCGATTCGATCGAGCGACGCGGGTTCCGGCCGCCGCTCATCTGGGCGCTGATCGCCGTCGGTGCAGAGGTCGGCGGTGCCGTCCTATTGATCGTCGGCCTGCTGACGCCACTGGCGGCGGCGATGCTCCTCGGGCAGAGTCTGATGATCGTCACGGTCGCCGCGCCGCGCGGCTTCTGGCACGACAAGGGCGGCGTGGAGTACCCGATCATGCTCTCCGCCGCCTCGCTGGCGTGCGGGCTCGTCGGTGCGGGCGCGATCTCGCTCGATGCCGCGCTGGGAATCCTGCTGGACCCGATGGTCGGGCCGCTCGCCGCTGTGGCATCTGCCGTCGGTGTCGCCCTGGGGCTGGCGACACGGCGACCTCCGCCAACCTGAGACCCCCGCGGGGTCAGCCGGCGGTGGCGACCTCGGGTTCGCGGCCCGGAATCCAGCCCGCCTCGATCGGGTTGCCCTCGGCATCGACGCTCCGCGTCGGGGTATACCCCTCCGGCCAGATCTCCTGGAAGAAGTACCGGATACCGAACTGGATCCGGAGCAATCGATACGCTTCTTCGCCCGGGTTGTAGTGCTCGTGTTCGTGCATCGCCGGCGGGACGTGCAGGATGTCGCCTGGTCCCCACGGGTGGCGTTCGGGACCGACCTCTGAGAAGCCGCTTCCCCGGATGACATAGAGGACGGCCTCGAGGTGCTTGTGCCGGCCGCCGTGAAAGCCACCCGGTTCTTCGAACACGTGGGTCATCGCCACGCTCGAGGGGACCTTGAAACCGTTCCGCTTCACGGTCAGGTAGTGGACCAGGTGGTGCTGACGGGTGTACGCCGCCATCGTGGCGGTCGGTTCGTCGCCAGGATCGTTCGGCGCCTCATCCAGATGGATGATCACCCGGCGGCCGTCGGGGAGCTGGTGACCGTCCCGGACCGGCAGCGCTCGATGCGCCTCCGTGTTCGGGCCCCGGTCCTCTAGCTGCTCGAGCCGGAACAGGTGCACGAACCGCTCGAGCGGGACGATCATCGCCGAAACGTAGCGCAGGTCGTCGTCACCGAGATTCACGAGCTGGTGCGGGGCCCGGTAGGGGAGATGCAGGACGCTGCCGGGACGGACGTCGAAGCGGTGGCCGTCGATCGTCGCGTACCCCGTGCCGGCCTCGACGTAGATGGCCTCCTCGCCGTGCGCATGAACGCCGGTGTGCCAGCCGGCCGGGATCTCGGCCTTGAGGACGACGCCACCCATCGTCGGGAACCCGTCGTCGCTGGACAACAGCCGCTTGACGCGGGTGTCGTGGGGGGTGGTGACCCACGGCTGATCCGAATCCCGCGCGACGCCAGGGGAGGCTCGAAAGCGTGCCTCGATCAGGTCGCCGGCGGCCAGCCACTCATCGTAGAACGTCACCGCAGGGACTCCACATAGTCGAATACATCGGGGGTCAAAAAACCTGGGGACGCCATCGCGAGAACCGTCGCTCCAGGACACCGGTCAGCAGGATCAGCCCGATACCCACGAGCATCGCGACGAACGCGGTCGTGTACATGCGGTCGGTGAACATCTCCACCCGCGATTCACGGAGCATCCGACCGATCCCCGGCAAGCCGATGAGGAATTCGCCGACGATGACCGCCACGAGCCCGCGCTGGACCCCGAGCCGCGTCCCAGTGGCGATGTACGGGATCGATCCAGGCACGAGCACCTTGGCGAAGAAGGCCCAGCCGGTGATCCGAAGCGAGGTCGCCACCTCGGTGTAGACGCGCCGAGTCTCCCGCACGCCGGCCGCGGTCGAGAAGACGATCATGATCGTGACAGCCGCGACGACGGCCGCGACTATAAACTCTCGGCCGATCCCGAACCACACGACCATCAACGGAACGAATGCAACCCGCGGCACGGAGTAAAAGGCCGCGAAGTACGGCTCGAACATCACACCGAAGGTCCGGAAACGACCGAGCAGCGTGCCGATCAGGACGCCCGCCGGGAGAGCGATCGACAGGCCGACGATCAGGGACGAGACCGTGTTGAACACCAGCGTGAGGCCATTGCGCTCGGTGAAGAGGATCCAGAAGTCCCTGGCTACCCGGGTCGGGGTGGACCACAGGTACGCCTGTGGCGACCCGAGGACTTCCCAGAGCGTGAGGAACCCGGCCAGTCCGAGCAGCTGCACGACCCGCACCCGCGAGACCCGCGGACGGAGAAGGTTCGGCCGCGGCCGGGATGCCGCGACGGCGGTCATAACATGGCCTCCGCTCGCCACGGCGCGACCCGGCGTTCGAGCCAGCGGAGGCTCTGATTCATGGTGACGCCGACGAGCATGACCGTCAGCAGGGAGGCGAACAGGAAGGGAACCTTGAAGTTCGCGGCGAACTCGAAGACGAGGCCACCGATGCCGTTGTTCTCGAGAAAGAAGCCCGCAAGCACGACGCCGACCATCCCGTGCAGGAGGCCGAGTCGCAACCCGGTGATCACGAAGGGGATCGATGCCGGCAGGACGACCTTCAGGAGCATCGTGCGCTCGGACACGCAGTAGGCGCGGGAGACCTCGACGTACTCGGCGTCGATCGTGCGCACGCCGTTGCGGACCGTGAAGAAGATGTCGAAGAAGCTGAAGAGGAACACGACCAGGATCTTGGCCGGGTCGCCGAACCCCAGCCACAGGGTGATGATCGGGAGCAGGGCGATGCGGGGGGTCATGAAGACCGCGTTGAGCTCTGGCTCGAAGAGATCACTGACGGTTCGATAACGACCGAGCAGGATCCCGAGGGTCACGCCGAGGATCGAGGCGATGGTCAGGGCCGTCACGAGGACGAACAGGGTCTCCTGCCATGCCTCCAGAAGGCTGCCGTCGCGGACCATCTCGGTGAACGCATCGAGGGCGCGAGCCGGCGAGGTGAAGATGATCCGGCGCACGACACGCGAGAGGCCCTCCCAGAGGAGCATCAGCCCGATGAAGGTCAGGATCCGGATGACGTTGTCGCGACCGATCCGCGCGACCAGCCGACGGGCAGCCGAAACCGATGCCTGCTGTTCAGCCAAGGAACCCCCGATCGTTGCGGGTCCCATTTCCATTAGTGGCGTCATCGTTCAGCCTCGCGGTTCCGCTGCGGTAAGGCCGATCCGGACCACGGGGACCGGGCCAAGCGGCCCGCTCCCCGTGGAGCGCGGATCAATGCTACATCTGGATCGATGGATGCCTGCGGGAAGCCGCGATCCTTACTGCCTCCCGACGATCTCGAGCGCCCGGTCCTGGTAGGAGAAGTCGACGATGTCTTCGCACGCGACCTCTTTGTCGATGGCGCCGAATTCGAACGATGTCTTCAGCGTGCCCTCGCACATCGTCTTGTCCAGGCCACCGTTCACCGGCCAGTTTTCGAGTTCCACCACGATCTGCTGATAGTCGAGCGCGGCCACTTCGTCGCTGTAATTCTCGATGACTGACTTGGCGAGCGAGATCCAGCCCGCCTTGTCCGCCTTGGCCCAGCGCGCGGCCCTGAGCTCGGAGATGATCAGCGCCAGGGCCATGTCGGGATTCGCCTTGGCCCAATCAATCTCGGTGATCCAGACGGAGCTGATCGAGGGGTTCTGATCCTTGCCGTAGCACAGGATATTGATCGCGCCGGCGTCCTCGAGATTGATCCTGGTCAACCGGAAGATCGCGGAGATGCCGCCCACGATCTGCCCGGAGCGGATCGCCGAGGTGACCTCGCCCGTGTTGTTGAAGCGCAGCAGGACGACGTCCTTCTCGATGTCGATGTTGGCGCTCTGGAGGCACTTGCGAGCCGTCTGCCCGGTGATCTGGTTGAGGTTCTGGGTGGCCCCGAACGTCTTGCCGCGGAGTTCCTCGAGGCTCGCCGTGGGCTTCTTCGCCGCGACGACGAAGAGGTTCTTCTGGTCGTTCACGCCGATCGCGACGAACGTGGCACCGTTGTTGTTCGCGTTGGCCAGGCCGGAGAGGGACAGCTGTCCGATCTGGACCTGGCCAGAGATCATCGCGGCAACGAGCGGATCAGAATCAAGCAGCTGCTCGTCGACCTTGACCCCGAAGTCCTGCTCGAGGAGCTGCAGGGTCTTGAAGAACCCGATGACCGAGGCGTTCGCGGACGCCGAGCTGCCCACCTTCAGCGACTGACCCGACAGCTTGGCCTTGAGGCCTGCCAGGACCGCGGCGGTGTCGTTCGGGGCAGCCGCGGACGCGCTGGCAGCGCTCGAGGGTGCCGTGCTCGCGGGTGCCGTGCTCGCGGCGGTCGATGGGGCGGGTGTGGTCGCGGTGCCGCCGGAACAGGCGGCTAGTACGACGCTGGCCGTCATCACGACGCCCAAGAGGCGCCGGACCGGCCACGATGTAGATCGTTGAGTCATCATTCCTCCTCCGTGTAAGACCGGTGCTCGACGTCCCTCCGGCCAACGGAAATCCCGCACGCCACAGTCCGAGCACTCCGCGAGAATGTATACGGCCGCGCGCCGTCTGGCAAGGAATGTATGGAAGAGATGTTTGGGGTCTGGTGCCTAGGTTACTCCTGATGCTGCCCATGCCTGTATACAACTGGTGGACCCGTGCCGACACGCGACTGGGCTCGAGAACGCCCGATCCAGGACACCGCTCGAAATGGGACCTGGCGTCAGGACGTCTTGCCATGGATGATCGGCAGGACCTCACGGGCGAGCAGCTCGAGGGTGGGTTCGAACACGTCCATGCGCTGACGCAAATCGAGGACGACCTCGTCGACGCCGCGAACCCGGAACGCCTCCAACTCGCGAAGGATGTCGTCGACGTTGCCGGCGATCAGCGAACCGCGGAGGTCGTCCGCGGTCTCGAACGAGGCCGACCAGCCCGGCTTGGAACGCGCCTCCGCGAGCAGACCGGTCAGGTTCACTCGGTCGAGCCCGTCGGATTGGTCGCGCCCGGGCGAGAGCAGGGGAACGATGGCGACGGACATCGTGCGGCCCGCGACCGCCGCCTGCTCCCTGAGAGAGCACAGCAGGACATCAAAGACCACGAAGGGGCATCGCCCGGGGAACCATCCATTGGTGGTCTGGACGGCGCGTCGGATGGCGGACGGGCTCGTCCCGCAATACCAGACGGGAAGGTCCGCCGGGGGCGGCGGATCCAGCGTCAGGTCGCTGAAGCGGGTGAAGGGACCCTCGTAGCTCGCACCCGGCTCCGCGGCCAGGCGAAGGACATCCATCATCTCCTGGTAGTGGGCGACGCGGTCCTCATAGCGCAGGCCGGCGAGCTCGAAGGCGCGGGGCTGGCCGCCGAGACCGACGCCCAGGACGAGCCGGCCCTTGGCCAGATAGGCCAGCGACCCGACCAGCTGCGCATTGACCACCGGCTGACGGATCGGGGTGAGCGTCGCCGTGCCGATCGTCAGGCTCGTCCGCGCCGCGATCGCGGCCAAGGTGATGAATGGGTCGACGAAGTGCGCCTGTCGACCCTCAAACCCGAGGCCGCGAAAACCGAGCTGGTCCCGGACCCACGCGCTGTGGAAGCCGAGATCGCCGAGTCGGGCACCGAGGTCGAACAGTCGCTCATAGCTCGACGCGGCCCCGAAGTGCGGCAACAAAAGCCCGATTTTCATCTTGGAACTGTACGATATCGCGTACTATCTCGTCCGACTGTATACGAAGTGCGAGGGCGCCCCATGTCTCCTGAGGCAGGTCCGTTGCGGATCGCTGCGGTCCAGGCATCGCCCATCTTCCTGGACCCCGCAGCGACGACGGAGAAGGCCGTCAGCCTCATCGAGGAAGCCGCGAGCAAGGGCGCCCAGCTGATCACGTTCGGGGAGGGCTTCCTGCCCGGCCACCCGATCTGGTTGCACGTGCTCCCCGTGACGAGTCCTCGGCAGATCGAGCTGGCAAGCCTCCTCGTGCGGAGCGCGATCTCGATCCCCGGTGTCGAGACGGACCACCTGGCCGATGTGGCGCGACGGACCGGGACGATGATCGTGATGGGCGCGACCGAGCGGCTGGGCGCGGGTCGATCCTCGATCGCCGCGAGCGTGATCGCGATCACGCCGGACGGCACCGTTTCGGCCCGGCGCAAGCTTGTGCCGGCCGTAGGCGAACGCGTGTTGTTCACGGCCGGAGCCGGCGAGGACATCCGCACCTTCGAGTCGCCGTGGGGGCCGATCGGCGCCCTGCTGGGTGGTGAGAACGCGAATCCATTACTGACGTGGACGCTTCGCGAGCTCGGGGCGAGGGTCCACGTGGCGATGTGGCCGCCGCATTTCAACAAGCCCGGTGTCATGGGAGAGACCGCGACGATCACTGGACGAGCGATCGCCTACCAGAACTCGGTGCACGTCATCTCGGTCGCGGGCGCGACGACGCCGGAGATCCGGGCACGGATCGCCCAGACCGATGCCGACCGCAAACTCCTGGACGCGATGGCGGCGGATCCAGCCTCGAGCGTCTTCGCGCCCCGTGGCGCGCTGGCGGCCGGCCCGCTGCCCGGCGGCGACGGCATCCTGTACGCCGACCTGGATATGGACGCCGGCGCCTGGCCGAGCCTGGTGAATCGGCAGTACGACCGGCCCGATCTGTTCCGGGTCATGGTCGACCGGTCGCCTCCGGCCAGCTCGCTCGTCCTTGGTGGGCTCGGTGCCGCCTTCGCCCACGCCCCGACCGGCGAGCCCAAGGGACTCGAGGCGCGCGCCCGTCGGCTCATCGCGGAGCGTTACCAGACCATTTCGGCGGACGATGCCGCGCGGCTGCTGCCCTTCGTCGTTTCCGTCCTCTCGACCTCCGAGGCGCTCGAGGCCGAGCATCCAGGTGAGATGGACCCGGACTCGGCGACCTACGTGGACGATCCCCGCACCGACCAGTGACCGATCTCGCGATTGAATCGATCGCGGACCTGGCACCCAGGATCGCCGACCGGGCGCTCTCTCCCGTGGAGCTCGTCCGCGCGATCCTCGACCGTATCGACGCCCTTGAACCGGGCCTCGCGACGTACGTGACCGTGGATGGCGAGGCTGCCATCGCCGCGGCTCGGGATGCCGAGGTCGAGATCGGTCGAACGGGGGCGCGCGGTCCGCTTCACGGGATCCCGGTGGCGATCAAGGACAACCTCGCGGTCGCCGGCTGGCCCACCACCAATGGCTCCCCCCGCATGACCGGTCACGTGACCGCGTTCGATGCCGCCGTCGTGGAACGGCTGCGAGCGGCCGGCGCGGTCATCCTCGGCAAGTCGGCGATGCACGAATGGGCGATGGGCGGCACCTGCTCCCGTCAACCGGGCGGTCCCGTCCGCAATCCCTGGGATCCCGATCGCGTGCCTGGCGGCTCGAGCGGTGGATCGGCGGCCGCGGTCGCGGCCGGCCTCGCCAGCGCCGCCATCGGGACGGACGGGATGGGGTCCATCCGGACGCCCGCTGCCTACTGCGGTGTCGTCGGGCTCAAGCCGACCTACGGTCTGGTGAGCCGGTATGGAGAACTGCCGCCGACCAGCTCCTGGACGGACCATGTCGGACCGATCACGCGCACGGTCGCCGATGCGCGGCTGGTGCTCGCCGCCATCGCGGGTCCCGATCCACGCGACCCGACATCTCGAACGCGCCCGACGTCGACGCCCGACGATCCGACCGGCCGGACATCGTTCCGAGTCGGGATCGTGCGGTCACCGCTGGATCGCGACATCCACCCCGCGATCCGTGCCGAGGTCGACCGCGTGGCGGCCCGTCTCGCCGCCCGCGGCGCGACCGTCGTACCGGTCGAGCTCCCATCGCTCGGTCGCATGCCGCTCGTCGGACCGGCCCTCGGCACGGAGGCGCAGGACGTCCTTCTGCCACTGGCGCTGGAGGGTCCCGGATCGTTCGCCAATCAGGACATCAGGTATCGGGTCTTGGCCGCCGAGTTCATCCGATCCGCGGACGTACGGCGTGCCCGCCATGTGGCGATGGCCATCCGCGCCGAAGTCCTGCGCGTGCTCGAAGGGGTCGACGCCCTGCTCCTTCCGACCACGACCACGCCGGCTTTCCGGATCGGCGCTTCTGAGGTGGTCGTCGGAGACGGCGAACTCGTCGACCTCACCCGGCCCGGAGGACAGGCCCGGCTGACGACCCGGCTGACGCATCCGTTCAACATCGTCGGGGTCCCGGCCATCTCACTCCCGGCGCTGTCGCTCGTCGACGGGCTACCCGTCGGTATCCAGCTCGTCGGACGACGCTGGGGCGACGAGGCCCTGCTTGACGTTGCCGCCCTCGTCGAGGCCGACGGGGCGGGATACCGGCCGCCGCCGAGTGAGACCGCACAGGTCGACGCCCCGTGATTTTCACGACGCAATCACGTTCCGTCATGGTTCGTCTTGTATACTGTTTGGAGCGGCCGGGTCGAATCGGCCACGCCACGATGGAGTCGTTGCGATGGGTGACGTGTTCCCGACGATCCGTCTAGCTGCCATCCAGGCAGCGCCCGTCTTCCTCGACCGCGAGGCCACCATCGCGAAGGCCTGCGACCTGATCCGGGAAGCCGGCGTCAACGGTGCCGACGTCATCGGGTTCCCCGAAGGGTTCATCCCGGCCCACCCGCTCTGGTTCCATTTCCATCCGGTGACCAGCCCGACGGCGATGACCTTCTCCCGCGAACTCTTCGCGAACGCCGTCACCGTCCCCGGACCCGGCACTGACGCGTTGTGCGAGGCTGCCCGGGCGGCGCACGCCAACGTCGTCATCGGGATCTGCGAGAAGGATCCCGGCAGCATGGGGACGATGTACAACTCGCTGCTCGTCATCAGCGACGCGGGCGAGATCGTCGGCGTTCGGCGCAAGATCGTCCCGACGGTGGGGGAGCGGATCGTCCACACGGCCGGTGCGGGTGACAGCGTCCGGGTCTTCGATGCGGCGTTCGGGGCGGTGAGCGGCTTGATGTGCGGGGAGAACTCGAACCCGCTCCTGACCTATTCGATGAGTGCGCTCGGCGCCAAGGTACACGTCTCGAGCTGGCCGAGCTTTTTCAACAAGGCGGCGGATATGCAATCGATCGCCGACCTCGCCAGCCGGGCGATCGCCTACCAGAACTCGAGTTTCGTCATCAGCTCCATCGCGGCCATCGACGACGCGATGGTCGAACGCCTGCCGGCGAACGAGGAGGACCGCGCGCATCTGGTCAACGCTCGAAGTCGGGGTGGATCGGCGATCTACGCACCGGGCGGGGCGGTGATCGCCGGCCCGCTCGCCGGGGGCGAGGGCATCGCCTATGCCGACGCGGAGCTCGAGAGGATCGTCCCGCGAAAGATCGTGCACGACTATGCCGGTGACTACAACCGCTTCGACATCTTCCAGCTGATGGTCAACCAGACGCCGGCGGGAGCCCCGATCCGGCTCGGGAGCCTGGGCGCGACCATCTCACCGCGGGAGGTCGAGGGCGCGCGGACCCTGCTGATCCGCGACGCGATGGGTGGACACCTCGGCGGTGGCGACACCGACGGCGACGACGCACGATGACCCTGCGGGTCTGCACCTTCTCTGGCGCCTCGTCCCTCCCGATGCTCGCGGCGGAGGAGCTGGGCCTCTTCACGAAGGCCGGGCTGGACGTCGAACTCGTCCAAACGCGAAGTTCGGACGAGCTGATGGGCGGCCTGCTCGACGGTGAGTTCCAGATCGTGCATGCGGCGCCGGACAACTACATCGCGTGGCGCGATCGCACCGGAGCGGAGATCGTCGCCTGGATCGGTGGCACCAGTGGTCCGGTCTTGCTCGTGGCCCGTCCGGAGATCGCCGGCATCGAGGACCTCCGTGGACGCGTGATCGGCGTCGACGCGCCCACGAGCGGCTTCGTCAGCATCCTTCGGAAGATGCTCCGGCGGGCCGGTCTCGGGCCGGAGGACATCACGTTCGAGATCGTCGGGGCGACGCATCTGCGGGCTTCGGCGCTGCGCGATGGGCGGATCGACGCATCGATGCTGACGCTGCCCTGGTCGGCGGCGACCGAGCGAGACGGGTTCCGGATCCTGGCCGACGCGCGCACGGAGGTCCCCCGGCTGCAGGGCTCGTCCGGGGGCTCGCTGCGCGCCTGGCTCGATGCCGAACCGGAGACCGCGGACGCGTACCTGCGCGCGATCGTCGCGGCGCTGACGTGGCTCCAGCATCCCGATCACGCCGGCCGGACCCGCGACATCATCGCGCGTCGGTTCGGCATCGAGGCCGACCTGGCCGAGACCGTGCGCACCGCATTCGTCGATCCGGTCAACGGATGGCCGCCGTCCGCGCTGGTCGATCCGGTCGGCATGGCTGCGGTCTGTGCACTCCGCACCGAGAACGGGGATCCGCCGCGCGAGCCGCCGGAGGCCTACGTCTCGCTCGAGCCCTATCGACGGGTGCTCGGCTTCGGGTTGCTCGAGTGATGACGGACTCGCGACCCGCCGAGGCACACGGTTACCCGCGCTTCTCGAGCGACGAATACGAGCGTCGTCGAGCCGCGGTCGACCGGTTGCGCATCGCCGCCGACCTTGACGCGGTGGTGGTCTTCGGCGGCGGCTCGTCCCGCCACGAGGTCCAATTCCTGACCGCCTGGCCACCGCGACAGGAGGGCTGGCTGGTCCTGAGCCCGGACCACGAAGACGTCCTCTACGTCCAGCTGTTCAATCACGTGCCCAATGCTCGCGAGATGTCCGTCGTCGACCGGGTCGAGTGGGCCGGGGTCGACTCCGCCGTGACGGTCGGTGCCGAGCTGGCTCGACGCGGCGCGCGCCTGATTGGTCTCGTCGGCGGCGTTCCGTACCAGGCCCATCAACGACTCGTCCGAGCCCTCCCGGACGCCGAGATCGTGGATCTCACCCCGGCCTTCCGACGTATGCGTCTCGTGAAGAGCGCGGAGGAGATCGACTGGACCCGGCGGGGAGCCGCTCTGTGCGACCTGGCGCTCCGCGCTCTGGTCGCCCAGGCGCGCCCGGGCCTGCGTGAGTTCGAGCTCGGCTCGATCGTCGAGTCTGCGTACGGGCGGGAAGGCGGCCAGCACGGCATCTGCTTCATCGCGACCGCCCCGATGTCCGGGGGTGGCCGCTTCGTCCCTAGCCAGAACTGGTCGAGCCGTCGCCTGGAGCCCGGTGACGCCATCCTGATCGAACTCAGCGCGGGGATCGGCGGTTACACCGGTCAGGTGCTTCGGACCATCGCCGTCGGCGACGTTCCGGGCCCCTACCGCGCGCTCCATGACGCGGCTGAAGACGCGTACCGCGCGTTGGTCGAAGCGGCTCGACCCGGGACGACGGCAGCCGACCTGCTTGCGGTCGCCGGTCGGATCGACGCGGCGGGCTGGTCGGTCTGCGACGACGTGGTCCACGGCTACGGCGGCGGCTATCTCGCCCCGGTCCTGCGCACACCGGCGACCGCGCACGGGGAGCCACCGGATCTTGTGCTGGAGCCCGGGATGATGCTCGTCGTCCAGCCGAACGTCATCACCCCGGACGCGTCGATGGGCGTCCAGACCGGGGAACTCGTCCTGATCACCGAGACCGGCGCGACATCCCTGCACCAGGCGCCGCCGGGCCTGCTCGTGGCCGGCTCGCCGGGCTGACCGTGGCCGAACTCGTCGTAGCGCCGACACTTGACGCCGCGCTGGAGCGGTTGGCGGCGCCCGGCGCCCGAGCCGTCGCCGGAGGCGTCGGCGTCATGCTCGGCCGCATGCGAGGGATGGATCCTGGCGGCGACCTGGTCGGGATCGGCCAGCTGCCGGAACTCGGCGGGGCGACATCGGGCCCCGACGGGACGATCCGACTCGGAGGAGCGCTGACGATATCGCGCCTGGCCAGGCCCGACGACGAGCGTGTCGTCGCGCCGCTCCTGCAGGCGGCCGCGCTCGCGACCGCCAACCCCGGGATCAGGCTGGTCGCGACGCTGGGTGGCAACATCGTGGACGTCGGCGCGGCGTCGGATGTCGTCGCCGCGCTCATCGCGCTTGACGCGCGAGTGCAGATCGTCCGACGCCATGCCACCAGGACCGTCCCCCTGATCGATCTCTGGACCGCGGATTCCGCGGATCCCGAACGGGCCGGGGATGACGAGGGTCGGTCGACCTCGCCGCTCCGGATCCGAGCGGACGAGATCATCCGCTCCGTGATCCTGCCCGGGGCCATACCGACCGGTTGGGGATGGCAACGGTTGACGCTGCACGGCGCGATGGACCGGTCGGCGGCCTCGGTCGCCGTCGCGATCCTCGCGGACGGCGAGGCGCGGGTCGTCCTCACGGCCGCTGCCGATCGACCGGTCAGGTTCCCCGACGTCGAGCGTCTCGTCCGAGCGGCCGCGTCGACCGATCTGCCGGGCGCGACGACCGGATCCGGGTTCGCCGCCCGCCTCCGCGCGGCGGCCGTCGCCGACCTGGCCGCGGAGACGCTCATGACGGATGACCGCGCCCCGGCCGCCTATCGCCGGCGGGTCGTGCCGGTCCTGGTCGAGCGGGCCGTCCTGGCCGCGTTCTCTCGCGCCCGGGCGGGATCCGATGGCTGACGAGGCGCTCGGCGCGGATGCGGTCGACGCCCGCGTGCGCGGCACGCTGCGGTACGCGATCGACCTGTCGATCCCGGGCATGGCCCACGCCGCGCTCGTCCGAAGCCCGGTGGCGGCCGCCCGGATCCGCTCGATCTCGACTATTCGCGCCGCATCGATGCCCGGCGTGTCGAACGTCGTGACCGCCGCCGACCTCGACGGCCTGCATCTCGCGGATCAGCGCTTCGGGACGGTCGTCGCGGATCAGCCGATCCTCGCCCGCGATCGGGTGCGCCACATCGGGGAGCCGATCGCCATGGTCGTCGCCACCACCCCGGCCGAAGCATGGGCCGCGGCGGACGCGGTCGAGCTGGATCTTCTGGCGACCTTGGCCGTGGAGGACGTGGACGCTGCGCTCGCGGCCGGGGCACCGCTGGTCCACGACGATCGGCCCGGCAACATCCTCGGGCGAGCGAACTTCACCAACGGCGATCTCGCCGCGGCCGAGCGGGCGACCGTGCATCGATCCTCCGGCTGGTACACCAGCCCGGCAGCCCAGCAGGTGACCCTCGAACCCCAGGTCTGCATCGCGCGGTGGACCGACACGGGGTTGGAGATGTGGGCCGCGACGCAGAGCCCTAGCCGCATCGCGGCGGAACTCGCCCGCGTGTTCGGCCTGGAGCTGGACCAGGTCCGACTCCACGTCCCGCCGCTCGGCGGTGGCTACGGTGGCAAAAACCACGCGAAGCTCGAGCCGCTTGTCGCGGCGGTCGCCGCCATCGCCGGCCGCCCGGTCCGCCTGGTCAATCGGCGCGTCGAGGAATTCGTCACCACGACGAAGCATGGCGCTCGGATCTGGCTCGAGAGCGGAGTCGACGCCGACGCCAGGTTCACGTTCCGCCGCGCTCGGATCGTCATGGATGGCGGCGCGTACGCCCACTCGAGCCCCGCCGTGATGCGAGCCGGCATGCTGGTGGTCTGCGGTCCCTACCGGGTGCCCGCCGCCGAGGTCGAGTCGGTCATGGTCTACACAAACCTGCCACCGGCGGGGTCGTTCCGCGGTCTGGGGGCGAACCAGGCGGCCTGGGCCGGCGAGCGACAGGTCGATGAACTGGCTCGAGAGATCGGGCTCGACCCCGTGGAACTGCGGCGTCGGAATGTCGTTCGGTCCGGCGATCGTCTGCCGACCGGCGAGCGCGTCGCCGGTGCGCACTGGGCGGCATGCCTCGACGCGGCGACGGCGTCTCTGGATTCCGCCCAGGGTCCGATCCCCGATCTGGGCCCCGGCCGCCGATCGGGGATCGGCGTCGCCCTTGCGATGAAGCATACGATGACCCCCTCCCGCTCCGAGGCCGTCGTCGCGGCCCTCGTCGACGGGACCGTCGAGGTTCGGTCGAGCCTCGTGGACATGGGCCAGGGACTTCCAGGGGTCCTCGCGCAGGCCGCGATTCGACACCTCGGCCTCACACAAGCGCGGATCCGGGTGATCGAACCGGACACCGCTCGAACGCCATTCGACGCGACCACGAGCTCGAGCCGTGGGACGTGGTCGGGGACGACCGCGGTGGAGCGCGCCGCGCTGGCGTTGCGGGATCGCCTCGAGACCGCCGCGGCCGCCCGCTTCGGCGTGCCGCGCGAGGCCGTCGCCCTGGGTGCCGACTGGGTGGTCCGGGTCGTGGATGTGGAGGAAGGGTTGGAGGCTCCATCGCTTCCTGTCGTCGACCTCGTCATCGCCTCCGGTGACGGCGAGATCAGTGGCCATGGCATCGCGATCAACGAGGCGCCGGTCGATCCCGAGACAGGCACGACCGCGAGCTCGAGCCATTGGCACCAGGGCGCGGTCGCCGTCCGCGTCTCGGTCGATCCGGAGACCGGCGTGACACGCGTCCTCGAGGCGCACGGTGCCGCATGGGCGGGCCGGGTCGTGAATGCGCGCGGCGCCCGACTGCAGAACGAGGGCAACATCCTGACCGGGCTCGGGCCGACGTTGTTCGAGTCCCTCGAACTCGCGACGGGTGGCTGGGCGCCCCGCGACCTCCTCGACTATCGCATCCCATCCATCCTGGACCTCCCCGACCGCCTCGAGACGGTGGCCCTCGAGGCTGGACCCAACGAGCCCGACAAGGAGCCGACCGGTCTTGGCGAAAGCCTGATCCCGGCGGTCGCGCCGGCGGTCGCCGCGGCCATCGCCGACGCGGTCGGTGTTGACCTGCGCGACCTGCCGCTCGACCCGACTCGGGTGCTGGCCGCGATCCTCGACGACCCGACACTCGAGCGATCGCGTGACAGCGAGGGCCGATCCTGGGCCGTCCCGGGGACAGCGCCCGGCCGGAACCTCGTCCGTCTGACGCTCACCGTGGACGGGCAGCCGGCGGACGTTCTGGTCGACCCAGGCTGGTCCCTCGCAACGGTCCTGCGGGAGTCCCTCGGTCACCAGGCGATCCGGCAACCGTGTGGCGTCGGCACGTGCGGTGCCTGCACGGCGGTGGTGGACGGCGACGCGATCCGAACGTGTCTCCGGCCGGCGGGTCTGACCCAGAACGCGACGATCGTCACCGCGGCGGGACTGGCCGACGACGATCCATTCCGACAGGCGTTCGTCAACGCAGGCGCCGCGCAATGCGGCTTCTGCATTCCGGGCATGGTCCTCGTCGCGCGCTCAGCGTTCGAACGGGAGCCCGACATCGATGCCGATGGCATCCGGCGAGCCCTGACGGGGAACCTCTGCCGGTGCGGGACCTATGCCCGAGTCCTGGCGGCGGTCGAGGCGGCCGTTGCGAGCGGCCGCCGCTAGTCGGTCGTGGCGTCGACCGCCCGCGGCGTCGACTCGGTCGGTCGCAGTCGGTCGTAGACGAGCACGACGAGCGGCATCGCGGCGAGGAGCAACAGCCCGGTCGAGGCGCCGGGCAGCGCCCGTTCCGCCAGCGGGCCGACATCGAACCCCGCCTGGACTAACCCCGTCGAGATGGCTCCGCCGCTCGCAGTGCCGAGGAAGAAGGCGAGGTTGTACATGCCGAGCGCCATCGAACGACGGTCATCGCTGAACCGACGGCTGACCTCGTTCACGAGCGGCGCGCTCAGCAGCCCGAAGCCGGCCCCGGCGATGAGCAGGCCGGTCGCCAGCACCAGGAGCGGTGCCGCCGCGCCCTGCCATGCGATGAACCCACAGGCGAGTCCGATGGTGGTGAGCGAGAGGGCCGTGGTGCTCCGACGGCCGATACGGGCGACGACACGGCCGTTGCGTGGCGAGATGATCGCGATGAGGATCGCCATCGGCGCCAGCAGCAGCCCGAGGTTGAAGCCGTCGAGGCCGTGGATCCGCGCCGCGATGATCGGGGCGAGGACGAGGATGCCGAAAAATGCCGTCTGACCGACGTAGCCGAGCAGCATCATCCGGCGGAGCACGACGTCCCGCAGCTCCGGGAGCGGCAGTGCCGCGCCGGGTCGGCCACGGCTTCGGCGCACCAACAGGGCTCCCGTCCCGAGGCTGACGGCGGCCAACGCGATCAGCGGCAACCCCACACCCATGACGGGCAGACGATTGATGACCAACACGGTGCCGCCGACCGAGATCGCCAGCAGGGCGATCCCGGGCAGGTCGATGGTGGCGTCGCGCCGACCTGGTTCACGATCGAGTCGAGGGATGACGAACGCCGCCGGCGCGACGAACAGGCCGAGCGCCATGGCACCCCGCCAGCCGAACGCTTCGAGCAGCAGGCCACCCAGCAACGGACCTGCGGCGAACCCAACGCCAACTGCGGCGACATTGATGCCGAGGGCGCGGGCGCGTGCCGGCCCCTGGAGCCGGCGGGAGATGAGCGCCATGGTGAGCGTCGGGATCGCCCCGGCGCCAAAGCCCTGGAGCACCCGTGCGGCGACCAGCATCGGCAGATTCACGCTGACCATCGCGAACGCGGCTCCGACGGCGATCAGGACGACGCCGATCGTGAGACAGCGAGCTAGCCCGAACCGGCGCTCCAGGGAGCCGTATACCGCGGTCATGATCGCGAACGTCGTGCTGTACCCGAAGACGATCGCACCGACATCGCCGGCACCGGCCCCGAATGCGTCGGCGATGGCCGGCTGCGCGATGACGCCGGACGTGGTGTTCGCGACCGCCGTCGCAAGGACCAGGAACATGGTCCCGACCAGGAGTCGGTCGTCGACCCTTGCCGGTATCGGGCCGAGCTCGCGGGCGGGCGACGTCAACGGCGGGTCGTGGAACGGCGTGTCCGGCGTGTCCGGCGTGTCGCGGCCGACCGCGTCCGTGCCTCGCGACGGAGCGCTACGATCAGCGAGTCCCGGGAGATGCGGAGGTGGTCGCGCATGAGCCTAGCCCCACCCTCCGCGTCCCGCACCTTGATGAACTCGCGTAAGTCGGCGTGGATCGTCGGCGGCGGCAGGACATCCTTGAGCGCATGGTAGCGGTGGAGCTCGTGGCGCACTTGCAGGATCAGCGACGTCATCCGCGGTCGCGCCGCCCACCGGTAGAACTCCGCGTAGAACTCCCGCCGGCTTACGCCTCCAGGGGCGGCGTGGCCAGCGGTGATGTCCATCTGCTGTCCGAGCTCGAGCAGAGCGGTCGCGCTTTCGTTCGTCAGGTTCCGGATCGCCAGCCGAACGAGGTGGACCTCGAGTAGCCGACGCAATTCATAGAGTTCGGCGACTTCCTCGAGGCCCAGGCTGGCGACGCGCGCGCCGCGGCGGCCGTCGATGTGAATGAGGCCTTCGGCCTCCAAGCGTCGGAACGCATCGCGCAGGGGGATGCGGCTGACACCGAGCTCCGCAGCGAGGACTTCCTGACGAAGGCGGTCGCCCGGCTCGAAGACGCCGTCCAGAATGGCCTTGCGGAGGGCGCTGGTCGTGGATTCCTCGGCAGACGAATCGACGCCGACGGGGCTTTCGTCCATGAACGCCCGCAGGACGCCGGGAGGGATCGTCCCCTTCACTGGTGCCTCCAACGTCGCGTCGGCAGGCAGTGCCGCCCGAACTGGCGCTCGGCGAGCTCCTGGGGTGCGGCGACGGCGCGGCCCGAGTCTACGGTACCGCGCCCGTTCCGCGGGGGTCGGTGCTGTGAGCGGGTGGTCACGCCGGGACCGCAAGGACGATCTTGCCGGCGTTTCGACGGGCGAGAAGATCCTCGAAGGCTTCCCTGATCTCCCCGAGCGGGCGGACGCCATGGATCACGGGTAGGACCGCGCCGCTCGCGAGAAGTTCGAGGGCACGGCGGAACTCGTCGCTCGTCGTGCCGGCAGTGGAGAGCAGTCGCAGCTGCATCCGGTAGAACAGGCTCAGGTCGAGCTCGACCCGGCCGCCGGCGTGGGCGCCACAGCTCAGGATCCGGCCGCCCTTGTCCATGGACGCCACCACCTCAGGCCAGAGCGACGGCGAACCCACGTTGTCGACGGCGACTGTGACGCCGAGGCCCCCTGTCTCGGCCCGGACCCGATCGGCCAGCCCGTGCGGCTCGGCCGAAAGGATGACCGTTTCCGCGCCCAGTTCCCGGAGTCGGGCCAGCTTCGCCTCAGTGCCGGCCACCGCGATGACGCGGGCGCCCAGCCGTCGGGCGATCTGCACGACGGCCGATCCCAACCCGCCGGCGGCGCCGACGACGAGGACCCGATCCGACGGCCCGACCTCGCCGACCGTCTCCAAGAGGTGGATCGCGATGGGAACGGTGTGGGCAGCGGCCGCGGCGGAGATCCAGTCGACGGCGTCGGGGATGGGGAACACCGCGCGGGCGGGAAGGGCCACGAGCTCACCGAATCCTCCGGGTCGGTGGACGCCGATGTATACGGGGCGCTCGCATCCGGCTTCGTGACCCGATCGGCAGAACCGGCAGTCCAGGCATGGGATGAGCGGCCGCGCGACGACCCGCGCCCCGACGGCCGGCGTCTCGACGCGTGGTCCGACAGCGACGACTTCACCGGCCGGATCGAGGCCGCCGATGTGCGGGAGCGTGATGCCCCGGCCGATGTTGGTCCGCTCGATGACGTGCACATCCGTCCGGTTCACGCAGACAGCGTGGACGCGAATGAGGACCTCCTCGGGCCCTGGGATCGGGTCGGCGACCGACTCCAGGACGAACCCATCGGGACTCCCGAAGGCGCGCAGGACCGCCGCTCGCATCAGTGCGCCAAACCCACGGAGTTTGCGGCTCGCCCCGTTCGTAGCATGCCCATACTGTATACTTTATGCTCGGCGTGGGCGGCTCTGCCACGCGCGATTCGCGAGCATGCAGGTGGGTGAAATATGCCGTTCATCGATCGTGTGACGCTCAAACAGAACCACGAGCAGACGATCGAGCGACTGGCTGCCGAGTCCGGCTTCGGGCTGATGCGACCCAGGGTGACCGCCCGGTTGGATCGGGACGTGTCGGTCGCCTCCACCTTCGAGCAATACGGCCGGCCGTTCACCTTCCTCGGGGACGAGGCACTCGATCGTGGTGGCCACGAGACGGGGCCCAGCCCGATGCGGTACTTCCTGAGCGGGCTGGCGTTCTGCATGCTCGGCTGGTGGGCCAAGGGCAGCGCTGTCGGGGACATCGAACTGACCTCGCTGGAGGTGAATGTCGACACCCTGCTGGACATGCGCGGCGAGCACGGGTTCACGGATGTTCCCCAGTATCCGCAATGGCTCGTCCTCGACATCGTCGTCGGCAGCGGCGAGGCGTCCCCGGAGGCGGTCCTGGCCGCGATCGATTGGGGCGATGAACGTTGTCCGCTCGGTGTCCTGGTTCGGCGCGCCATCCCCGTCTATCAACGCATCACGGTGGATGGGACGGTCGCTCGCGACACCGTGCCGCCGGACATGCGCGGAATACCAACCGCCCGATAAGGTCGGAGGCGGACCAGAGCAGCGTGAGGGATCGATGACGGATCCGGGCAGGCCACTGGATGCGGCGGCGCTTGACGCCGGCCTCGATGACACCCTCCGGGAAGAGCTCGTGACGATGACCCGCGAGATGGTCGACATCCCGAGCCCGACCGGGGAAGAGGGCGAGCTCGCGTCGTACGTCCTCGACCGGTTCCGCGGGCTCGGCCTGAGGGCCGAGCTCCAGGAGGTGGAGCCGGGCCGGAGCAACATGATCGCCCGCTGGAACGGGACCGGCGACGGACCCAGCCTCCTGTTCAACGGCCATTTCGACACCGGGATGTCCGGGCGTGAAGAGGGAATCCCGTTCGGTCTGCGACCGGCGTCGCGGATCGTCGACGATGACTGGATCTACGGCCTGGGTGTCTCGAACATGAAGGTCGCCTTCGCCTGCTACTACGGGGCGATCCGCCTCCTGCAGAAGGCCGGACTGACGCCCTCGGGCGACCTGCTGGTCGCAGGTGTGGTCGGCGAGACGGAGAAGGCCCCGATCAACGAGCATGCCGGCCCATCGGTGCGCGCCGGTGGCTGGGGCACGATCTACGCCGCCTATCACGGCGTCCTGGCCGATAACGCCATCATCGGGGAGCCGACGGGCCTGCGCCTCCAGACCGGCAACTCGAGCTACATCTATGCGCGCGTCCGGAGTCGTGGTGCGTCGCAGCACACGTGGAGCAAGGAGCGTGGCGATGACGCGATGGCGAAGGCGATCCGCGTCCTGGAAGCGTTGCGCGCGTGGGAACCCGAGTTCGAGGCCGCGCATCCGCATCCACGGATGGGCTCGCGGATCGGCTTCGGCGGCATCACCGCGGGGAACTCGTTCCAGCCCGCCGTCAACCCACCGCGCGTGGCCGACCTGTTCCTGGACCTTCGGTACCCGCCGGACTCCACGATCATGGATGTCCGTCGCGAGCTCCAGCGCGAGCTGCTGCGGATCCGACAGGAGGATCCGGCTCTCGCGACCGAGCTGACGCTCTATCTCTGCCGCAACGGATACGAGGTCGACGACAGCGAACCGGTCGTCCACGCGATCGAGGAGGCCCACGCCGACGTCTTCGGCGAGGTGCCCGGACGGCCGGAGCGGTACCGCTACGACGTCTCGGCCGACACGTCGATCCTCCATGAGTTCGGGGTACCGGCGATCACCTACGGTCCGGGCGGTCTACGTCGCGACGGCGGCCGCAGCGTCTACGACGAGTTCGGGGAGCTGGTCTCGATCAAGAACATCCTCCTGTGCACCCGCGTCTATGCGCGCGCAGCGGCCCGGCTGACGGCCGCGACGCCAGTCGGGGCCGGATGACCATCGCGCCGCAGCCGGGCGGACTCGACGAGGCGGCGGACCCGTTCCCCTACGTCACGACGCGTCGCCTGCGCGAACAGCGGTGGCTCCTCGACGCGACGATCCGCCAGATCGGGCTCGACTGGGACCAGGGGCGGAGCCGGTACACGGCCTACCCGGCCGGCCTCGACGCCGAGCCCGACTTCCAGCGCATCCGGGAACGGGTGCGCAAGCTGGCGGACATGTACCGCGAGTTCGCGGCCGCCGCGCGACGGCGCGAACGCCTTTCCGAGGAGGCCGAGGCGGACGGCCGGACGGTCGAGGCACGCGAGCACGCGTTCGTCGCGTCGATCCTGTGGGGCAACGCCCAGTGGCCACTGTTCGGGAACAGCCCGCTCGTCCTCGCGCTCGGCGACCGCAAGACGGCCTGCTTCGATCGCTTCATCCGCCACGCCCCGCACCCCGTCACGCGGATCGAGATCCCGTTCGGCGCGGCCACCCTGCCGGGACTCCTCCACCTCCCCGCCGCCGGCGCCGGACCCTTCCCGTTGTTCATCCAGATCGGTGGGATGGACTCCTTCAAGGAGCACCAGGTCGCGATGTACGGCGACAAGGTGCTTGAGCGGGGCATGGCCCGCCTGTCGGTCGAGATCCCGGGTCAGGGCGTGGCCCTGGAACGCGGCCTCTTCGTCACCGAGACCAGTGCCGCCGACGCCGGTCGGGCCATCGTCGCGTGGGCCAGGCAGCAACCGGACCTCGCCACGGATCGCGCCGTGCTGGCCGGCAACTCGTTCGGATCGTTCTGGGCGCTGCAGATGGCCGCCGCGGTCGAGGGCCTCGCGGGCTGCGCGGTGTCCGCGGTCATCCACGAACCCGGCATGCACGAGATCTTCGAGACGGCGTCCCCGACCTTCAAGGCCCGGTTCATGTACATGTCCGGGTACGACGACGAAGACGCGTTCGACGCGTTCGCAGCGCGCCTCGACCTGCGCCCGATCGCGGGATCCGTGCGCTGTCCGCTCCTGGTCCTCGCGGGCGAGAACGACGAGCTGAGTCCTATCCAGCACACGCTGGACCTGCTGCGTCTGGTCCTCGCCCCGGTCGACCTGCTGGTCTACCGGGGCGAGAAGCACAGCATCGGCGGCGGACCGGCGTCGGCCTTCGGACCGAACCGCCATCACGTGGTCGCGGGCTGGGCGCTGGACCGCGTGCGTGGCGTCGAGGCGCAGGATCGGTTCCGGGTCGTCGACACGACCGGGGCCGTGGAGGATCGTCCGCCCGTCTGGCGAGGGTGACCGGATGGCCGAGCGCGCCCCGAGAACGAGGAGGCAGCGCATGGACTCCGTCCTGCTGATCGGAGGCCTCGTCGTCGCGCTGACCGTCGTGGCGCTGTGGCAGGGCGGCGCCGCACGAGCCTTCGAAGGCTGGGAGCGAGGTGGCCAGATCGCCTGGAGCGTGCTGCCCAACCTCGTGCTTGGGTTCGCCGCCGCCGGACTCATCGCGACCGTCGTACCGCCGTCGCTCATCGGCGGGGCCCTCGGCGACGAATCCGGCATGCGCGGTCTGATCATCGCGACCGTCGCCGGCATCCTCACGCCCGGCGGGCCGTTCCTCCAGTTCCCGCTGGTGGCGGCGCTGGCCAAGGGCGGTGCTGCACCCGGGCCGCTGGCCGCCTACCTCACCGCCTGGTCGCTCATCAGCGTGAACCGGGTGATCGTCTGGGAGCTGCCGCTGCTCGGGTCAGGCTTCACGGTCGCGCGCTGGGCGATCAGCCTGGCCCTCCCGATCCTCATCGGACTGGCGATGCCGGTCGTGATGCGGCTGCTGCCCCGCTGATCGCGGTCCGCGCCGCCGCGCCGCGCCCCGATCGCTACTCGCTGTAGGATGGCCCCGCGTCGCTGCGCAGCATGCCCCAGATCCTGTGCCGCAGCTCCGCGAATGCCGGATCGAGCTTGACGTTCCCCTCGGTCCGCGGATAGCCGAACGGCACCTCCAGGATCTCGGCGATCGTTCCCGGATGCGGCGTGAAGACGGCAATCCGCTTCGAGAGGAAGATGGCCTCATCGACCGAATGGGTGACGAAGACTGCGGTCTTGCGGGTGCGCTCCCAGATCTGGAGGAGCTCCACCTGCATGACTTCTCGAGTCTGGGCGTCGAGCGAACCGAACGGCTCGTCCATCAACAGGATCTCAGGGTCGATCGCCAACGCCCGCGCGAGGCCCACGCGCTGCTGCATCCCGCCCGACAGTTCGTGCGGATGGTGATTGATGAACTTCGTCAGGCCCACCATCTCGATATAGCTCTTCGCCACCTCGTCGCGCTCGCCCTTCGGCCGGCCCGCCGACTCGAGCGGGAAGACGACGTTGCCGAGGACCGTCCGCCAGGGGAACAGCCCGAAGTTCTGGAAGACGAACGCTCGTTCCCGGCCGGGCCCGGTGATCTTCTTGCCGTTGACGCGGATCTCGCCGCGATCGATCGGCAGGAGGCCGTCGATAGCCTTGAGCAGGGTCGTCTTGCCACAGCCGGAGGGACCGAGCAGGCTGACGAACTCCCCGTCCTCGACACTGAGGTTGACGTCGCGGAGCGCGTGCACGCGCTCCGACGTCCCCTTCTGCCCGGCCTTGGAATAGAACTTCTCGACGTGGTCGATCTCGATCTTCCCGGTGCCCGGACTCCCCTGGGCGGGGGCGGTGGTGGTGGTTGCGTTGTCGGGTTGCACGGTCATCGGCTGCTCCTAAGGTTCCTGGTCACACGGGTACGCGACGATCGAGACGGGTCGCGATGGCCGGGGCAGGAGCCGCGCGGCCGAGACAGGGACGCCCCATCACACGGGAGTCCGGCTGCTGCCAGCCATCGCCGCGCGGAGTTCCGGCACGACCTCCGCTGCGATGAGCTCGAGCATCGACTCGAACTCTTCGAACTGGAACCGCACGTCGAACACGAAATGGTCGAATCCACGGTCCCAGAGCTTCATGACACCATCGACGATGTCGCCCGGCTCGCCAGCGAACACGGCTCCCTCGACATCCTCGAGCGTATCCCACCAGCCCGACGCCGGCTTCATCCAGTGGTGCTGACCATCCTCGACGAGGCCGGCCACGTTCACCGCGGCACGGGCTTTCGCGCGGTCGCGGCCGATTTGCACGCGAGGGACGGACAGCAGCCCGAGTCGACGTCCGCTCTGGGCCTCGAGCTCATGCAGGCGCGCGAGCCGATCGTCCATCGTCAGGAACGGAAGGGTCCCGATCAGATAGCCGTCCGCGTGCTCGGCGGCGATCTCTACGGCCGTCCGCGACGGTCCGCCGAACCAGAGCGGGATCGGCGACGCGGGCTTCGGCTCCAGGGTCACATCATCGACGCTGAACACCTCGCCCTGGACCGTGACGTGGTCTTCGGACAGGGCGCGCCGGATGATCTCGATCATCTCGATGACGGCGATCCGGCGCTGTTTCACGTCTACCCCACCGAGGGCCAACTCGTCGCCGCCGTGGCCGGCTCCGATCCCGGCGACGACACGCCCACCCGTCAGGAAGGACAACGCCGCGAGTTCCTGGGCGAGCTTGAGCGGGTGGCGCGTGGGGATCAGCACGGATGTCCCGAGCTGGATCCGGCTGGTCCGTGCCCCGAGCGCCGCGAGTGTCACGATCGGCTCGATGAACCGGATGCTGCTGGCTGCCTCGTGGGCGTGCGGTCGCCACAGGAGGTGGTCGCGGACCCAGACCGCATCGAAGCCGAGACGCTCGACGAGTTCTCCGGCTGCCATCAGCCGCTCGGGCGTGGCGTACGCACCGAAATGCGGCAGCATCACGCCGAAAGTCATACCCTTGGCGTTGCGTGCCAGCGGGTTGGGGACGACGGGTAGGCTCACGACAATCCCTTCACGTCGGGCCGGGCGCGATGGCAGCTGCCATTGCGCATCTAGTATACAAACCATAGCGCCTTCACGCATGAATAAAACACCCGGATCGTCACTCGTCCACATTTATGCAAGCTAGACTTCGTCGGGACATCCACGCATCGGAGGCACCTTATGGCGGACGCATGGAACATCCGGCTGGTCGGGCACACGGATCTCGGTGGCCAAGGGGATGGCATGCACGTCGGATTCAAGGACGGGTATGCGTTCATCGGTCACATGGGGGAGACAGGGACCTCGATCGTCGATATCCGCGATCCTCGGGATCCACGGCTGGTCGGCCGGATCCCGGTCGGCGGGGACACCCATGCGCACAAGGTCCAGATCTCGGGCGACATCCTGATCACGAACCGGGAACTCATCCCGCGCCGGACCGGTCCGCACGTCGCCGGCCTGATGGTCTACAACATCTCCAACCCGACGGCGCCGCGCGAGATCGGGTTCTGGCCGTGCGGCGGCCTGGGCGTCCACCGGATGACCTGGTGGGATGGGCCACTCGCGTACGTGACGGCCGGCGACGACGAGATCGAAGGTCAGTTCCTGGTCGTCCTTGACCTCTCCGAGCCGTCGCGCCCGACCGAACTGGGCCGCTGGTGGATGCCCGGCCAGCGCCGCGGCGAACCCAATGACTGGGATGACAGCTGGCGGGTCAAGCTGCATCATGCGATCGTCCGAGACGGGCTCGCGTACTGTAGCTGGTGGGATGAGGGCCTCGTCGTCCTCGATGTCAGCGAGCCTACGGCGATCAGGAAGGTCGGCCAGCTGAACCTGGGACACGACGCGCAGCGCTCGACCCATACATTCTGCCCCTTGCCGGGCCGCGCCATCGCGGTGACGACGGAGGAGCGAATCATGCCGGGCTGCGATGGCGTGGCGCCGAACGCCCACCTCGTCGACATCGCCGATCCCTCGAACCCGCGGCTGCTCTCGACCCTGCCCGTCCCGGAGGGCAACTTTTGCGCCCGTGGCGGGCGGTTCGGCCCGCACAACGTCAACGAACCCGAGCCCGGAGCGCTGGTGGACGGCAACACCGTATATCTGACGTATTTCAACGCTGGCGTGCGCGTCATCGACGTCAGCGACGCGCTGAATCCCCGCGAGATCGCCTACTACGTGCCCGACGCCCCGCCCGGGCAGCCGACCACCCAGCTCAATGACATCACGGTGACGCCCGATGGGCTGATCTATGTCACCGACCGGCTCGGCGGCGGCCTCTACATCCTGGAGCGAACCGCCGGCTGATCCTCGAACACCCTTCACCGACTCGGAGGAACCTAGATCGCGGTCTGCACCGATGCCGAGAGACGGCGACCCGGGCACCCGATCCTCGACGCCCCGGTCGATGACGACGGAGACATCCAGGCGGTCCTCGACGAGCGCATCGAACGCGAGATCGACCGGCTCGACCGACAGGGATTCCCCGAAGGTCCGCCAGCGGGCCACCAGCCGGTTCGGTCGAAGGGACAGCTCCACGAGCTCGCGGCCGACGTCGGTCAGCGACGCGAGCGTGTCCCCGCAGTTCCCCGAGAGCTGGGTCGTGAATCCCTGGCGCAGGTGGCTGACCAGCGCCCCATCGACGAAGAGCGAGCCATCGGAATGCCCGTGGGGATCGATGAACCCGGGAGCCACGACCCGGCCGCGCGCTTCGATGACCCGCGCGACGGCGACTGACCGGAGGCGACTCAAGGCGACCGGATGCTACACTCCGCCTTCCGTGGGGCTATAGCTCAGTTGGAAGAGCACCTGCATGGCATGCAGGGGGTCCGGGGTTCGAGTCCCCGTAGCTCCACCAGATACGTGGACACCGCCGACCTTCACCCCTCGCCGACGGCGGGGGGTGAACCGTCTCCGGCGGATCGATCGACGAGAGGCCTCCGTGACCGAGACCGCCGACAGCCGCACCAGGGTGGAGCGCTACGACCCCACCGCGATCGAGCCGCGCTGGCAGTCGCGCTGGGCGGAGCTGGAGCTGTACGAGACGGACCTCGCCGACGAGTCCCGGCCCAAGTACTACCTCCTCACGATGTATCCCTACCCGTCAGGTGACCTCCACATCGGTCACTGGTACATCAAGACGCCGACCGATGCCCTTGCACGTTTCCGTCGCATGCACGGCTACAACGTGTTCTTCCCGATCGGCTTCGATGCGTTCGGCCTGCCCGCGGAGAACGCGGCCATCAAGAACGGCGGCCACCCGTTCACGTGGACGATGCAGAACATCGAGAACATGCGCCGGCAGCTGCGCTCGATGGGCGCGACCTTTGCCTGGAAGGCGGAGGTCGTGACCGCGGACCCCGAGTACTACAAGTGGAACCAGTGGCTCTTCCTGCGCTTCCTGGAGGCGGGGCTCGCCTACCGCGCGATGTCCGCCGTCGACTGGTGCCCCAACGACGGAACCCTCGCGCGCGAGCAGGTCGAGGGCACGGAGCGGCGCTGCTGGCGGTGCGGCGCTCCGGTCGAGAAGCGGGACCTCGAGCAGTGGTTCCTGCGCACCACCCGCTACGCCGACGAGTTGCTCGACTTCTCCGGTCTCGACTGGCCGGAGCCGATCAAGATCATGCAGACCAACTGGATCGGCCGGTCGGAAGGGGCGGAGATCGACTTCGAGGTCGCGCCCGACGGCTTCCAGTCGGGCGGTGAGCGCATCCGCGTCTTCACGACGCGGCCGGACACGCTCTTTGGGGCGACCTTCATGGTCCTGGCCCCGGAACACCCACTGGTCGCCCGGCTGACCCATCCGGACCGCCGCGCAGAGGTGGACCTCTACGTCGAGCAGGCCCGCCGGCAGACGGAGATCGAACGCCTCTCGACCGACCGGGCCAAGACCGGCGTCGCGCTGGGGGCCATGGCGATCAACCCGGTCAGCGGCGAGCGGATCCCGATCTACATCGCCGACTACGTGCTGTCCGGCTACGGGACCGGCGCGATCATGGCCGTGCCCGCCCACGACCAGCGCGACTTCGAGTTCGCGAAGAAGTTCGGGCTGGAGATCCGCCGGGTCGTGGCCGCGCCAGGGACCGCGGCCGACGCGCCGATGGATGACGCCTACGTCGCCCACGCCGCCGACGAGCGCTTGGTCAACAGCGACCGATTCGACGGCACGCTGGCCGACGAGGGCGGCAAGGCGATCGTGGACTGGCTGGCCGAGCGGGGCCGCGCCGAGCCGAAGGTCACCTACCGTTTGCGCGACTGGCTGATCAGCCGGCAGCGCTACTGGGGGACGCCCATCCCGGTCATCTACTGCGAGCGCGACGGGATCGTGCCGGTGCCCGACGACCAGCTCCCGGTGCGACTGCCCGAGACCGTCGACTACGCGGGCAGCGGCGACAACCCGCTGAACCACGACCAGGCGTTCCTGCGGGTCGACTGCCCGCGCTGCGGCCAGCCGGCGCGGCGCGAGACGGACACCATGGACACCTTCATGGACTCGTCCTGGTACTGGTACCGATACCTGTCACCAAACCACTCGGACGGACCGGTGGACCGGGCGCTGACCGACCGTTGGACGCCGGTGGACCAGTACACCGGCGGCGCCGAACACGCCGTGATGCACCTGCTCTACAGCCGCTTCTTCACCAAGGCGATGGCCGACTGTGGCTTGATCGGCCAGCGCGAGCCGTTCAGGCGGCTGTTCAACCAGGGCCAGATCCTGGGCGCCGATGGCGAGCGCATGAGCAAGTCGCGCGGCAACGTCCAGGACCCCGATGAGCTCGTGCAGCGCTATGGCGCAGACACCGTTCGACTCTTCCTGATGTTCATGGGTCCGTGGGATCAGGGCGGTCCGTGGAGCCCCACCGGGATCGGGGGTGTCCATCGCTTCCTGAACCGGGTCTGGACCCTCGTCATCGACGCCCACGGGCGCGAGCCGGGCGATCCCGATGCCGGGTCGCTGCCGCCCGGCGAGTCCGGGGCGGACGCACGGGTGGCCATCCGGTCGGCCGCGCACCGCACGTTGCGCGACGTCTCGGTGGATTACGAGGCGTTCCGCTTCAACACGATGATCGCCAAGCTGATGGAGCTGGCCAACACGTTGTTCCGCTACCGCGGGAGCGAGGTCGCGGGTTCGACCGAGTGGGACGAGGCGATCCGCCTGCTGCTGCTCATGCTCGCCCCGGCTGCGCCGCACATCACCGAGGAACTGTGGAGCCGGCGCCTGGCCGAGGCAAACGAGCCGTGGGCGTCCATCCACACCCAGACCTGGCCGGAGGTCGACCCGAGCGCAGTCGTCGAGTCGACCCGCGAGATCCCGATCCAGGTGAACGGCAAACTGCGCGACAAGGTCACGGTGCCCGCCGACGCGAGCCAGGCCGACATCGAAGCGGCCGTCCTTGGCCGCGACCGGATCCAGGCCATCCTCGACGGCCGGGCGCCGGACCGGATCATCGTCGCCGGCGGCGGCAAGCTGGTGAACCTGGTCGTCCGATGACGGAGCTGTCGGAGGACGCGGCGGCGCTCGATCGACACCTCGACGCGGCGGCACCGGCCGTCGCCGATATCGCCCGCCCTCAGAGTGACCGTTCAACCTCAGTCGGTGTCGGGCGACGACGTTCGGTCACGCTGCGATCGCGCTGATCTCTCGGCCGCGGCCTCCTACCTGTCGCTCGTAGTCGATACAGACACTGTCGAGCTGATCGAGGACCGCCTGAAGGCTGCCGCATCGTCGGGTTGCACGCACCACACTGACGAGGCGGCGAATGCCGCCGGCAGCGCATCCCCGTAGACTGCCAGGATGAACGACCTGAAACTAGGCGCCCTCTGCTGGAACCAATACACCGACTGGGCATCGTTGCTCGAGGCCGGCCAACGGGCGGACCAGTTGGGCTATGACACGCTCTGGACGTGGGATCATCTCTATCCCATCGTCGGCAGCTCCGATGGGCCGATCCTGGAGGGCTGGCTGACGCTGGCGGCCTGGGCCCAGGCGACGGAGCGCGTGCGGATCGGGCTGATGGTCGGAGCGAACACCCTCCGAGAGCCGGCCATGACCGCGAAGATGGCCACCACCCTCGACCACATCTCCGGCGGTCGGGCCATCCTGGGCATCGGCGGCGCCTGGTTCGAGGAAGAGCACGTCGCCTACGGCATCCCCTTCGGGAGTGGCTTCCCGGAACGGCTGCGCTGGCTGGGCGAGGCGCTGCCGATCATGCGCGGCATGCTCCACGGAGAGCGGCCCACCGCATCAGGCCCGCGCTACTCGGCGACCGCCGTCCGCAACGACCCAATGCCGGTCCAGGAACGGCTGCCCATCCTCATCGGTGGGGGCGGCGAGCAGGTCACGCTGAAGCTCGTCGCCCGCTACGGCGACGCGAACAACGTCGGTGGAGGCCTGGAGAATGTGACACGCAAGGAAGCGATCCTGGTCCAGCACTGCGAGACGGTGGGGCGCGACCCGGCCGAGATCGAACGGACCACGGGGATCGGCACGGTCATCATCCGCGACTCGCGCGCCGAGGCGGAGCGGGTCCATGCCGAGGTCTTCGAGCGCAACGGGAAGGCCGATCGCTGGAAGGACCAGCCGGTCGGCACGCCCGAGGACGTCGCCGAGCGGCTCGCGCCATTCCTCGAGATCGGCTATCGCCACCTCATTGCCGGGTTCCCGGCCCCGTACGACACGGAGTCGATGACCCGTTTCGCGGCGGAGGTCAGGCCGCTGGTCGAGCGAGGCTAGGTCCCGGGGCCAGGGAAACATTTGTCCGAGGCTGAGCGCGGACGCCCCTCGGCACGGTGGACGGTGCGCCCGACGTCTGCACGACCACCAAGGAGTGGCCGCTCGTCTCGCGCGTCCTTCACGGAGGAAGGCGGGCACTGGTCGGACACGGTGATCTGGGCCAAGGATCAGTCCGTCCTCGGACGCACCGATCACCAGCGCGTCCAGCAGGCCTGGCATGCATCGTCCGGGCGGGTGTCTCCGAGGCAGGGTCGGATGACCCGTCGGATCGGGACAAATGGCTCTGGCGGCCGGAGAGGCCAGCTGCGGAACCTGAGCCTGGACGAGGCTCCGCGGCCCTGCGGCGTCCCGGGAGGTGGTGGCGATGAAGTGGATCGCGATCATGTTCCTCGCGATCGGCGCGTTTGTGCTGGCCGGGCTTATGGCTATCGCCAACCCGGGGGCGGCGGGAGGACCCGTCGAGATCGTCATGACCGAGATGCGGTTCAGCCCCAACCGGATCGATGCGCGAGTCGGCCAGCCGGTGGTCCTGATCATCGTCAACCGGGGCAGCCAGCGCCATGATCTGGCGTTCGCAGCGGGTGGGATGCCGAACCTCCAGGGAGTGGAGACGCTCACGATGCCGGGTCAGTCGACGCGCCTGACCCTGACCCTCGGCAGCGCGGGCGTGTACCCTTTCCTGTGCACGATCCCGGGTCATGCCGCGGCCGGCATGACCGGCGCCGTGTACATCTCGCCCTGAGCTGTTCGGAACGCTATTGGGTGCCCGGCGAGCCCGACGCCGCGGGCGGCCCGGCCGTTGCGGGCGTCGAGCTGCGATGGACGAGACCACGGCCGCATCCGGGGCCAGATGTCCATCATTCCGGCGCACGGTGAGGCCAGATCAGAGTGTCATATCCAGATCTTCTACCGGCTCGCCCGTGACGATGTGTATCGCCTTGCCGAGAGCGATCGCGTCACTGGATGGGATCGGCCACGCGAGCGTGCTGCCGGAGCAGGTCGTCCAGAGTGACGGACTCGTCGCACCCGCGCGATCCGCCGCTCGTCATCGTTCCGCAACATGCCGGTCGTACCATCCGGCCATGAGTAACACGAAGACGACCCACGTATCCACCAAGTCCGACGCCGAGTGGCGGGCCGGATTGACCCCCGAGCGATACCGGATCCTGCGCGAGAAGGCGACCGAGCGCGCCTTCACGGGCGACCTGTGGGACGAACACCGCGCCGGGACCTACCGCTGCGCCGGCTGTGGCTCGGAGCTGTTCCGCTCCGAGGCGAAGTTCGACTCGGGGACCGGCTGGCCAAGCTTCTTCTCGGCCGCAGACCCTGAGGCGGTCGCGACGAAGACGGACCGTTCCCTGTTCGCGACCCGGACCGAGGCGCTGTGCGCCTCCTGCGGCGGACATCTCGGCCACGTCTTCGACGATGGGCCGAACCCGACTGGCCTCCGGTACTGCATCAACTCGGCGGCACTCGAGCTCGATCCCGCGGACTGAGGGGCTCCGAGGCGATCGAGCCAGGTGCCAGGACGTTCCGCTGTCCGACCGGCGATATCGCCTTGGGTGCCTCCCGATCCTGGGACGCGATCGCGACGACGGGAGTGGAGCGGGGGCCGTGCTGAGCCTGGCGCGACGAGACCTCCGGCAAGGGCGCTCGATGGCGACGAACGTCTCGAAACGTCGCTGGTGCTGCCGCAGACAGACTGAGACGACCGGCCGCGGCGGTCGGCCGTCAGGCGGGTCGCGGCGAGGTCGACACCCGGTCGAGGCGGATCGCCTGCACGCCCAAGGCGAACCAGCCCGCGGCAAAGCAGATGATGCCGGGGTACAACGCGACGACCCCGAGACTCCCCCCTTGCTGGTAATCGGTCGACGCCACGCCGAACCCGACGACCAAGATAGCCGGGGCGGCCACGAGCAGGAGGGCGGCTTGGGTCGAGAGGACCGCCGTACGGTAGGTCACGATCCCGAACAGCACCGATCCGATGACGACGGTGAAGAAGCCAAGCAAAAAGACGGCGTAGAACCCATCGGCGTCCAGGGCGAGCCCGAAGATCGCGACGGTGGTCGCCACCGTCCCGACCGCGAGCACCGTGAAGGCGGCCCAGGACAGGCGCGGGTGGATCCGCGCCTGGAACGCGCTCAGGCCGGCGAGGGCCACGAGTAGCGCCAGCGACCCGGTGAGGATCAGGAGCGACAGGACGACATCGTCGATTATCACGAAGGTGCCGGAGCCCAGGAACAGGGCCAGCGACACGAGTGCTGCACCGATGATGGCGGCGAACCCGCCGATGCGGAGTGTCATGGTGAATCCTCTTTCATGTTCGGTGGTGGCTCCATGGCCGCGCAGCCAGAGCTGAGCGTCGAGGGCGCCGAGGAGGATGTCCGCCAGGTCGAACGGCCCGAGCGGGCGCTCGTCGAGGATGGCCTCGAACTCGTCGCCGTAGCGGGCCCGCCAACGGGCGGGATAGAGCCGGATCAGGAGCGACCTCACGGCTGGCTCTCGCCCAGCTGTCGAAGGCCCCGCTGGGCGAACGCCGACAGGCCGCGGAGTTGCTCGGCGAGGTTGGACGCCCCGACCGCCGTGAGGCGATACGGCCGGCGCCGATCGACCGGGGTCAGCGCCTCGATGAGGCCCTGCGCCTCGAGCCGGACCAGCGCGGCGTAGAGGGTGCCGGCGCCCATCGGCCGGCCGGTCCCGCGCTCGATGTCCTGCATCATCGCGTAGCCGTGCTTCGGCCCGTCGCTGAGGCTGGTCAGGATGAGCAGCGACGGTTCGGCGAACCGCCCGAACTCGGGGAGCTTCGGTTCCATGCAGGCCCCTCTTACGACTTTCGATATATCGATGGTCGATTTATACGCGCCAGTCGCGGTGATGTCAAGGGCTGAACTGATAAGCCGCAGCTAATCGCGCCTCGCTAAGTGCTGTGGCACGGATATTCGGTGATGTATTCACGCCGCCTCGGGCAGCGAGACCGCTCGCGCCGCCAGTCGCTCGAGGAGCCGGGCGAGGTCGGCTCGGGTGAACTTCCACTCGAACGGCTGGGCGAGGACCTCGTAGCGGGCCTGGAAGGCGAGGATCCTGGCAGCGAGCTCCTCGAGCGAGACGGTGTCGGGCGGGGTGAGGACCTTGCGCTCGAGGATGCTGAAGTAGATCTCGATCTGGTTGAGCCAGCTGGCATGGACCGGGAGATGGACGGGCACGAGCCGCGGGTAGGCCTCCGTGAGGCGGGTGACCGCGGCCTGGCCGCGATGGGAGCTGCCGTTGTCGAGGACCCAGAAGACGCGCCGCGCGCTCGCGTACGGCTCGGCGCCCATGACCTGGCTGACGAGCCGGCCGAACGGCTCGATGCCGGTCCTTGGCTCACAGCGCCCGAAGAGCTTCGCCCGATGCACGTCCCAGGCGGCGAGATACTGAAGGGCCCCGCCGCGTTCGTACTCGAACTCGACGAGCATCGGATGGCGC
>JBCLDE010000006.1:0-54109 GCA_038915165.1 Candidatus Limnocylindrales bacterium
CAAGTCGCGTCATCACGTCAGATCCACGCTCAGTCTGCGGCCGAAAGTCGCGCGGCGAGGGCGGATCCAGCGCGCCGAGGCCGAATCCGACGCTTACTAGTCCGTGGATACGGTTATGGGAGGGATCGGGACCCTGGGCGAGGCGGCGACCCTGGGCGAGGCGGCGACCCTGGGCGAGGCGGCGACCCTGGGCGCGGCGGCGACCCTGGGCGAGGCGGCGGGCGCCGCCCGGGCCGGCGGGCAGCCGGCCACGTACCGATGCCATCCTCATCGACCCTTCACCCGGCTCTCATCTGGCTCTTATCGGGCGCTCGTAAACTCATATCATTCTAGTAGTTGTTTACGCGTCTTGAGCGCAGAGGAGAGTCATGGTCACGAAGAACCGACTGGGCCTGGCCGGTGGAACCGCCTTGGTCGTCGTCGCCCTGGTCGGCGTTGTCGCCCTCAGTCGCCCTGCTACTGGGCCGGTCGCGGCGATCCCCGAACCCGTCGCCGCCAAAGGCACGGTGTGGGTCGCTGACGAATACGGGAACAGTGTGACCGTGATCGACGCGGCGACCAACGAGCCCGTGACGACGCTCACCGGCATCGAGGGTCCGCACAACCTCCAGGTCGCGCCAGACGGCAAGAGCGTGTGGGTGGTCAGCGGCCACGAGTCGATGGCCGTCATGATCGACGCCTTGACGTACACGCTCCACGGCGCCGTTCCGACCGGCAAGGATCCGGCCCACATCGTTGTCGGCCCAGACGGCAGCACCGCGTACGCGACGAACGGGTCCGAGGATACGGTCACCGTCATCGACGTCGCGAGCATGAAGACCGTGGCCACAGTTCCGGTGGGCGCGTACCCTCACGGCTTGCGCCCGAGCCCGGACGGGAAGTGGGTGTACGTCGCGAACGCCAAGGGGACAACGCTCAGCGTCATCGACACCGCAACGAACACGAAGGTCGCCGACATCGAGATCGGCCAGAAGCCCGTCCAGGTCGGCTTCTCGCCTGACGGGCAGTTCGTCTACTTCTCGCTCAACACCGAGAACGCCGTCGGCAAGGTCGATGTGGCCACCCGAACGGTGGTCGGCAAGGTCTCTGTCGGCGTCGGGCCGATCCAGGTCTTCGTGACGCCCGACGACAAGTACGTGCTGGCCGCAAATCAGGGCACGAAGGAGAAGCCCTCGACCACGGTCTCGATCATCGACACCGAAAGCTTCGCGGTCGTCGGCACCGTCGAGACCGGCACGGGCGCGCATGGCGTCGTGATCGATCCCGCAAGCCGCTATGCCTACATCTCGAACATCTACGGCGATGACGTCGCCGTCCTCGACATCGCCGCGCGGAAGGTCGTCAAGACCGTCGCCAGCGGCGCGGGCCCGAATGGGATCAGCTTCTCGCCGCTCCCCCCGGCGACTGCCAGCGCCAAGGAGATCGCGATCCCCATGCCGGCGCACGACGACAGTGACATGCCGAGCATGGAGCACTGATCGGGCAGCAGCGCTGCTCCTCCAACGCATCGAACCCCGGCTTCGGCCGGGGTTCCGGCTTGGCTCCGGGATCACGCCCTGGGGAGAATGACGCGGAATGTAGCGCCCCGACCGGGGCCGTCGCTGACGGCCTCGACCCGGCCGCCCATCGCTTCGGCGAGGGCGCGGGCGATGGCGAGGCCGATACCGGAACCACCGAGCGCCCGGGATCGGGACGGATCGACGCGATAGAAGCGTTCGAAGACGCGCTCGAGCTGCTCCTCGGTGAGGCCCGGACCCTGGTCGTTCACCCCGATGGTGACTTCATCCGAGTCCGTACTCGCCGATAGGGTCACGGCACTCGCTCGCGGGGAGTACCGAATCGCGTTGCTCAGGAAGTTGTCAAGGATCTGTCCTAGCCGCTCGGCATCCGCTCGCACCGGCAGTCGTTCTGGGCCGACAACCGTTCGGATCTCGATCTCGAGCTCCTCCGCCTGCGTCGCGAAGCGCTCGCTGGCCGCTCGAAGCTGCTCCGGGACGTCGACGATCGTCAATGACAGCGACAGCTGACGGGCCTCGGCGCGCCAGAGCTCCTGGAGGTCGTTGACGAGGCGTGACAAGCGTGCCGTCTCGCCGCGGAGGAGCTTCCAGGTCGGCTCAGTCGGCTGGATGACGCCATCCTCGAGCCCTTCGAGATAGCCGTCGAGCGTCGCCAGCGGGGTCCGCAGCTCGTGCGCGACGTCGCCGACCAGCTGGAGGCGACGCCGTTCGGTCGCTTCCAGTGAGGCGGCCATCGTGTTGAACGACTCGGCAAGCTCGCCGATCTCGTCGTCTGAGGACACCGGCACCCGCTCGGCGTAGCGACCGGACGCTATCCGGTGACTCGCCTGGGCGAGCCGGCCGATCGGTCGCGAGAGGCGGGTCGACAGCGCGATGCTGACGACGACCGCCGCGATGGCAGCCGCCGCGACCGCGACGACGAGCGCCGTCTGAACGGCCTCCTGGAAGGCGGCTCGCACGAGGCCGCTCATCATGTCACCCATCCCGCCCGTGCCTTCCGTCGCGTGGCCCATGGCGGACTCGAAGGCGCCCGGAGCGACGAGCCCGACCGCGACAAACAGCGTGGCGCTGCCGACCAGGATGACGACGAGGTGGGACAGGAGCAGACGGGTCCGCAGCCGCCACCTCTGGTTCATCGGCCGCCCCGCGCGCGGAACCGATAGCCAGCACCACGCACGGTCTCGATGAACGTGGGTCGGCCGGCATCCTCGCCGAGCTTTCGGCGGAGGTTGCCAAGGTGAACGTCGACCACGTGCTCGTCACCGACGTAGTCCATGCCCCAGACGCGGTCGAGCAGCCGCTGCCGGCTGAAGACGATACCGGCATCCTCGGCCAGGGTGGAGAGCAGGTCGAACTCGATCGTGGTGAGCGTGACCGGCTGCCCGCGCAGTGTCACGATCCGCATCGGTCGGTCGATGACGAGTTCGCCCAGCTCGAGGCGACCGGCGTCGTCCCCGCCACGGTCGGCGCGCGGTCGGCGGAGGAGCGCCTTGATGCGCGCGACAAGTTCGCGCGGCGAGAACGGCTTGACGAGGTAGTCGTCGGCGCCGACCGACAGCCCGACGATCCGGTCGATCTCCTCGGCCCGGGCGGTGAGCATGATCACGTAGGCATCGGAGAACGTGCGGACCCGCCGAAGGACCTCGAAACCGTCAAACCCGGGCAGCATCACGTCGAGGACGACGACGTCCGGCCGACGCTCGCGGACGGCCTCGACCGCGGAAGGCCCGTCCTGCGCCACCGCCACGTCCATGCCTTCGGCTTCCAGGTATCCACGAATGAGCTCGACGATCGGCGTCTCGTCGTCAACGACGAGGACACGGGTGGCGGTCATGGCGCTCGGATCGGAAGCACGACCGTTGCGACTGTGCCCCCGCCTTCCCGGCCGGCCAGCTCGATCGTCCCCGCATGCGACTCGACGATCCAGTGGGCGATCGCCAGACCCAGGCCGGTGCCGGACGGCCTCATCTCTCTCGCGCGCGCGCCGCGATACAGCCGCTCGAACAGCCGCTCTCGGCTCGACACACGGCGCTACTCCGTCACTGTGATGGTGGCCATCATCCCGGCCGCGTAGTGGCCGTTGACATGGCATCCGGCGAGATACGAGCCGGCCTTGGCGAACGTGTACTCGAGGGTCTTCGTCTCGCCGGCCTTGAGGCCGATTCCTGTGGGATCGTCGTGGCCCATGCCGGCCATCCCGCTCATCTCCTCGCCGTGCCCCGCCTGGGCCGCCTCGTCGCCGAGAAAGAACTCGTGGTCGGCCGCGCCGCTGTTCGTGACGACGAAGCGCACCGGCACGCCGGCCTTCACGGAGATGCTTGCCGGTTCCATGGTGAGCGCGTCGGTCAGCTTGACGATGACCTCGACCGCGGTGCCCGAAGAGCCGCCGGCGACGGGCGACGCGGTCGCGGCCGACGGGGATGCGGTGGACGTGGATCCGCCCGAGCACGCGCCAAGAACCACGGCGATGGCGACGACGAGTGGTAGGTGATGCAGGCGCATGGTTGCCTCCTGGGTCAAATGGCGTCCGTGCCGAGCGGCGTGGACAGCCGGTATGTGGTCGGGGCAACCCGTGGCGCACGGAAGCGCCGCAGTCGCAGGGCATTCGAGACGACGGTGACCGACGACAGCGCCATGGCAGCCGCCGCAAAGATCGGATCGAGCAGCCAGCCGGTGAACGGATAGAACAATCCGGCTGCCAGCGGGATCAGCGCGACGTTGTAGACGAACGCCCAGAAGAGATTCTGCCTGATGTTGCGCATCGTCGCCCGCGACAGGGCGATCGCGGTCACGAGCCCGTGCAGATCGCCGCTCATCAAGGTCACGCCGGCCGACTCGATCGCGATGTCGCTGCCCGTGCCGATGGCGATCCCGACATCGGCGGAGGCCAGGGCCGGCGCGTCGTTGACCCCGTCGCCGACCATGGCGACCAGGGCACCCGTCGCCTGGATGCCATGGACGTGCGCCGCCTTCTCCTGCGGTCGGACGTCGGCGATGACCTCGTGGATGCCGGCGTCGGCGGCGATCGCCCGGGCGGTCGTCTCGTTGTCGCCGGTCAGCATCGCCACCCGGATCCCCAGACGATGCAACTCAGCCACGGCGGCCGCGGAGCCCGTCTTGAGGGTGTCGGCGATCGCGATGACGCCAGCCGGCCGGCCGTCGATCGTCACATAGACCGGAGTCTTGCCCGACGCCGCGAGCCGCTCGCCATCGACCTGGAGCGTGGCGACGGCCCCGCCGACGAACTCCGGTCGACCGACGCTGACGCGCTGACCGTCGACCACCGCCGAGATCCCCTGGCCCGGCTCGGCGGCGAACTGGTCGGCCTCGGCAAGGACCACCTGCAGGGTGTCGCGGACATGGCGGACGATCGCCTCTCCCAGCGGGTGTTCCGAGCCCCGCTCGGCGGAAGCCACCAGGCGGAGGAGCTCCGACTCGTCGGTGACGGGCCCGTTCGATGCGAGGACGACGTCCGTCACCCGGGGCTTGCCCTCCGTGAGCGTGCCCGTCTTGTCGAGGATCACGACCCGGACCTTGTGCAGTCGCTCCAGTGCTTCCGCGTTCCGGAAGAGGATGCCGTTCTCGGCTCCCTTCCCCGTCCCGACCATGATCGATGTCGGCGTCGCGAGCCCGAGGGCGCACGGGCAGGCGATGATGAGGACGGCGATCGTGTTGAGCAGGGCGAAGTTGAAGGCGGGCGCCGGGCCGGCGACGTACCAGGCGACGAACGTCAGTGCAGCGATGGCGAGCACGATCGGGACGAAGATCCCGGTGACGGCGTCGGCCAGTCGCTGGATGGGCGCCCGCGAGCCCTGGGCCTCCTGGACGAGGCGGACGATCTGGGCCAGGACCGTGTCCGCCCCGACGCGGGTCGCCCGGTAGGTGAAGGCACCCAGGGTGTTCAGCGTCGAACCGATGACCTCGTCGCCGGGACCCTTGCCGGACGGCATGCTCTCGCCGGTGACCATGCTCTCGTCCACCGCGGAGCGACCCTCGAGCACCAGGCCATCGACGGGGATGCGCTCACCTGGACGGACCAGCAGCACGTCGCCGACGACGACCTGTTCGATCGGGACGTCGGTCTCCACCCCGAACCGTACGACCCGAGCGGTGCGAGGCGTGAGGCCGATGAGCTTGCGGATCGCGTCCGAGGTGTGGCTGCGGGCGCGCGCCTCGAGGAAGCGCCCAAGCAGGATCAGTGTGATGATCGCGGCCGCCGTGTCGAAGTAGAGCGGCAGCATGTCGCCCATCGCCAGACCGGCGGCGGCGAAGAAGCCGGGAAACAGGATGGCGGCAACGCTGTAGCCGAACGCCGCCGTCGTCCCGACAGCCACGAGCGTGTTCATGTCCGTCGTGCGATGACGGAGTGCGTTGATCGCGCCCCGATAGAACGGCGCGCCGGCGTAGAACTGGACCGGAGTGGCCAGCGCGAGCTGGAACCAGGGATTCGTCAGGAAGGCCGGCAGGAACGGCGCGACCGTCATCTGCGCCAGGCCCAGAAGAAGCGGTGTCGTAAGGATCCCTGCCACCAGCAGGCGTCGGCGGAGATCGGCCATGTGGCGTTCCGCGTACGACGGTTCCGCTTCGCCGACGGCAGCATCCGCCTCGACGGGCGCGATCCGCGCGACGTATCCGGCTGCCTCGACGGCCGCCGCCAGCGCCCCGATGTCCGTACGCGAAGGGTCGAACCGAACCGACGCGGACTCGGTCGCGAGATTGACGTTGGCCTCCTCGACGCCCTCGACCTTGCCCAGGAATCGGGTGATCCGGTTGACGCAGGACGCGCAGGTCATGCCCTCGACCGGAAAACTGACGATCTTGATGGGTTGGTCGGTCATTGTGGTGCGCGTCTCCGTATGATACCCCCTGGGAGTATTGTGCCAGAGACCGGCTGGCCTGTCCAGATGCCGTGACGTGCCGGATGGCTGAGCGTCAGCACGCTACGACAGGCAGTGTAGTCTGTCGCCCGTGCGACGCTCGCTGATGGCCCGATGAACCCGCCATGACGCTCGCCATCGCCTTCCTGGCGGGGCTCGTGTCCTGCCTGTCGCCGTGTGTGCTGCCGGTGATCCCTGTCTTCACGACCTATGTCAGCGGTACATCGAACGGGGCAAGACCGTCGGGGGCGCGACTGCGCGGCGCCGGGTTTCTGCTCGGCTTCCTCGGGATGTTCGTGATCCTCTGGGTGTCGCTCGGCCTGGTCGGGTTCGTGCTCTTCGAACAGGTGCCGATCCTCCGACCGCTGGTCGGGATCGCGATCATCGCCCTCGGGCTCGCGACCGCGCTCGGCTGGCGGCCGATGCTTACGTTCGGCGCGTTCGGTGGGGCGACATCCTTCGGCGGTTCGATTCTCTTCGGCGCGGGGATCGCGATCGGCTGGACCCCATGCATCGGCCCGACCCTCGGCGCGATCGTCACGATGGCCGCGGCGAGCGATACCGTATGGGCAGGTGGAGCATTGCTTGTCGCCTACGCCTTCGGCATGGCGATCCCGTTCGTGGTCATCGGCCTCGGGATCTCGCGGATCAAGTCGGTGCGTGGCCTGCTCGCCCGACACCAGCGTGCCTTCCAGGCGGCATCCGGTTCTCTGATCATGGTAGTCGGCCTGCTCGTCGCCAGCGGGGCTTTCGGCCGCCTCGCCGGCCTCATCCCGTGGTCCTTCTGAGGCAAGGCGCCGACGCGGCACCCGGTCTGGACGCTATCGGACGAACCGTCGTGAGAGAGGCCTGAGACCAGCGGCCGGAATGCCGGAACCGACTGGACCGCCGCTGCGCACTCGGTGATACTCGCGGCCATGGATGCAACGGGTCTCGGTCCGCTCGGGCAGCGCGTCATGGAACGACTCTGGCGTGACGGACCGGGGACGGTCGGTGAGGTGCTGGAGTCGCTCAACCACGGGTCTGCGCGGCCGCTCGCCTATACCACGGTGATGACGATCCTGACCCGACTCCTCGAGCGCGGCTACGTGACGCGCGAGAAGGATGGACGCCAGTACCGTTACACGGCGGCCTTCTCCCAGGCGGAACTCGGCGCAGAGATCGGTCGACGCGAGTTGCGGAAGCTCATCGACCGGCACGGGGCCTCGTCGCTGGCGGCGTTCGCGGCCGAGCTCGGCGACCCGCACGACGAACTCGCGGCACGACTTCGCGAGCTGGCCGGACGCAGCGAGCGGCCGTGATCGGCATGCGCGGATCGCTGGGGTTCATCGTCCTCGCCAGCATGGCGATCCTCTTCGTCTGCGTCATGGCGCCCATGCCGGTCACCGGCGGCGCCGGGACATTCCTCGGCCCCGGGCCGGTGCGGCTCGTTCTGGCACTCGCCGGCATCACGGGTCTCCTCGTCGGCCTCTCGGTTGCCTGGTATGCCGAACGTCACCGACGACTGGCGAGTCTGCTCGACCGCCTTGCCGAACCTGCCGTCCTTGGCGAGATGACGGTCGGCGTCGTCGACGGCATCGGCCCGGCCTGCGTCGCCGGCCTTCGACGTCCGCGCATCTACTGCGCCACCGATCTGGCGATCCAGCTGGAGCCGGTGGAGCTGCGAGCCGTCCTCCTTCACGAGCGGCATCATCAGATCGACCACGCACCGGCCCGACTCATCCTGCTCGATGCCATCGCGTGGCCGCTGGGGCGCCTGGCGATGGGACGCCGATGGCTCGCCGGAGCCCGGGCGCAGATCGAGATCGCCGCGGACCGCTACGCGCTCAAGGCGGGAGCCACGCGCGCCGACCTGGCGAGCGCCCTCCTCAAGCTGGGCGACCAGAACGCCCCGGTCGGCGTGGCTGGTTACGCTGCGAGCTCGGAGCTCCGGTTGCGTGCGCTGCTCGACGACGCGCCCGAACGCATGCCGGACCGTTCCCCATGGATCGCCTCGATCGTCATCGCCGCCGCGGTCCTCCTGGTGTGCCTCGTGGTCTGAGGGGCACCTCGCGACAGATCAACGTCCATCAGGGCCTCGCCAGGTCGTCCCGCCGTCCGGCGAGCGGAAGAACTCCGTCTCCTTGCTGACCACCGCCACGATCGCGCCATCGAGCGATGTCGCGATCGCAAACGCGGAACCCTTGTACGCCGTCACACTCCAGCTCTGGCCGCCATCGGCACTGCGGTAGAGGCCTTCTTGCGAGGCTGCGTAGATGATCCGCCCGTCGGGCGTCGCCGCGAGTCCCGTCATCGGGTAGGTCGGCGGCGTCGCCAGGCCGGACCAGGTCCGGCCCCCATCGTCGCTCATGACGAGCCCGGTCGTGTCGACGCCGAGCAATCTCGTCGTCGAACCGGTCCCCGTCGCAAACAGTGACAGCACGTTGTCCCGGCGGACCTCGGTCCAACGGGCACCGAAGTCCAAACTCTCCCAGAGCCCGCCCGTCGCCAGTGCCGCCCACATCCGGGCGGGGTCTCCGGGATCGCGGGCAAATCCATGGATGTCGAGGCTGGGCAGGTCGGCGGCGATCGGCTGCCACGTCTTGCCGCCGTCCTTGCTGGCCGTGAAGACGTCGTGACCGGCGATGACGATCGAGCCGTCGTCTGCGGGCCGCATGACCATCGCGTCATCCCTTGTCGCCAGGGCCTGCCACGATCGGCCGCCATCGCGCGACTCGGAGATGCCGCCGTGATGACCGAAGAGGACGTGCTCAGGGTCGTTGCCGGCGAAGGCGAGCGAGTGGACGTCGCTGCTCCCGAGCCGCGACCACGGTGCCTGACCGGCCGTCGTCCCGCCGAAGTTCAGGGTCACCACCGCGAGGCCGACGGCAGCGATCACACCGACCGCCGCCGCCAGCGGCAACCAGCGCGACCATCGCCGTGCCCGCGCGATCGGTTGCCCTCGACCGGGTCGAGTCGCTCGTCGTTTGCTCAAGGGTCGTTCTCCTTGTGGCCCTCGGACCGTTCGCGCGGTCTTCATCACATCGGACCACGGGACTGTACTACTACACTGCCAGTGGTATGAGGAAACGACGCCGGATCGGTCACACCTTGGCACTCGCCGTGGTGTCCGTCATGGTGAGCGCGTGCGGCGTCGGAGGACCGATCGGCAACGCGAGCGGCTCCCCCGCCGCCACGGTCGGATTGGCCGCCGAGAACCTTGCCTTCGACCGATCGTCACTGCAGCTCCCGGCCGGTGCGGTCGTTGCGCTCACGCTCGACAATCGAGATCCGGGCATCCTCCACAACGTGGCCATCTATCCGGCCGGGGCCGGAGATCCCGTTTTCCGTGGCGAGACATTCACCGGGATCCAGACGAAGACGTATCTCCTCGGCCCTCTTGCGGCGGGGTCGTACCGGTTCATCTGCGATGTGCACCCGACGATGAGCGGCACACTGACGGTGGGCGCCGGTTGATGTCCGTGTCGCCAGTACGAGTCGTCCTCAGCCGCCGCTGGGGGTCGGCGAAGGGCCGTCAAGGAGTTGCTCGGCTATCGCGCGGCGTGGATCGTTGCCCGCCACCGCGAGGAACCGGAGAGCGTCGGCCCGGATCTGGTCCGCCGGGGCGCCCAGCTGGTAGCGAGCCAGGGCGCGGTAGAGCAAGGCGTCGGGCTGGTCTGGAGCGTTCCCGAGCACGCGGTCGAAGAGCACCTGCGCTTGGTCGGGGCGTCCGGCCGAGAGGATGATCACGCCGAGGGCGAGCGAGGCTGGCACGTTGTCTGGCTCGGCCCTCAGCGCCCGCTCGTAGACGGCGATCGCGTCGACGGTGCGGTCGGCTGCCAGATACGCGTCGCCGAGCGCCACGAGGGCCCCGGCGTCAGCGGGGTTGCGCCCGACGGCCGCTTCGAGATCGGCCAGTGACGGCGCGGCCTGGATGCCGCCGGCACTGCGGCCCGTGATCTCCGCCCCCGACCCCCGCGGTCCGACCGCGAGGGCGATCGGCAGCGCCAGGGCCAGCACGATCACGCCCGTGAGGAGGACCGTCCCGATCCGACCGAGTCGCGCCGGTGGGCCAGCGAGAGCGCCGGACGTCCGGCGCTCTCGCTGGCGAGCCCGGCGGAGGACGACGAACGCCCCGCCAGCCACGACCAGGCCGGGCGCAAGCCACAGCGCCAGATCATATCCCTGCGTCGGGGGTGCGAGCAGGATCCACCGACCGTAACGCTCGACGAAGAAGTCCCGAACACCCTGATCGCTGGCGCCATCGGCGAGCTGCTCGCGGACGACGGTGCGCATCTGGGCCGCGAAGGCCGCAGGAGAATCGACGATCGACGTGCCCTGACAGACCGGGCACCGGAGCTCGGCGTCGAGCGCGCGCGCCCGATCGTCGATCGTCCGGGTGACGGGGCTGACCACGGCCGCCGCCAGGGCGATCAGGACGACGGCGCAGGCCGACAACAGGAGCAGGTCGGTCCGGCGGATCGAAGCGAACCGACTCACGGGAGGATCCTGGCAACAGCAGTTTCCAGGTCAGCGAGGAGGAACTGCCCGATCTGACGGGCGCGGATCACGCCGGCTGGATCGATGAAATACGTCATCGGGATGCCGTAGACGCCATAGTCCAGGGCCGTCCGGCCCGACGGATCGAGGAGGCCCGGGTACGTCTGGCCGTAGCGGCGCATGAAATCGATCGCGTTGGTCGCACTGTCCTGGTAGACGACCCCAACGACGATCAGACCGCGATCTGCGTTGTCGGCGGCAAGCTTGGTGAGCAGCGGCGCCGACTCCCAGCACGGCGGACACCACGACGCCCAGAAGTTCAGAACGACCGGACGGCCACGCAGCTCATCGAGTGACAGGCGGCCGCCGTCGAGACGCTCGAGGGAGAAGGCCGGCGCCGGCTTCCCGAGCTGCGCAGAGGGCCCGGCGGAGCTTCCCCGACCCAGGGTCAGCGCGAATACCCCCAGGACGGCGCCGATCAGCACGAGCCCGGCGACGAGGCCGATGAGGCGCGCAGACGGGCCAACCCGGGCCGGCGTTTCCACGCTCATCGGGCAGGCTCCTGCAACGGTTCCGCCGCGGCCGGCGGCGACGTGTTCGCGTCCGATCTGGCCCGCTGACGTCGGGCCGGCCACGCTGCCAGAAGACCGCCGGCCACGACGATGCCGCCGCCCACCCACAACCAGGACACGAACGGATACCGTGCCAACCGAACCGTGGCCGTCCTGCCCGCTGGGTCCACGTTCGTGAGCGTCACGTAGAGGTCGGACAGCGCGCCCGGCAGGATGGCCGGAGTAGCGATGGCTGCACTGCTCGCGCTGAAGAGCGTGAGGGTCGGGACGAGTTGCATCGTTGTGCCGCCGTCGTCCAGGCGGATGCGGGCCTGCACGGACCGACGGCCGGCCTCGTCGGTGGCCTGCTCGATCCCGTCGAGGGTAAGAAGGTCGCTGCCCAGGGCCAGCGATTCGCCGGCCCGAAGCGTGGCCGTGACATCCGTCCGTCCCGCCGCCGAGCCGAGGACGGCGAGCGCGATCACCGCAAGACCTGCGTGTGCCGTGAGCCCGCCCAGCGAACGCCGGCCGCTCTCGAGCCTCGGCCGCGATCGGCGCAGTGTCGTCAGCCGCCGCCCGAGAAGCCAGATCGATTCGATCAGGGCAAACACGCCGGCGGCGCCGGCCGCCACCACCTCGGGCCGTCCGTCGACAAGCACCAGCACTGCGGCGGCGCCCGCCGCGCACAGGCCACCTGGCAGCAGGCGGCGGCGCGCGGACGGCGTCCACGCACCCCAGGGCAGGGTCGGGCCGACTCCGAGGAGCACGAGGAGGCCGACGGCAAGGGGCCCGATGACTCGCTCGAAGTACGGGGCACCCACGCTCACCTGCGTGCCATCGATCGCCTCCACCAGCAACGGGAAGAGCGTCCCGAAGAGCACGGTGGCAGCGACCGCCACCAATACGAGATTGTTCAGGAGGAACGCCGTCGCCCGGCTGCCGAGTGGCGCGCCGCCGGATCCGCCGGCCGGAAGCCGAAGTGCCACGAGGACGAGCGAGCCCACAGCGACCACCGCGAGCAGGACCAGGAAGAGCGGACCGATGTCCGACTGGGTGAAGTCGTGGACCGAGTTCAAGACCCCGCTTCGGGTGATCAGCGTGGCAAGGATCGTCAGGACGAACGAGCTGACGACCAGGGCGACGTTCCAGCCACGCAGACTGCCGTGGCGTGCGGTCACCATGGCGGAATGGAGGAATGCGGTCGCCGTCAACCAGGGCAGGAGCGCCACGTTCTCGACTGGATCCCACGCCCAGTACCCGCCCCAGCCGAGCACGGCGTATGCCCACCATGCGCCCAGGATCAGTCCGGCCGACAGCGCCGCCCACGGGATGAGCGTCCAGCGCCGGGTCACCGCCAACCAGCGATCGTCCAGACGGCCGCGCAGGAGAGCCGCCACCGTCAGCGCGAACGGAACCGACAGTCCGACGAATCCGAGATACAGCAACGGCGGGTGGATCGCCATCAGCGGATGATTGGCGAGCAGGGGGTTCGGGCCCGGTCCGTCGGCCGGGACCGGCGAGATCCGGAGCCACGGGTTGCCGGGGACGAGGACGATGAAGGCGAAGAAGGCGAGGACCGCGAACAGGACCGCGAGCGCCGCCGGCAGGTCCTCGCGATCGGGTCCGCGGGTCCGGACCGCGAGGAGCAGGAGCACCACCGACAGCATGCCTGCCCAGAACAGGATCGAGCCTTCGAGCGCTCCCCACAATGACGCGACCGTGTACAGGAGCGGCGTGGCGCGGCTCCCCACCTGGGCGACGTAGCTGATCGAGAAGTCGTGACTCACGAGTGCAGCCACCATCGCGAGGTTGGCGCCGACCAGCGCAGCTGCCGTCACCCAGGCGGCGCGAATCGCGCGCTCGATCGGCCACCGTCCACGAAGTGCCATGAGCGCCGCCGCCAGACCGATCAGCGCTCCGGCCACGCCGATGAAGGTCGCCGTGAACCCGGCGGCACCGATCACGGCGGCGACCCTTGCCTGTCCAACACCCCCGGCGGGACGGTCTCGCCAGGCGCGAGCGGCGCGTACACCTCGGAGTGCTTGACGACGAGCTCATCCGCCACGAACTGCCCCGACCGGATCAGGCGACCCGCCAGGATCACCGCGACACCGTCGCGAAAGAGCGCGGTGGGGATGGACTGCGTGGAGACCGTCGTCGTCGAACGCCCGTCCGTGACCGCGAAACTCAATGTCGCGGTCGGCTCGTCGAAGTGGACCGAGCCGTCGACCACGATGCCGTACAGCCTCACCCGCTCGCCGAGCGGCCGGGCAGCGACCTCTGTCGGCGTCAGGTCATAGACGAGCGCGCTCTGAAGACTGATCGCGGCAAGGGCGACGAACGCCACGAGCACGAGGCCGAACCCGAGGAGCGTGCCCCGCCGCGGCCGTTTCATCGGTCGTCGAGATGGCGCTCGATCGCGCGCTCGGCCGCCTCGGCCGCCGCGGATCGACGGCGGAGCACGACGGCGTAGACCGCCAGTGAACCGAGGACGACCACGTACGCGGCGACGACGAAGACGACGTCACTCACGGCATCGCCTCGAGGCGCGCCTGGGCGGCATCGCGTGTCGCTTCGAGCGCCATCCGGCGTCGGAGCAGCCACGCGAAGGCGATCGTGAAGCCGATGACGTTGGCGAGGAGCACGGCGAGCAATATGGGCGCGATCGTCGGGCCTCCCGGCCGAAGCACCGTCGGTGCCTGGTGGAGACCGCGCCACCAGAGAACGGAGAAGTGGACGATCGGCACGTTGGCGAAGCCGATGATGCCCAGCACCGCGGCAAGTCGCGCCCGACGGGTGCGCTCCACGATGGACCCACGGAGCAGGACGTAGCCGGCGTAGACCACGAACATCACCGCGGTGGTCGTGAGGCGCGGATCCCAGTCCCACCAGATCCCCCAGGTCGCCTTGCCCCAGATCGAACCACTGACGATCGCGGCGCCGGTGAACAGCAGACCGATCTCGGCGCTCGCCGCGGCCAGGCGGTCGAACCGCAGATCTCGGCGGATGAGGTAGCCGAGGCTGCCGACCAACGTGACGAAGAAGGCGAGATAGGCCAGCCAGGCGGCGGGCACGTGGACGTACATGATCCGCTGGACGTCGCCCTGCAGCCGGTCGGCTGGGACTCCAAGGAGGCCGATGGCCACGGTTGCACCCAGGATCAGCACTACGGCCGTACCGCCGAGGCCCGGTCGGCGTCTCATTCGGGTGCCGCGACGAGTTCGTAGGTCAGCAGTCCGAGTCCGATGAACAGGGCGGCCTCGGCAGCCAGCACCACGACCCAGCCCAGCACGCCCGTCGGGTCTGACTCCAGCAGGGCACGACTCCCGTTGACGGTCGCGAGCAACGTGGGAACGAGCATCGGCAGGAGCAGGACCGGCAGGAGCAACGCTCGCCGATCGCCGGCTCCGACGATGGCCACGACGAGCGTGGTGGCGGACGCCATCGAGCACGAGCTCAGCAGGACGAGGGGAAGGATCCCCAGGACTGACGCACCGGCCCGGACGTCGAGCAGGACGAGGGCGAGGAGCCAGAGCGCCAGCCCGAGGACCGACAGCAGCACCGTCATCGCGAGCGTCTTGCCGAGATAGATGGCGCGCCTGTCCGACAGGCACAGCCAGATGCCATCTAACGCCTCACGCTCCCGGTCGATCGCGTCGAGGCGCTCGGCCATCACCAGCGCCGCGAACAGCACGGCGATCGCCGTCAGGGCCGGCGCGAGGCTGCGCAGCTGGGCGAGATCAGGCCCCGCGGCGAGTCCGACGATCATGAGGGCCGAGGCCCCAAGGGTCAGCGTCGCCGCCAGTCCCGCCCGGCTGCGCAACTCGATTCGCAGATCCTTGTGGGCCAACAGCAGGGAGTCGCGAGCGAGCGTCATCGCACGTGTCTCGCCGCCGCCGGTTCCGTCTCGGTCAGGCGCCCGCCGACGAGCTCGATGGTGCGGTCGGCGAGGCGGCTCGAACGGGCGTCTTCGTGACTGACGACGATCACGAGACGCCCATCGTCGCGCGCCTCTGCGAGCACGCCCGCGACCCGGTCGGCCGCGCCCGCGTCAAGGCCCGCGAACGGCTCGTCGACCAGGAGGACCGCGGGCTCGGTCGCGAGCGCCCGAGCCAGGGCGACCCGGCGGAGCGTCCCGGACGACAGCTCCCGGCAGCGACTGCGGGCGACCGCGGCGAGGCCCAGCCGATCGAGCAGGGCCAGGATGTTGGTGGCGTCGGCACCTGCCAGTCGGGCGGCCAGGACGAGATTCTCCTCGGGCGACAGATCATCGAACAGGTGGCCGGCATGTCCGACGAACGCGACCTTGGTTCGGGCTCCCGCGTCGCCGGTAAGCGTGACCCGGCCCGCCGACGGAGACGCCAGGCCGGCCAGCAGGCGAAGGAGCGTCGACTTGCCTGACGCGTTCGGCCCGCGCAGAACCACGAGCTCGCCCGTCCGAGCGGTGAATTCGACGCCGACGACGGCGAGGGTGGTGCCGTAGAGCTTCGAAAGACCGCTCGCGGTGAGGACGACCCGCGGCCGTTCGGGTTGTGACAGGAGGCGCACGAGTGACCTCAGCAGGTGGGTTTGCGGCTGGAGCAGCCAGGCCAGGGCGAGGGAACGCGCGTCCGAGCTGCCCCTCGACGGTGGACCCGGATCGTGCTACATGGATGGCGTGTAGTTCGGGTCGAGATACCGCCCCGGGTCGTCCCGGAACTCGAGGGAGCATCCCTTGCCGCAGAAGTAGAAGTCCTGTCCGTCATGCTCGATATGCAGACCGGCGGCGCGCGCCGAGTCCCGCTCCACGGTCATGCCGCAGACCGGATCCGTGGTTGTCGGCGTCTGGGAAGATTCCATGTGGATTCGATACCTCCTGACATTTCTCTACGTTGCCGTCGCGGTCTGAGCGCACCGCACGCAATCCTCGGACCGGCGCCGGAGCCGCCAGACCAACGTCGCCGACAGCAGGATGACCGACCCAGCGCCGATCAGCGGCTGGACGGGAGCGAACACGTTGAGCGCCCCGCTGACTCCCAGGACCGCGACGATGATCTTGTTGCAGATCGGGCACCCGATCGCGAGGTAAGCGGCGACGCCACCGACGGTTGCCCGCCCACCACCTTCAGCGGACACGCCGCTGGTCCCGGTCGGCTGAGCGAGGTAGGTCGCGGTCAGAACGCCCATCAGTGGGGCCGACAGGATCATCGTCGCGACGTTGAATGGCTCCGTCGGTGTCATCCGGATGAACCATGGGTTCGGGATCACCGCCGTCGGCACACCAAGGATCGCGAAGGCTGCCACCGTCGCGACAAGAGCCGTCAGCCAGAAGCGACCGTCGAGTCCCAGCTCGTCGATCCTCCGGCGCCAACCTCGATCCCAAGGCTGGGTGACTGCGGATTCGACCATGCGCGCAGTCTACTAGGCGAGCTGTACTAACGCCCGGCCAGCGTTTCGAGGGGAGGGTCCCCTCGAGCGGTAGGATCCTCGGGCCTCGGGCCTGACGTGGGCTGACGTGGCCGATCGTGCGGCCGGCAGCGGCGGGGGCCGCCGCGGATCACGACGGATCGCTCGATTCCCACCACTCCAGGGGACACGACCAGTTTCGGCCGCACCACCGCCACGCAGCCCGGCGAGCCGGCTGGATCGCCCAAGGTGCTACGGCGCGGTGGCCTCCATCCACGCCGCCGCCACGCTGGCGTCATACGGCTGGGTGAACCCGCAGGCCCAGACAAACCGATCGTCACCCGCGACCAGGTAGCGATCGCCGACGGTCAGGGTCGGGCCGCCGGCGGAGGTGATCGTCGTGCCGGTCATGCCCATCGCCGTGAGCGTCACCTCTTCAGCGGGCGTTCCGCGAAAACGCTGGCTCACCTTGAACGTGACCGAGTCGCCGGCGATCGCGGTGACCGTCCCGTCGAACGCGAACGTCCGCCGCGCCAAGTTGGCCGGGCTGTACTGCTCGACGCACGACGCGGATCCGACGCTGCTCGAACTGCCGGGAGCCGTCACAGGCGTGAGCGTCTTCCCGCCGACGATCGCGATCAGAGCCACGCTTGCGACGGCCAGCCCGGCCAGAGCCGGGAGGAACCGCCGACGAGGTCCGGAGCGCCACCGGGACTGAGAAGTCTCCTGCATCATTGCCTCCTGGATCCTCGCCTCCAAGCGGGCGAGACTCGCGAAGGGCAGCCGGTCCGGATCGACGGGATCGGCGCGACGGAGCTCGTCGAGTGGATCGATTCCCACTGGCTCGCTCATTTCGCTTGCTCCCGACGGATCCAACCGAACATCCTGCCCTTCAATCCCTTGGATGTCCGGCCGGGATCAATACCTTTCACGTGATCCTGCTCGACGTCGTGCAGTACGCCTTCGAAGCGCGCCCGCGCGCGATACAGACGGATCGCCACCGCGTTCGGCGTGATCCCCAGGACCACCGCGATCTGCGCATGACTCAATTCTTCCCACGCGACCAGGCGCAGCAGTTCCTGGTCATCGGAGCGCAGCCGCGACAGCGCGGTGATGGCGGGGCCGTCCTGATCGTCCTCGGTAGCCACACCGACCACGGCCGGCACTTGGCGAACGCGGAGTTGCAGTCTCGCCCGACGGTCGTTCGCGCGACGCTGGTTGGCGAGCACTCGTCTGGCGATGGCATACAACCACGGAAGGCGGACGTCCGGCGGTGCCGGCGCATCGGCCAGCCTGCGCCAGGCGACGAGGAACGTCTCGGCGACGGCGTCCTCGGCATCCGCCAGCTGCGTCGTTCGTCGAAGCGCGTATGCGAGAACGGCGCGGCCGTGCGCCGCGTACAGCACGTCGAACGCGGTCCGTCGATCGTCGCTCATCGCCTCCGAGACGTGCGACGCACCATGTGGGTTCCGCGGCTGCTGTGTGATACTTGAACGATGGCTCAAGTGTTCGCCTCGGCGATCGAACGGGACCGCTGCGACGTCGACTGCCTCCACCCCGACGCGATCCGCCCGCTCCTCGGTCGAAGTCTGGGCCTGGACGGATCGCGGTCGGTCGCCGGTCTGTTTGCGACGCTCGCCGATCCGTCGCGTGCCCGGATCCTCCACCTGCTAGCGATCAGCGAGCGCGAGCTGTGCGTGTGCGACATGGCGCTTGTGCTCGGGATGAGCGTGTCAGCGCTCTCGCACCAGCTCCGCGCCCTGCGCGAGCGGGGCGCCGTCAGCCGTCGGAAGGCGGGCAGGATCGCTTACTACCGGCTCATCGACGAGCACCTCCGGCGGCTCGTCCTCGACGCCGTGGTCCACGTGGCCGGGCGTTAACGTGGTCTCCGCCCACGTCGTGCTCGATGACGGAGCCGACGCACCCTCGGTCCTCGACGAGCTCTGTCGCTGCCTGTCGGGTGATTTCGACATCGAGCATTCGACGTTCCAGCTCGAAGCGTCCGACCGTCGTCGGCTCGAGGAGGCGCACCATGCCTGAGATCATCGATCGTCTCGACACGCGGATCAGCGCGACCTTCGCACGGCCTGCCTGAATGGCCATCGTGACCCGCCCGCAGCTGCTGGCCCGCGGCCTGCATCTCGCGTACCTGACCGTCGGATGGAACGTCGTCGAGGGAGTGGTGGCCGTCGGAGCCGCTCTCGCCGCGGGCTCGGTGGCCCTGCTCGGGTTCGGGATCGACTCGTTCGTCGAGACCGCGTCGGGGCTCATCATCATCTGGCGCCTCATGGCCGAACGGCGGGCGATGAACCATGAACGGATCGAGACGGTGGAGCGGCGGGCACAACGGCTCGTGGCCGCCTCGCTCGTCGGGCTTGCCGCCTACATCACTGTCGACGCCGTCACGACCCTCGTCGGCGGGGAGCGCCCAGAGCCCAGCCCGGTCGGGGTCGGGGTCGCCGCATTGTCCCTCGGCGTCATGTGGTGGCTGGCTCGTGCCAAGCGCCGGACAGCGATCGCCCTGGGGTCGCGTGCGATGCAGGCCGACGCGTTCCAGACCACCGCCTGCTGGTGGCTCTCGCTCGCGGTCCTCGTCGGCGTCGGGTTCAACACATTGTTCGGCCTGTGGTGGGCCGATCCCGTCGCCGCCCTCGTCATCCCCGTCTTCCTGATCCGCGAGGCGCGTGAGGCGTGGGCCGGTGAGGACTGCGACTGACGACTCGCCACGGATCGGCGAGGGAGGCCCCGCCGCAAGGTTGACGTTGACCTAAGAACCCGCTCGGTTGGCCATGGCGCGCCGCCACGAGAACCGACGCGACTCCGCCCGGACTCGAAGGAGTACCTGTCGGATCGCGATATAGACCGCAAACGAACCGACAAAGATCAGCCCGTCGACGCTGGGCACTCGCAGCCCAACCAGGGCGATGCCAGTGATTCCGATCACGAAGCCGGCGGCCGACTCGAAGAGCTGCGCGGGAATGCGCCGGGCGCCGATCCGGCGATCCGAGGACCACAGGCCCCAGCGCGAGCGCGTGCAACGACCGGCACAGCATCCGGTGAAGAAGCATCCGATGCGACCGATCGCGACAGCGAAGAAGATGCCGGGCGCGTTCGCATCGAGATACCTTCCAGCCGGCAACCCGAACAGGGAGAGCAGCACGATCGCGACGATCGGTGCAACCACCAGGAAACCGTCGACCGACCAGCCCTGGCGCAGCGACTGGCGCCACGGAGCTGGATGGAGGATCCCGTACCAGACCTTGGCGCCGATCAGTCCGACGACGATGGCGAGCAGGGAGACCGCGAGACCTGAACCGACCGGCAGACCCTCGTTCGAAAGGATCACCGCCTGCGTCAACAGCGCGACAACGGCACCGAGGGCGGCGAGGGCCGTCCAGCTGCCGGGGAGCACCCCCGGCATCCTCGCCAGTGGAGCCACAAGCGCCCAGCGGGTCTTGAGCGGGACATCCGGGCTCGCGGACAACGCCCAGCGACGCCATGACCAGGCAGCGCGGCGCAGCGGTTCGGCGCTCCTTCGCGTGCGATGGTCAAGTGGCCGAGAAGAGCCAGCCTGCGTCGCGGATCGGATCCATTCCCCAATGACATTCCACTCCCCCGGTTGGAGCCCATAGACCCACGAAGTGACGGAGACCGGACCGGTGCCCGGCAGGATGCCCGCCACCACCTCCTCGTGCGTGAAGGAGTCGCCGCGCCCGGGCTTTCCCGTCCCGCCTGCCCGCCGTCCGATCAGCCTGATCGTCGCGTCGTACGGCGGTCCCTCCTCGCCGGGATCGAACCAGTGCGTCACGACGAGCGCTTCCGGCTCCGGGACCTCTTGTTGGATAGCGTGTCGCTGGCCGGCGGGCTCGGTTCCGGTCTTCCGCTCCGCCTCGCCGGGCTTGGCGGGCCGGGCGCTGGTCGAGGACATCGTTCGCGTCCTGGAAGGACGATTCTTTGTTGTCGCTGCTGTCCTTCGTCGTGCCATCGAACCGCGTGGATCCCCTCTCAAGATGTCGCCGGCCGCCATGAGACGAGGAGCGGACGGTCCGAACAAGCCAGAGGCGATGGCCCATCGCCTCTAACCTCTAAGTACTACCCGGACTGTAGCAGTATGGCCAGCCGTTCAACGCGTCGCGGGGATCGGGCGAGACGGCGGCCATCTCGGACGGGCCTTACGCCCGACCGCGCGCGAGATCGATGAGGCGGTCCAGCACCCGCGCGCCGTCCGCGCGGAGGCCGTTGTGGACGTACTCGTCAGTGATCCACGTGCGCAGGCCGCGGATGGCCGCTGCGGTCTCCTCGGCGAAGGCGCGCTCCACGTACAGGTCGTGGACGTAGATCGTCGCTGCGACCGGGACCTCGTTGACCGCAAGCTGCGCGGCGTCGTAGAGGCGCGGCCACTCGTGCTGGGCGAGGATCTCGGCCGCCGGCTTGTGGGCCTGGAGCTGCCGGTAGTCGTCGAACATCCACGGGTAGACGTGCTCGGCCGTGAACACATCACCGTCGCGGATCTCGTCCGGCAGGAGCCGATCGGCGGACCAGCGCGTGGCGACGCCATCCGCGTACGACGACTCGTGCAGCGTCGCGTAGAGCGGGTTGCGGGTGAACCGGACGGCTCCCTCCACGTCATAGCGGAAGGCCGGCGAGTCCATCGGGAGCTCGAGGACATGGTGGAGCAGCTCCCAGCCGGCGCTGTCGCCGAGCCAGAGGCCGAGCTGGCGGAAGCGGCGCGAGGTGAGCCGCTCCCCTGTCTCGAGCAGGACGTCCTCGTTGTCGAGGCGCCTGATGATCTCGTGGACGCGCGCGCGATCCTCCGGGTAGCGCTCGAAGTACCGATCGTTGCGCTCGATCGCACGTTGATAGGTCGCGCTGTAGATATCGTCCACGGGACGGCCGATCGGCGAGAGACCGCCGGTGATGAACGCCTCGCGCAGCCCTTCCGGGGCGATCGAGAGGTAGGTCATCGAGCAGAAGCCACCGAAGCTCTGGCCCAGCAGGCTCCAGCGGTCGACACCGAGCTCGAGGCGGATGAGCTCCGCGTCCCGGACGATGGAATCGGCCCGCAAGTGGGTCAGGTACGAGGCCTGGGATTCGGGGGTCTCGCCCGGGATCGCCGTCCCGACCGGCGTGGACCGCCCGGTCCCCCGCTGGTCGAGCAGCAGGACCCGGTAGTCCTTGAGCGCTCGCGTCATCCAGCCCGAGGGCGGGCCGGTGGGCCGCGTCGCCTCGATGCCCGGGCCACCCTGGAGGAAGAGCAGGTACGGCTTGTCAGAGCCGTCGGGATCGGCGACCTCGCGGGTGAAGACGGTGATCGTCGGCCCGTCCGGTCGGGCGTGGTCGAGCGGCACGACGTGCTCGCGCTCGGTGAGGATCGCGCCGGGGATGCGGGCGGTGAAGGTCATGGGCCAACTCTAGCCCGGTGGGCGACGGCCCGCCTCATCCGCCGTCCGCCGGCTCGTCGATGGCGATCGTCCAGTCGTACTGGTGGAACCGGATGCGGGGATGCTCGCCGGCCGGCACGACGCCGTGGCGCCAGAGGAGACGCAGGATGCCGGCGCGGCCCCCGAAATCGCCGTGGTACCAGAGCAGGAGGCGCGGGACCCGCACCTCGCTGCCGTCGGCCGAACGCCCGGTCCAGGGCGAGGTAGGCCCCCGTCGCCCGCTCCAGGCGTTCGTCAAGTGCGACCGGGTCCCACGCGGCAAGGGGTGGGCAGCTCCGGGCCCCGCAGTTGAGCGCGAAGTGGATCCGCGGGTCCACTCGGACGACGCGCATCCGGCGCTCGAACGCGGAGGCGAACGGGTTGCGCAGGTAGCCGAGCCCGGCGAGGAACACCGACCGGCTCAGGATCCCGTGCTCGATCGTGTTCGGGCTCAGGCGCCGGCCGGCGATGGTGATGGCCGCCGCCGCGAAAAACCGCCAGCGCCGGCCGTACGCCTCTGGCTCGGCCAGGAGGCGCGCCCGGACGGCCGCGTTGTAGACGTTGAGCCAGAAGGCGATCCGCGATGCATCGTCCGCCAGTGCTGCCGTCAGGACGTCCGGGTCGAGGCCGGCCAGGGCAGCGCGGGTCGCAATGTCCGGCCGACCGGCTCGCGTGTCCTCCAGCAGGCATCGGGCGAGATCGAGCGGTTCAGCCAACGAAGGCGTCTTCCTCGTGACACCAGGTGAAGTCCCGGCCGAACGGCATGGGGGCGATCACCGGGTGGTGCTTGCCGAGCGCGTGGCGCCGGGCGTGCCGCGCCTGCAGCGATCGAAGCCACTTCATGCCCGCATGTTCGGTCGAGGGCCGCGGCGGGGATGTGACGCGGCACACATGGCCAGCCGCGCGCTTGGACTCAGGTCGTTGCCTCGAAATCGTTCGGCGCGACGATCGGGCTGGAGCCACGGACCCGGATGCGAGCGTAACGGACGCCACATCCGTCAGCGAACCGTCGGCCTACCGTGCCGATGATGCGAGCCGCTGGGCTCGCCGCACCGGGACCGTGGGAGGACACAAAATGAACGTTCGACGGATCGTCGTTGGGGGCGTCATCGCCAGCCTTGTCATCGCGATGTGGGAGATGGTGGTGGAGGCCATCATCCCGGACGGCGCCGGCTTCTTCGGCCCGCCCATCGCCATCGGCGCGGCCATCGTCCGTGACCTCCAGGGTTCCGCGAACCCGATCCCCTTCGATGGGCTTGCGTTGATCCTTGGGCTGATGGGCCACATGATGAACTCGGTCATCCTCGCCGCCGTCTTCGGGCTCATCGTGTCGAGCCTCTCCCTCTCGGGCGGAAGGACCGCCTTGGGCGGGATGGCGTGGGGCGTCGCCGTGTTCATCGGGATGTGGTTCGTCGTTGCGCCCCTCATCGACCCGCTGATGCTGAATGTCAACGCCGCCGCGTTCTTCCTCGGACACGTGATGTGGGGCCTTGCACTTGGTGTCCTGTGGGCCCAGTACAAGCAGCCGCAAGTGCTGGCCTTCGCGCGATAGGCCTACCGGCATCGATGACCGGACGGCGACCGGGCATCCGGCCGGCGGCGGCGGTCAGGAGGCCAAGCTCGGTGGTACGACCAGCGTGGCGGCCGCGACCAGGATGGGCCGCCTCGTCGTGCAGGGTGGTCTGACCGCCGGGCTCTTCAACGCCCTGTGGGAGCTCTACGCGATGTGGACGTGGATCCCGTTCTTCATCGCGGCGAGCTTCGCGACGACCTCGTCCCCGGGCCGCGGTTGGCAATCTGTAAGCGGGCGCACAGCACGTTCGGCCGAGCGGCCGCATACTCCCGGTGTATGACGAGAAGGCGCCAGCCGGTCCGCCCGCGGGCCGGCGTCACGATTCCGGACCGGCCGCGGGCCGACGACCCGCTCCCGCAGCCATCGCCGCGCCGGGCCCCCCGGCCGTCCAACGCCGCGAGGGCGGAGATCGGTCGCCGCGCGCAACGCCGGCGCAGCACCATCCGGCTGGGCGGCCTGGTGGCGGCGGGACTGGCGGTCTTCGGCCTGATCGCGCTGGGATCGGGCGTGGGGCAGGCGGACGTCGGGGAGGGCGCGCCACCCGAAGGCGGGGTCGGGGTCCACCTCCCGTCCGGGGCGGTGCTTCCCCAGCGAAACCGGCCGCCCTCGTCCGGCCCGCACTACGGGGGGCGCGCGGCCTACGGCGCTTTTGCCAGCCCGGTACCGGCGGGCGACTGGGTCCACGCTCTTGAACACGGCGGAGTTGCCGTGCTCTTCAAATGCGCCGATACGACGGAGTGCGGCGCGACCGCCGACCGCCTCCGCACGGAAGTCTACGACCCGAGCCGGAACGGCGCCTTCGGCGAGCGAAAGCTGGTCATCACGCCGTACCAGGAGATGGAGTCGCCGATCGCCGTCGTGGCCTGGGGCCGGATCCTCGAGCTCCAGGAGATCGACGCCGAGCAGATCCTCGCCTTCTACGACCGGTACCTGGATCGGGGACCCGAGCGAGCCCCCTGACGGTGACCCTCGTGCCCGAGGGGCCCGACATGGCGAAGGAGCTGGGTCGCCTGCTCGACGTGAAGGACTCGGCGGACTACGGAGTCCTGGTGGTCTCCGCCAAGGAGGCGATGAAGGCCGTGGAGCAGGCGCGCCGAATGGTCGATCGAGCGACGACCGCACTCCTGACGTAGTCCCGCGGCCCTCCCCCAGCTCGGACTTGCGCACATTCCCACGCGCCAAATAGGCGAGGCAGCTCCGGGCCCCAGGCATCGGGCAAGTCATCGACCGGTCGTCGCGCGGGCCGCATCCTCGGTGCCGAGGACGAGGCAGGACGTGAGTCGGCCCGCGTTGTCGCGGACGATCGCCTCGCCGAGATGGAGGATCTCGCGGACGCGCTCGTCCACGAGGCGATAGCGGTTGAATCGACCCTCGACGCGCGCCTCGACGTAGCCGCACCAGCGCAGGCACGAGAGATGGCTCGACACCCGGCCCTGCGCGAGCCCGAGGGCCTCGACGAGCTCCGTCACAGTACGCGGACGCTCCTCGAGGAGCTCCAGGATCCGCACTCGAGTCGGGTCGGAGAGGCCCTGGAAGAAGCTCCCGAGGACCTCGGCTCGGTCGAGGTCTGTGGACCGCCGGGCGGCGGCCGGCAGGTTGCTGGTCATGCGCTGCGTCCTCCCTCGCCATGCGGTCTCGCCGCCCTCATTCCGCGCAACACGACAGCTTCGAGACGTCCTTGCGGAAGGCCTGGGCGCCGATCTTGAGCGCCTCGCTCATCGTCGGGTAGACATGGATGAGGTCGATGAAGTCGTCGATGGTGGCCTTGAAGTGCATCGCCATGGCGGCCTCGTGGATGACCTCGGCCGCCGATTCGCCGATCATGTGGACGCCGAGGATCCGCTCGTCGATCGTCGACGCCATCATCTTGACGAGACCCTCGGGTCGATGGATCGCGCCGGCCCGCGGGACGTACTTGAGCGGCGTCGTCGCGGACACCGCCGGCAGGTGGCCTGCCTTGACCTCAGCCTCGGTCAGGCCGACGACCGCGATCGGCGGGTCGGTGAAGATCGCCCGGGGGACGACCGACCCATCGAACGTGCGGCGTGCGTCCTTGAAGGCGTTCTCCGCAACGATCCGGCCCTGCCGGGCGCCGACCGGCGTGGCCATCTGGGAGCCATGCTGGCGGCCGATTACGTCCCCTGCCGCCCAGATGTGCGACTGGGAGGTCCGGAGCTCGCCGTTCACCACGACATAGCCATCCGGGTCAAGCGCCACTCCGGCCAGCTCAAGGCCGATGCCGTCGGTGTTAGGGGTTCGACCTGTGGCGACGAGGAGTCGCTCCGCCCGCAGGATCCGCCCGGCAGTGGGCGTCTCCACCGCGAGGGCGACCCGGCGGCCGTCGCCCGAGACGCGCTCGACGCGCGTGGCGGTGAGGATCTCGATCCCCTCGGAGCGGAACGACTCGGTGAGCGTCCGGCCGAGTTCCGGCTCGTAGCCGCGCAGCAATTCAGAGCGGGCGACGATCGTCACCTGGCTGCCGAGGCGGGCGAACATCTGGGCGAGCTCGACCGCGATATACCCGCCACCCAGGACGATGAGCGACTCCGGCAGCTCCCTCAGGCGTACGGCCTCGTCCGCGTCGAGCAGGTCGCTCGTCAGGTAGGGCACCGTGTCGAGTCCCGGGATCGTCGGGATCGTCGGCCGGCTCCCGGTCGCGATGAGGATCCGGTCGGCCTCGACCGTCCGGCCATCGAGCGAGATCGTCCTGGGGCCGACGAAGCTGGCATCGCCTTCGAGGATGTGGAGGTCGGTCATCCCGTCGGCGACACTGGCGTACTTCCTGGCTCGATAGTCGCGGACGACCGCGTCCTTCTGGGCGATGAGCGCCTCGAAATCGACGCTGACGTGGGCGGAGCCCAGGCCGTCGTACCGGGGATGACTGGCCTCCCAGACGATCCGTGCCGCCTCGATGAGGTTCTTCGACGGCAGGCAGCCCCGGTTGACGCACGTCCCGCCGAGCGTGCGCCGCTCGACCATGGCGACCCGGGCCCCAAGCTCGCTCGCGCCGATCGCCGCTGCGAACGCGGTCGAGCCCGAGCCCAGGATCAGGAGGTCGAACCGGTCAATCATCCGAGGCGAGCCTGCGGCCGCGCTCGAACACGTTGTACTGGCCGGTCGCCCGAACGACTGCGGCCAGCGCAGCGGCCGGAACATCCGGGCTGGCAGTGACCACCGCGCTGCGGGATGCGAGATCCACGGTGGCGTGCTGGACGCCTGGGACCGACTCGAGGGCCTGGGTGACATGGACGACACAGTCGTCGCAGGTCATGCCTCCGACGCCGAGATCGATGTAGGTGATGGGCTCCGTCATGGGGCGCTTTCCGTGCTGAACGACTTCCGTCTTTGCATACGCTAGTCCGTATGTTACTAGATGTCAACGGAGGCAGCGGTGACCGGCAGACGGGCCCGGCCGCGCCGCGGAGGCTGCGGCGACAAGAGCGACTCAGTGTGACGACCGGCACAGCGGGACCCGGCCGGTGGCGCCCACAATCCGGGGAGGTCCCGCGCCGGCCGGGGCATCGTCCATCCATCTCCGTACCTGGAGGCACCGATACGACATGGCCATCCTCCCCAAGATCCAGGAGCCCGACGCGAGCCCGGAGGTCCAGGCGACCTACGCGAAGATCAAGGCCCGCTACGGCGGGTTTCTGCCCGACATCTACAAGGCCTTCGCAAACGACCCCGAATACCTCGACTCGCTCAACGACCACATCGTGACGAATCGCCACCGCCTTGCCATGCCGGCGTACCGTGGAAGGATCGAAGCAGGAGCGCCGCCATGGCCGAGCACCCGAATGCCACGCTGATCCGCCGCCTGTACGAGATCGGGAGCGATGGAGGTACCGACTGGGCGGTGGAGGCGATGGCGGATGACATCGTGTGGCAAGTGCCGGGCCGCGGCGCCAACGCCGGGCCGCATCGCGGCAAGGAGGCTGTTCTGGCCTTCTTCAACCGTGTCATCCCCGGTCTGGAGGCCTTCAAGATCGAGGTTCACGATGTCCTCGCGACGGATCGGCACGTGGTCGCCCTCGTGCGCTACGACCATCGACGCGGTGGGCGCGCCTTCAGCCAGCTTGGCGCCGAGATCTTCCATGTCAACGAAGCTGGCAAGATCACCGCCTTCTGGGCCCTGATCGACGATACGTCCGCGTTCGACGATTTCTTCGCCGACTGACCCTGGGCTACAGCGCGCCGGCCTCCATCATCGCCTTCAGGCGATTGAGGTCCTTCTGGAACTGCCGTTTTGAAGAAGCCAACCAGGAGCAGCGCGGCCAGCCTGAGGACGCCGCCCGGGTCGGCTACATCCCCTTCGACCGCGAGGCGGCGGCGCTCTTCTTCGCCCCCGGCTGACTCCGGCCGATCCGTGGGCCGCCAGTCGCGCCAGGCAAGCACGATGCGCGGATGGTGCAACACTGCGGCTCAACGATCAGAGGGCGGCGCATGCTGCCCCAGCTGACACCCGGGCGGCAGGAGAGCCTTGCAGCTGAGGCCCGCCCTCGTCAGCGGTGTAGCCCCAGGCACTAACCTAGGTCGACCACGCTCGCATGGGCCTGTGATCTGAAAGAGGGGAGTAGCCCGAGTGGCCGACGAGCAGCGAGATTGGCCTGACTGGCGGATCCAGTTCTGGACGACGCTTGCAACCGACGTCCCGCCCGCATATCCCGGCGGTCCTTCTCACAAGGCAGGAACTCCGGTATACCTCACATCCGTGGCGCGCGACCTCCTGGGACTGACGACAGGGTTCATCACCGCCAGTCCGGCGGCTTTGGCCGTCTCCGTGGCTTGGAGCGCCGCTCTTCGGGGTGAACACCTCCGGTCGCAGATTGCGTATGAACCAGTATCCGCGTCGCCGTTCGGAGCCGGTTTCAGCATCACAAACGCGACGACACCAATCCTCTACGACTACTTCGAGGAGGGGTTCGTCGCAGTCACCTTGGCCTACCAGGCGGTCGAGGCGTATCTGAATTCAGTCATCGCGGACCGCCTGAATGGGCGGGTCGAGATTCATCGTGGCAAGACGACGCTGATGTGGGACTCGGAGGAGGCTCAGCGAAAGGCCACACTAGACGAGAAGGTGCTGCAGCTGGTCCCGAGGGTCACAGGCAAACATGCGCCCTCCCGGGCTCTGCTTGATCGGCTGAATGACGTGAAGCGAGTCCGTCATGACGCCGTCCATCTGAAGGGCCGTGATGCATATCCGAGGTCGCAGGAACCTTTGACTGGGTACTTCCACCGGCTGCTATCGGTTGACTTGCGATCATTCCCGCGGTCTAGCGTCGATGTGATGCTGCACTTTGACGAGGACCGCCCCGGTTGGCTCAAGGCGGCCGACGAGTTGACGAAGGAGGCCAAGGGTACGACCGAAGGCTGATGGTACGGGTGGGCGGATCCCTACCATCGGAGCTCGCCTCGATTCGCTGACACGATGTCCGCGGCGTAACCGAGGCCGGACGGCCGCACTCGTGACCCGCCGACCGAACCACACCTCGCAGCCCTCCAATCGCGATGTGGTTCACGGTCACGCCAGCCGAGAACGGGGCGCTCACACGCAAGGGCCCCAACAATGGCTTATGCTCGGACCGGCACTCGGTCGGGCAGCTCGGCGTCCCGGTTTCCACCGGCCATTTCGCCGGACCAGCGATCGTTGGCCTGGAGGGCGTCATGTTCAAGATGGCCGTTGGCTACAGCGAAGATGTGGACGAGCACGATGCCATCGTCGAGGCGCTGGACATGGCCGTCGGGCATTTGGGGGACCTGACTCCTGCCGCCGGCGTCCTGTTCGCCGGTCACGACTACGACCACCGGGCGCTGGTCAGCGAGATCATGGCCCGCTTTCCGGAGATCAAGCTGATCGGTTGTGTTGCCGATGGCCAGATGTCCTCCGAATCCGGGTATGCCGACGATGGCGTCACACTGACGCTCTTCGCATCGGACGTCATCACGTTCAGCGCAGGAATTGGCGACAAGTTGTCCGCCGACCCGCTCCTAGCGACTCGCCGTGCCGCAGAACAGGCGCTCGCCGGCTCGGATGGGACACCTGCCCTGGCGATCGTCTTCCCCGATCTGCTGCAATCGGATCTCGGGGCGGTCGTGGAGGCCCTTAGCTCTGTCCTCGGGGCCTCGGTTCCGATCGTCGGGGGCGCATCCGCGGCCGAGGACCTGCGGGCGAACCCCTGGGTGAGCCACCAGTTCTTCAACGACTCGGTCCGCACGGACTCCCTGCCCCTCCTGCTCCTGTCCGGTCCGCTCAAGTTCTCGGCATCGATCGCCCATGGCTGGAGTCCGATGGGCAAGCCGGCCACGGTCACGCGCTCCGAGCGCAACAAGGTCGCGCTGGTCGGCGAGCAGACGATCATGGACTACTACCGTGGGTACATCGGCGATGACGTGGCTTCGCTCTGGGCGAATCCCCTGGCTGTCTCCCAGGACCAAGGCGGATTCATCCTTCGCGCGGTGATCGGGACTGACGATGCCGCGAGGACGGCGTCATTCATGGGCGAGGTGCCGGTGGGGAGCACCGTCCGGGTGTCGATGGCGACCGTTCCCGACATCCTCGATGCCGCCGCCCGGTCCGTGGGTGATGCGATGGCGAGCTTTCCTGGGCCGGGCCGGCCCGAAGGCGCCCTCCTGGTGTCGTGCGCAATGCGCAGGATGCTCCTAGGAACCCGGGCAGCCGAGGAGGCGGCCGGGTTCCGGACGCGACTGGGGTCCGACGTTCCGATGATCGGCTTTTACGCCGGGGCCGAGATCGGGCCGCTTGCCGACGGCGTCTCGCGTCTGCACAACGCGACATTCGTCACCGTTCTGCTGGGCACATGATCGACGAGGCCGCTGCCCTGGCCGAACATCCAGACAAGCTGATCCGCAAGCTCCAGCGGCAGATCAAGACCATGGAGCGGCGCAGCAGCCAGCTGGAGGGCTTCGCCGAAACCAAGGAACGGCTCCTGAAGGGCCTGATGGCAGAGCTCGACGAGGAGAAGCGGAAGTCCGAATCGTTGCTGCGCAACATCCTGCCGGAGCCGATCATCGATCGGCTGAACCGCGGCGAGACGCTCATCGCCGATCGCTACGACGATGTCTCGGTGTTGTTCAGCGACCTCCAGGGCTTCACGACCATCTCGTCCAGGATGAATCCGGCAACGCTGGTGGAGCACCTCAACGCGATCTTCCTGAGGTTCGACGCACTGAGCCTGCGACTCGGCGTCGAGAAGATCAAGACGATCGGCGACGCGTATCTGGCGGTCGCCGGGGTTCCCACGGAGCGGCCCGACCATGCCACGGCCTGTGCCGAGATGGCCCTCGGGATGCTCGGTGCTCTTGACGAGGCGAACGAAGCATTCCAGACCCCGTTCCACATTCGCATCGGTGTCGCGACTGGGCCCGTTGTTGCCGGCGTCATCGGGACACACAAGTTCGCGTACGACGTCTGGGGCGACACCGTGAACGTCGCCAGTCGCCTGGAGACGACATGCGAACCGGATCGGATCCAGATCTCCGGACCAACCGCGGAGCGCCTCGGCGAAATGTTCCTGGTCGAGTATCGAGGCGAGGTGGAGTTGAAGGGGAAGGGCAGCCTGCCCACGTTCTATCTCAACGGCCGGGCCTGATTGACGGGATTCCCGTCGGCGACGTCTCGGCGTTGGACTGGATCGCGAGGCGGGCAGCAGGACGATGGGCCACGAGAGTCTCCTCCTTGGTCTGGTGCCGAACACCCCGAACCGTGGCGCGAGACTCTCGCCTGTGAACACCGCGTGTGGGCACCACTCTCGCGTGTCGCTGATCGGTCGGATGGAGGATCGAGCCGGGCGGGTGGTTCGTCAGCGGCTCCGCGATGGCCGTCGCGACTCGGGCATCGAATCGGCCACCTTGACGCTCGCGCTCCCGAAGGCCGGGCTATTCCGCGCTGCCGGGCGACAGCGGGCGGGCCGGGTCTTCCTCGGGGACATCGGGATCCCTGGCGCCCTGTACCGGCGCCTCGGCCTGGAGGCCGGCCTGCCGTTCGCCTCCGGGCGGATCGTGCGGCTCGAGGCGGAGACGTGACCACGAGACGAACTGCGACACCTGATCGAGCGGTACCCGCCATCGCCGTCAGCATCATCACGTTCCTGTCGCGGCGGCTGCAGGGGGCCGAGCGAGAGCTTGAGACGATGGCGTACCAGCGCGTCGGCCAGCGGCTGGCGAGGAAGCTCATCGACCTCGCCGGGCGGTTCGGCGTTGAAACCGTCCGCGGATGCGGACGTTCCCGGGCAGCGCTGGAAGTCTCTCGATCGGCAGGTCCCGGCGCGACCATCTGCGCCGGTCAGATCGACGGAACCTGCAGCGGACCGAAGTGATCGCCTATCGTCGGCAGTGAAACCGGACGCCGATTCGGTCCCGGCTCGAGAGACTGGCCGTGGTCGCTCCACGCCAGGCATCGCCGCCGCAGCCAGGGAGCATGGCCATGCGTGTCTTCATCACCGGCACGGGTGTCGTGGGCTGCCACGTCGCCCGGGAGCTCATCGACCGCGGCGACGAGGTGACCCTGTTCGACCTCGCGCCACGCGCCGACTACGTGGCCCGCGTGGCCGGGGCCGCGGCCAGAGTGGTCCGCGGAGACGTCAGGGAGCTTCCGGGCCTCCTGGAGGCAGTCGACGCGGCCCGGCCGGACGTCGTCGTCCACACCGGAGCCGGTAGCGCTGACTCTTCGGGATCCGACTGATCAGGCCGTGACCGGTGAGGCGGCCGAGGTCGTAGGTCATGCGGGCGCTCGTGTACTCGCCGAGCGGGAGGCTCAGGAGCGCGGCGACGTGTCGCCGGAGCTGGGCATTGGAGAAGCCCGCGGGGAGGCGCGCCTTCAGCCAGCTTGGCGCCGAAATCTTCCATATCAACGAAGCTGGCAAGATCACCGCCTTCTGGGCCGTGATCGACGATACGTCCGCGTTCGACGATTTCTTCGCCGACTGACCCTGGGCTACAGCGCGCCGGCCTCCATCATCGCCTTCAGGCGGTTGAGGGCCAGCGTGACCGACTCGCGGCGCGTGCCGATCAGGTCCGCGAGTTCCCGGTGGGTGAGGCCGGGAACCACCCGATCGATGTCGTCGGAGCCCGCAAGACGACGCTCGCGCTCGAGGAACGTGAGGATGAGGTGTGCGACCCGACCGCGGACGTCCCGGAAGGCGAAGTCGGCGATCTGCTCGCGAGCCTCCTGCAGCTTCTCCCCCATCGCCTCGGCAAGACGAAGCGCGAGAGCGGGGTCGCGGCTGCAGAGCCGGAGGAACGCATCACGGCTCGTCCGGCAGACGGAGACCGCGTCGAGCGCCTCGACGTAGAGGTCCTGGGCGCGCGGATCGACGAGTCCGATCTCGCCGAAAGCGTCGCCCGGGCCGAGCAGAGTGATCGTCTGCTGCTTTCCGTCCCGCGACAGGCGGTACACCTTGACGCGACCCTCGCTGATGAATGTGACCGCGTCCATCGGGGTTCCGGCCTCGTGGAGGAGTTCGCCGGCGGCGTACGTCGCCAGCGCGGAATCCCGGGCCATGGCGTCCACCGTGCGCTCGTCGAGGTGCCGGAGCATCCGGCTTTTCTGGATGTACCAGCAGCCTGGCCCGCGGTGGATCGGATCGCGGTGAAGGAGCGACGGGACCTCGAAGCGGGGGCCTGGGAGGGACGGCATGCGAAGGCGGGGTCAGGCCCCGCCGGACGAGCTGAGTGCGAGCCGGATCGGCTCCGCGAACGCCGCGAAGATCAGTAGCGCGCCCGAGACTCGCAGCACCACGTCGTGGCGGCGAGCCAGGGCGCGGGCGACGGCCTGACCGCGCGACGCCCCGATCACCGCGAGGATGATGAGCGGCAGGCCGAAGCCGAGTCCGAATACGAGGAACGAGCCGATCCGGGCGCCCGTATCCGCGAGGCCGACCGAGATGGCCAGCAGGGCGACGAAGAAGGGTCCGGCACACGGGATGGCCACGGGGCCCATCAGCAGGCCGTAGACGTAGGCCTGCCCTGCCGGGTGGCGCACGACAGGGACCCGGAACGATGCGAGCCGGGCGAACGGGTTGCGGCCGGCGAGCATGACGATCCCGAGGATGACCAGGATGACGGTGGTCGCGGGCACCACGAACGCCAGGACCCCCGAAAGCGGCAGCGCCAGGGCGGAGACGATGATCCCGGCCGCCATGACGGCCGTGAGCACGCCCGCGACCACGGCCAGGCCGAGGAGCATGGCCACCCGTCCGCCGGCCATCGTCTCTCGGTTGCCGGCCAGGTACGCGAGGAAGCCTGGGTAGAGCGGCAGGAGGCACGGGCTCGCGGCCGAACCGACCCCCAGCACGAAGGTGGTCAGGAGGGCTTCGATGGGCACCACGGCGTACCGTTCACGGGAGGTGCTGGGCGAAGAGCGCGGTGAGTTCGCTCGCGCTGCGGATCCCGAAGTGGACGTCGATGACGGCCCCGTCCGGGCCCACCAGGATCATCGGGGTCGAGGGCGGTGAGAGCACCTGGTCGCCGAAGGCGGCTGCCAGCGACCGGGCGACCTCGCGCGATGCCACGACGAAGGTCCAGTCGAAGCCCTCCGTTCTGGAATACGCGGCGAGCGCTTCGGGCTGCTCGCCGGGGTCGACGCTGACGCTGATATAGACGACGCCGTCGGACGGCGTCGTCGCAAGCGCGGCCGCCGCCTCGCGCTGCTGGGTCCGACAGTTCGAGCACCAGATCGCCATCGGCTCGATGGCCACGAGCTTGCCGCGAAGCGCGTCGATCGTGAACGCCTCGCCGGTGTTCACGTCGCGCAGCGCGGTCGTGCGCCAGATCTGGTCCGCGCCGGTCGAGGCGCTGCCGCTGGGGCCGGAGGCGCTGGCGTCTGCGCCCGTCGAGGCGCTTCCGCCGGGGCCGGAGGCGCCGGCCGTGCAGGCGGCCGCGACGAGGGCGAGGACGACGACCCCGACGAGCGCCAGGGGCAGGCCTCGTAAGCGCGTCGTCACGGTGCCGTCCAGATGGTCGTCTCGGGGGCGAACACGGCCCACGCGAACCAGAAGTGGTTGCCGTGGGTGACGGGCGCGAGCCTCGTCCCGGCGAGCGGGCCCGCCGAGGCCAGCCCGGAGACCGACCACGTCGAGCCGGTCTCGCGGTCCGTGATCGGGGCGTCTTCGCCACCCCGGCGTTCGAAGGTCAGCTTCCCGCCGGCTGCCTCCGGACGAAAGACGCCGGTGGCCCCGATGTCCTGGCCCTCGTCGATGGCCGACGTGTCCAGCGCCGAGGCGGTCCCGGGGACCCAGAAGACGACCACGGGCTCGCCGGCGACGGCCTCCGTCGCGACCCCGACCTTGCGGAGCTCCGAGAACGGGAAGGCGATGGCATCCGAGCCGGTCCCGAGCGCCACGACCCGCTCCTTCGGAGCCACGCGTCCGTCGATGACGCCCGTGAAGAGGAAGGGCTTCTCGTCGACATTGTCGTACCCGACGTAGGGGTTGCGGCCGTAATCCCGCGGCGCGCCGGTGTCGCGGCTGAGGACGTCCCCGGCCGGGTGCGCCGCGGCGCACCCGGCGATCGACACGATCTGGGCCGGCAGGAAGGTGAGCCGCTTCCCCGTCAGCTCGCCGACGATCGCCTCACCGGTGGCCTGCTGCCACCAGCTCTCCGTCTGGCGGTCGTACATCACGAGGTCGCTGTAGCGCAGGTTGCCGGTCGTCCCGAAGTCGTGCACCGTCCCGTCGACCTCGCGCTCGAAGACGAGGGCGGTGTTGCACAGCGGGCAGAAGGTGACCACGACCGGGACGCCGCCGAGCGTGTCGTTGGCGATCTCGTGCCACATCAGGATCGCGAGCGGGTAGGCTCGAGCGCTCCCGCCGACCTCCAGACTGATGACCGGTGAGCGGTCGCTCAGCCAGGCACGGGCCGCGGCGATGGATTCGAACTTCGGCCTCTCGATGGCGGGGATGCCGTCCTTCGGCGGGCCGCCGCCGAGGAAGTCGCCGAGGTCGACGCTCGACTTCGTGAAGTCCGTCCTCCAGCCATCGGTCGAGACCCGGAGAGCGTCGAGGCTCTGTGCGTCCGTAGCTTGCGGGGAGGTTCCGCCGGTCGGGGTCGGCACGCCCGTCGTGGCGGGGGCGACCGCGGCCGGCTGGCACGCTGCCGCCACGAAGGCGATGACGAGACTGGCTGCGAGAAACCTGGGGAGAACCATGGCTGGACGTTACGCGAGGTTCCGGCGCTCGACTGTATCGAACCTCACAGGCGGGCGATGATGAGGATCACTGCGTCGCACTGGGCGGCAAGACGGACCGCCGCGCGATCGTGACCGCCGCTCGATCGTGACCGCCGCGCGTCCGGCCTACAGCTCCTCCCCCTTCACGACCCGGGTGCCGACCCCTCCGGCCCCCAGCCACCGGCCCGGGCTGTCAAGGAAGTCGATCCACAGCTCCGGCCGCTCAAGCGAGATCGAGAGCCCGCCCCGGAAGGGCAGGCGCGCTCGGGTCAGCGTGGGTCGGGCGGCGGCAAGGAGCCGGACGAGTCGATCACCAGCAGCCGCCCGTCTGCGCGCCCGGTCAGCGACCCCCGGAGAGCGGGGTCGAGGTCGAGCGCGATCGATGATGCCGATGCCGGGCGACCGGTGGAGTAGCTCACCGTCCCGATGACCCCTGATCCGGGCGCTCGTCGTCGAGGTCGCCGAGCTCCGGGCCATCGCCCTTGGCAACCTCGGCCAGGAGCTCCGCGTCGCGGATGACCACCTGGTGATGCCCGGTTTCGAGGAGCCCGCGCCGCCGGAAGTCGGCCAGCGTGTGGGCGAGCGTCTCGCGCGTCGTGCCGACCATCTCGGCCAGCTCCTGCTGGGTCAGGCGGGCCTGGATGAGCGTGCCGCGCTCTGTGCTGACGCCGAACCGCTGGCCAAGGTCGAGCAACTTTCGGGCCAGCCGCTGGTCGACGCGCTGGTAGGCCATCGCCTCCAGCTCGCGCTCGGCGGCCTGGAGCCGCCTGGAGAGGTGGCGGATGACGTTGACCCCGATGCTTGGGTGGCGTTCGATGAGCCGGCGGAGCTCGTCCGGCGTGATCGTGCAGATCACACCCTCGTCGATCGCCTCCGCATACGCCTCCGGAAGCCGATCCTGGCCAAGCAGGCTCATGTCACCCAGGATGGTGCCCTTCTCGTAGATGTCGAGGGTCAGCTGCTTGCCATCCGGCGACATGCGGTAGACGCGCACGCGGCCCTTCTTGATGATGTGGATCCGGTCGGGCGGATCGTCGGGAGAGAGGATCCGTTGACCGCGGACGCAGTGCGTCATCGTCGTGGCATGGCCGATGGCCGTGATGTCGGCGTCGGAGAGGCCCGCAAAGAGCGCGACCTCGCTGAGGAGACCGAGCTTCTCGGAGAAGGAACGCGTCCGGGTGAGGGTGGTCATCTCGTGCGGTCCACCATGACGATGCGGTTCGCGGCGAAGAGCGGTCCCACCGCAATCCCGAGCCGATCATAGAGCGCCGCCGGCAGGCCGAGGTCGCCGAGGTAGAGCCGCCCCGTTCGCGCGGCACCATCCACGGTCAGCAGCCCGGATTTCGGGAGGGCGAGCGTGAGGGTTGCCTGGGCCGCGATCGCGATCCCCGAGGTCGACCCTGTATCGGGATCGACCCCCGACGGCAGGTCCAGGCTGACGACCGGTCGCCCGGCTCGGACCACGAACCCGATCAAACGCTCAGCCTCGCCCCGAGGCGCATCGTGGATGCGGTATCCCAGAACGGCATCGACGACGACGTCGGCACGTGACAGGAGGTCCTCGAGGGCATCGTCGGTCAGGTCGTACGTGGCGACGCAGCACTCCGCACCCATCACGATGAGCGTCGCGAGCTGGTGGCGCGCCGTCTCTGTCATCCGCAGCGCCGGACGCGCCAGGACCACGCGGACGTGCGCGCCCCGGTTGAAGAGGTGGCGCGCCGCGACCAGTCCCCCACCGCCGTTGTTGCCCGGACCGACCGCCACGACTACGCTCCGGCCGGTGAGGTCCCCGCCGATCTCCAGCCGGACGACCTCCGCGAGGTGAGACCCTGCCTGCTCCATCATCTGCAGGAGCGTCACCCCGAAGTCCTCGATCGCCGATCGGTCGACCTCCGCCATCTGGGCCGCGGTGACGACAGGGACGTCCGAGGCACGAAGGATCGGGACTGTCAGTTCCGTCGCCTCCATGGGTCCTATCGCCTCGTGAAGAGCAGCGTCTGGAGCGGCATGAGCAGCGCCTGAACCTCGTCCGGCGACTGGCCGCCGCCGATGGCCCGGGCGACGTAGGACTTGAGATGCCCGTCCAGCAGTCGCGCGGTGATCGCATCGAGATCAACCTGCAGGACCGAGGCCTGCAGGAGCGCCGCATGGCAGCCCCGTCCCTGCTCCAGCTCGGCCGCCAGCCATTGTGCCGCCATTGGCTCCTCCAATTGCATCCTGGGCAAACGAACGTATCGACGCGGGGCCGCCAGCCGCTGTGTGCTACCGCGCGGCGTCCACGGCCATACCTGAGATCGTGGACCAGGTCGGCTCTACTTGGATGTGATGCGCCTCACGACATCGGACGACGCCACCGATACCCATGACGCAGAAGCCGTCGATGGGCGCGCGAGCGCGCGGTCCGATCGCGGGAACATTTCGAATCGATCAGTGGCGCGCCCGCGAGAGCCGCGGCCGCGCCACTGATCGAGCGCCCTCAGGTCTCGCGGGTGGCCAGAACCTCGCGCATCGACCGACCGTACAGCCAGAAATCGTCCCGCTCGCCCTGGAGCCACGCTTCGCTGAGCCCTGGTGCGCCAAGGTCCCAGTCGCGACGGATCCGCCGAGTCACGTCGCGCAGGTCGCGACGGAGGTCCTCGTTCGACGGTCGGCCCCAGTACCAGTAACCGTTGTAGATGGAGAAGATCCGAAGGCCGGGCTCCAGTACGAACGTGTACGGGATCATCGGGTTGTGCTGTGGAGCTCGGAGAGCTTCCGCCGCCTGCCAGTATGGTCGGACAGTTCGTGGTCTGGAAAGATGGCGCCGGGAACGATGTCGGGTCGCATGGGGATCGCGTACGCAGTCAGGCGGCCGGTCGGCCGACGATCGCCGCGTCCAGCTCCGATGGCGACGGTTCGATGAGGATGCGCCCATCTGGAGTGACGACCACGGGGATCGCGCGGATCCCTGCCGCATCCAGCAGTGCCTGCGCCATCGGATTCGAGCCAAGATCCACGTAGTCGTATCGGACGCCCTGCGCATCGAGATAGCGCCGCACCCGGCCGCAATCCGGGCACCAACCGGCGCCGTACACCGTCAGCTCCGACGGAACCGGCAGACCGTTCTCAAGGAAGTCCATGCCGTGAACCATAGTCGCTCTGGTGCCCGGGAACTGTGAGGCAGGTTACGGTTCCCCCAGCCGCCCGAGGGGAGCGTCCTGCGCGCGCCCGCGTGGCTCGCCCTTTTCGCCTAACTCGCCTTTGCAGCGCCCTTCGGCTTCGTGCTCTTGGGCTTCTTCGGTGTCTTGGCCTTCTTGTCCGTCACACTGATCCTCCGGATGGCTGGGTCGATCGATCTCCGCCGATGATGCGCCTCCTACCGACGATACGCCATGGGCGAGGTTGAGCAGACGATCCCGGCATCACGCGCCGGCTGCGGGCTCCGGGTCGGCAACGAGCTGACCGCCGCGAACGGTCGCCCCAAGGACGATGGCCGCTGTCACGAGAACGATGTTCTTGACGATGTACTGGCCCTCCAGCGTGGGCGCCCACGGGAACCGGGTGAACGTCTCCGCGGGGAACAGGACGAGCGGTGTGATCGTGCCCAGCATCTGGACGAACAGGAGGGCGAGGGTCACCCTCATCCAGCGCCCGACCAGTAGGCCGACGCCGATCGCGACCTCCCAGAGCGCCAGGATCGGCACGGCGACCGAGGTCGGGACGAGACCCAGGGTGAGTGTCTCGATCGTCCGGCCCGCCAGCATCTCGGCGGGACTCAGGCCGGGCACGAGCTTGAGAGCACCGAACCACAGGAAGACGATGCCGAGCGTGATCCGGAGCAGGAGCAACCCGTTACGGGCCATCCAGCCCGTGATCCGTCGATCGATCCGATCGAACCAGCCCGTCGTCCGCTCAGCCACGCCGCGTGCTCCTGTACGTCCTGTGGTTGTAGCACAGCGCGTCGATGGGCGCCCGGAACCTCAGGTCCCGATGCCTGCGCCGAGACCGAGCGCGAGGATGACGGCCAGGCTGCCCAACCCGACCGCGAGCGCGACGCTCAGCCCCACGGCGAAGGGCCGCCAGCTCGTCTCGCGCAACTCGCCGACCCGGATGGACATGCCGACCGCGGCAAGGGCGACAAGGATGAGCGCCCGGGCCGCGACATCGAGGGTCGCCGCCTCCGCCGCATCGATGACGCCGAGCGTCCGGAGGGTGGCCAGGGCGACAAAGCCGAGCACGAACAGCGGCACGGCCCGGAGGATCCCTCGGCGGGTCGAGCCCACCGCATCCTCCGCGCGCGACGCCCACCACGTCGCGATGAGGAACAGGAGCGGTGCCATGAGCGCGTTGCGGATGAGCTTGACGACGGTCGCGACGTCGAGTGCTTGCGAGCCGTAGGCCGCGCTCGTGGCGATGACCTGACTCGTGTCATTGACCGCGACGCCCGCCCACAGCCCGAACGACGACTGTGGCACGGCGAGCGCGTGGCCGATGGCTGGGTACAGGAAGATCGCGATCGTCCCGAACAGCGTGATGGTCGCGACCGCATAGGCAACCTCACGGGCTCGCGCCCCGATGATCGGCGCGGTGGCGACGATCGCGGTGTTGCCGCAGACGGCCGTGCCGACCGCGATGAGGATGGCAAGGCGGCCCTCCACCTTGACCAGGCGCGATACGGCAAGGACAACGAGGAACGAGACCGCCATGACCGCGACGATGACGATCGTCGATGGCACGCCGATGCGAGCGACCTCGGCGAGGCTGAGCCGGGCGCCGAGCAGGATGATCCCGAGGCGCAGTACCCGCTGCGAGGCGAACTGCAGTCCGGGGTCCAGGGCCCGCATCCGTGAGCCGGCAAGTGTCGCGATGACGACGCCGAGCAGGATCGCGACGGTCACCTCCGCGACGACGGACGGCAGGTAGCCCGTGACAAGGCGGGCGACGATGGCGAGGGCGACGGCCGCCCACAGACCGGGCGCGACCGAGCGCCCCCAGGCGGCGCTCACCGATATGCGGCTCAGGAGGGTGCGAGCTGTGGAGCGAAGCCGGGCGCGACCATGGCCTCCGCGTGGGCCCAGTCGTCATAGGCGGTCAGCATCGCCTCGTCGCGGGTCAGATGGGTGCCGGCCAGGACGACGGTCACGCGGTTCTCACATGGCGGGAATCAGGTCCAAGCGTGCGATGGTAGCACCCGGCACATCACGACGGACCCATCGGCAGGATCCCGGCAAGTTCCTGCAGCGTCCGCCAGTTCGCGAGGCGGTCCGCCTGCGTCGCCAGGATCTCCGGCGTGGGCGTTCCCGTTCCGAAGTGGGGCGCGAACCGACCTTCCGTTCGGGCGAACGCGAGGAAGTCGACGGGCTCCCCGTCCGGAAGTCGCGACCAGTCCTCGCGCAGGGCCGGATTGCCCTGCAACGACAGTCGCTCGCTGATGCGCTCGCCCCGTCGTGGGTCGTAGGTGAACAGCGGGAACGCCCGCGAGTCGACCGCGAGCTTCGACTGGCGGGTCGCCGCATCGTCGCCGATGCCATGCTCCGGCATGCACGCCGTGTAGACGATGACCACGGCGGGCCCCGGATATGCGTTCGCGTCCATGATCGTCCGGTAGAAGTGGTTGATGTGGGCCGGTGTCGTCTGGGCGACGAACACCTCGCCGTGTGCGACGAGGATCCGGCCCAGCTCCTTGCGCCGCTCCGGTCGACCGTGCAGCACCTCGCCGAAGGCGGACAGCTTCGTGACCTGCCCACCGAACGAGGCGGTCGAGGCCTGCCCGCCGGTATTCGAATACACCTGCGTATCGAGGACGAGCACCTTGATGTCGGCGCCCGACGCGACCATTCGCGACAGCGCCTGGAACCCGATGTCGTACATCGCCCCGTCGCCGCCCATGACCCACAGCCGGCGATCCTGGTGGCCCGCCTGGTCCCAGCGCGCGCGGATCCCGAGCGCGACCGCCGGCGCGTTCTCGAAGAGCGAGTTCGTCCACGGGACGAGATATGGGTTGAACGGATACGTGCTGCCGAACACGGTGTTGCAGCCGGTCGCGGCCACGATGCCCATGGACTCAGGCCCGCACACCTGTCGGGTCGCGGCGACCATCATCCGGATGGCGGTCGCCTCGCCGCAACCCGCGCACGAGCCGGCACCACCCACGTAGCCCAGGGCATGCTCGCCGAGCATCAGGTCCGCCAGCGCCTTGTCGTTGCGGTAGATGGCCGGTGTCGGGGGGAGAGAGCGAAAGAAACGCAGGTCGCGCCCGACCCGCTCAAGGGTCGATTCGCCGCTCGGCTCCACCTCGACCTTGTCGGTCATGAACAGGGCGTCGTGCCCCAGGGCGGAACAGACGTCGACACATTCGGCGCAGCCCTTGCAGTGGGCGGGATCGATGAAGATGCCGAAGCTTGCCGGTGGGACGCCGTTCTTCGCCGGCACGTCCGCGTACTTCTTCGTTCGCACGAAATGCGACCGGGCGGTGGTGGCGGCGAGTTCCGGCTCTGGCTCCCCGGCGGCGAACGCCGCGATGTGCGGCTCCAGCTCTGCCTCGGGGACCGCGATCCCCAGGATGGCGGTGTCCGGGCACGCGCTGACGCAGGCCATGCAGCCGACACACTGTTCCGCGATCAGCTGGGGCAAGCGCGGCGCCAGCCGGCTGAAATCGCGCGTGGCGGCCGTCCCGGGCGGGATGATGCTGCGTGCCAGCCCTGCGTCGGCCGGCCACTCCGCGTCTGCCACGCCGCGTCGGTACGCCGGCACGATCGACGCGCCGAACTCCTCCACGTAGGCGTGGACGTCGAACAGGGGCACTCCCCGGGCCGCGAGCTCGGCGTCATGCGTCTCCTTGGGCATGCCGGCCCGCTGGCTGAGCGGCGAGCTGGTCTCGGCCGTCATCGAAGCACCTCGTCGGCCCGTGCCGTCTGCCGTTCCGGGACCACGGTCAGCCGCCGCTCGACACCGACCGGCAGCCCAAGGGCGGCACTGACGTCGATGAGGCCGTCGTACGCCTCGGCGACGAGGGCAAGGTTGGCCTCGATGACGTCCTTGCCGCGCTTCCCGAAGAACCGGACCAGCCGATCGCCCACCGCGGCCAGCAAGGCGGCGCGGTCGAGGCCGGCGTCGGCCGCAAACGGCGTCACGCGAAGGAAGACGCCAACGAGCGCGACGCCCTGCATGCGCAGGATGAGGTCCGGCCGCGGCGCCCGAGCGCGGGCCATGGCCGCGGTGTCGAGTGCCGTGACCCGGATCCGCCGTCGGGCGATCTCCGCCCGCGCGGCCGTCGGGATCGATGCCCAGATCGCGGACGGATCCGTGTGCGACGACTGGATGAACAACGTGCCCCCGTCCACGAGCCCGGCCAGCGGGTCGCCCATCCCGAACGCGGAGACGTCGTGGAGCGGGACGAGATCCACGTGGTCCAGCTCCGCATGGAGCCGGATCGGCGCGTCGGCGATCGTGAGGTAGTACGTCGTCGGCAGGCCCTGCTTCTCCGAGCCGTAGCGAGGGTACGCCTGCACGTGCTTGCCGAACAGCTCACCGACGAGCGTCGCGATGAGCTTGTTCGTCGTGACCGAGCCGAAGCCGCCGATCGAATGGCCCCGCAGGGAGAACGAGCCGGGCGGCCGAAGATCGATGGGTCGCGCCACCAGGGCCAGTGGATGCCGGATCCCCAGCACCGCGTAGTCGTGCTCGCGCTCGCCGTGGACAGCGAGCCAGTCGAAGACAGCCACGAGGTCGCCGGCGGCGACGTCGCGCGATCCGAGTCCGGCCGACACGGACAGGATGCGCGGCACGAGGACCCCATCGGCGGCCGCCGCGTAGAGCGCCGCCTTCGTCTCGCGGGTGAGCGGATTGTCGGCGGCAGCCGGCTCATCGGTCCGCTCCACGACCGCGACCGTCCGCGCATGCCGGAGGACCTGTGACAGTGCCTGGGCCGGGAACGGGCGGAAGCTGGTCACCGCGACGCAGCCCACCGGTCGGCCCAGGCCGCGAAGGTGATCCACGACGGCGGTCGCCGTGTCCGCCAAAGTCCCCATGGAGACGAGGATCTCCTGGGCGTCGTCGCAGCGATACGCGTTGATCGAGGCATACGTCCGACCGGTCTGCTCCGTCCACGCCGCCATGGCGTCGGCCAGGGCGGGCGCGAGCCGCGCGTAATAGGCACGCTGGCCGATGCGACCCTTCATGTAGCTGTCCTGGTTCTGTACGACGCCCGTCATCAGGGCGTCGGCGGGCTCGAACAGCGACTCGATCGTCTCCCGGGGATCGCCCACGAACGTCCGCAGCAGCTCGTCTTCGGGTAACCGCACGTTCTCGAGGGTGTGCGTCGTCAGGAACCCGTCCTGGACGACGAAGAACGGCGTGTGCGTGGATTCGGCGACGCGCCGGGCGATCGCCGTGAGGTCGGCGGCCTCCTGGGCGTTGCGGGCGAAGAGGATGCCCCAGCCCGTGTCGGCGACGCCCATGACGTCGTCGTGGCCGGCGTGGATGTTGAGCGCTTGACTGGTGAGCGCCCGGGCCCCCACGTGGAAGACGACCGGCAGTCGCTTGCCGCTCAGGACGTAGAGGACCTCCTTCATGAGGATGAGGCCCTGACCGGCGGTGAAGTTCGACACCCGCCCGCCCGCCAGGGCCACGCCCTCGGCAGCCGACGCGGAGCTGTGCTCCGACTCCGGTTCGATGAAGCCGAGAGGCGTCCCCCACAGGTTGGTCCGGCCGCCGGCGACCGCCGACTGGAAGACGGCCGCCATGGTGGTGGATGGCGTGATCGGGTAGGCACAGGCGACCTCGGAGATCCTGGTCTCGACGTGGGCGATCGCCTCCGAGCCGTCCATGATCACCGGGATGCCGGGGTACGGCACGTCGCGCACGAGTGTATGCATGCCCTCAGGGTGCCTCCGGCGTGCCCGGCGGAGAGGTGGCGTCCGGCCTCATCTGGTGGGCCATTCGGCCCGGGAGGTCCTGGCGCCTGGCGTCGCGGCCTACTCGATCGGGGTCCTGTCTCGGAACGGCAGAAGCATGTGCTCGGTGTTGCAGACCACTCCCTCGAAGCGTCCGCCACTCAGGCCGCGGTACGCCGGGCAGGTCCAGCAGACCGCGATGTCGACGATGCCACGGCCGGAGCACATGACCCGCCCCGCCTCGACGATCAGGACGCGTTCGTGCGTCCTTCGCGATGGCCGATGCGTGTTGTAGTGCTCCACGGCGTCACGCCTCCTAACCGGATGGTGGCGGCGATGAGACCGCGGCACAGGGGCCGGAAGTCACCATCCGGCACGCCAGGCGGCCCGTCACCCGCGAACGGGCTGTGACACCTTGGCGGACGGGCCGCACGGCACTGGCAGCCGCTGGTCCGATGGCCGACCGTTATCGCGATGACACTGCCGCTCCTCGACCGGGACTCAGACCGCGTCGGCCCGACCCGCGTAGTCTTCCCACATGCGGATCGTCACACCGGGGGAGGCCGCGGCCACCGGGCGCTGTTCATCGGGCCCAATGCGCGGTCCGCGGTCAACGAAGGTCGCGCGGATTACGTGCCGGTCTTCCTGTCCGACGTTCCACGCCTGTTCGAGACCGGAGCGCTGCCGCTCGACGTGGTCTTCGTGAACGCCACGCCACCGGATGCGCACGGCTTCTGCTCCCTCGGCACGAGCGTGGAGGCGATGCACGCCGCCATCCGGGCCGCCAGGACCGTCGTGGTCCAGCTCAACCGGGCGATGCCTCGGACCCTCGGCGAGTACGTCGGGGACCTGGTGCCGGACGGTGCCACGCTCCAGCTGGGGATCGGGGCCATCCCAGCCGCGACGGCCCTCGCGCTCCGCGACAAACACGACCTCGGGATCCACACGGAGATGTTCACCGACGCCGTCGTTGACCTCGTTGAGGCTGGGGTCGTGACGGGCGCCCGCAAGGAACGCAACCGGGGCAAGATCGTCACGGCCTTCGTCATGGGCACGCCGCGGCTGTACGCGTTCGTCCACGACAACCCGATGGTCGAGATGCGCTCAGTCGATTTCACCAACGACACCCACGTCATCCGTTCGTTCCGACGGATGGTCGCGATCAACTCGGCGATCGAGGTTGACCTGACCGGCCAGGTCGTGGCGGACTCCATCGGACACACGCTCTATTCGGTGGTCGGCGGCCGCTGCCGGGTGCACCGTCTCCCGTATCGGGGCACGCCTGCGCGAGGGTGCCGGGGTCGTCACCACCCGCGCCCACGTCCGGACGGTCGTCGCCGAATGGGGCGTCGCCGAACTGTTCGGCAAGAGCCTCCGCGAGCGGGCCGAGGCCCTCATCGCGATCGCCCATCCCGATTTCTGCCCTGACTTGGTCGCAGAAGCCAGGCGCCTTCACACCCTCTAGTCCGTACTTCCAGCAGCTGACGTTGATGTTCGCAGCTGGTACGGGCGTTCGCCTCAACTCAGGTTTCGGCGGCCGGCCCGAGCCAGACGACTCGATCCGCCAGGGCGTCATCCTGCAGGTGCGCGACGAGGAGATCGTGGAGGGCCTCGACAAGCCTGCCCGTGCCGTCGCGCGATCGCGGGAAGCGGCGCCCGTTCGCGAGGATGATCCCCGCGTGGGGCATTCCGGTGCGGGCGAGCTCCGCGGCGATCGGCAGGAAGTCGCCGACGTTCTCGGTCAGCAGGGCGCGGTCATCTTCGCGAGCTGCGGCGATCAGCCTCCAGTCGGCGAGGCCTGCCAGGGCGGGCTGCGCGACCACCGCCGTCACGTCGTGCCCTCGTGCGCAGAGCTGCTCGGCGATCCGTGGGCTGTACTGCTCGTCGAGGAGCAGCTTCACGCGCGGCGGGCGGTCTGCTGGCGATACAACTGCTCTTCACGCTCGGCCATCACCTCGTTCGCCTCGATCCAGCGATCGATCTCGCCAGCGAACTCGGCGTGGTATCGCGCGGCCGCCTCGACGATCGTAAACGGCACCTGGAGATAGTCGGCCGCCTCCTCGACGGAGTCGTTGTTCGCTCGGATCGTTGCCACGATCTCCCAGATGTCGAGACCAGTCCCGAGGACGAACGGGCGCCGCCCTGCGGGGCCGTCGACGAAGTCGATGCGCGGATGCCGGATGCGCCGGAGGCCCTCGTCCAGCAGCCGCTCGGCGAGGGCCGTGCGCGTCACTCCCGACGCGGCCGCGCTCCGATCGAGCCGTGCCGCCGTCTCCGCCGGCAAGCGGAAGCTTCGAAGCTCGCGCACAGCATGCGTGGGTCGCCGTCGGTCACTCATGTATGACACCGTATCACACGGCCGTTACGATTCGTAGCCGATCACCGGCGTTCCTGTTCGGAGCGTGGCACGTCCTCTTGGGTGGCTTCGTGAAGGGCAACCGGCGCGCCGGCGGATTCGGCGTCGTCCTGGCCGCCGGTCCGCCGGGTCGAGATGCTGAACGAACCCGACCTTCTGGGCGTTCCGAGGGACATACCCTCGCGGTGATGCATGTCGGATGCATCAACTCGTCCATACGACCGGCGAGGCCCGATCCTGCCGCAATGTATGCCTCGCCGCGTGTGCCTCGACACGCCCGCACGGCCGACCCCGGCACCCGCCTTGATGGTCCGGCTTGATGCATCCGACATGCATCACCGGCCCGCATGACGCCCCGGCGCGCCCGCATGACGCCCCGGCGCGCCCGCATGACGCCCCGGCGCGCCCGCACGGCCGGTCGCGTGTGTCGGGGTGAGACGAGCCGCCGGGCGGGCCTCGGGATCCCGGGGCCGCGGGCCATTCCAGATCAACACGCAACGGCATCGAGCGGCTCCGGCAGGCCCCTCAGTCGGTCGGGCGACCTTTGAGTCGGGCCACGTACGCCGCCGCCTGCGCTCGTCGCTCCAGGTTGAGCTTGGCAAGGATCGAACTGACGTAGTTCTTCACGGTCTTGTCGGACAGGAAGACCTCCGATGCGATCTCCTTGTTGGTCTTGCCCTCGGCGACGAGGGCCAGGATCTTGCGTTCCTGCTGCGTCAGGGCGGCCAGCTCGTCCGGCTGGTCAGAGCTCGCGATCCGCCGCATGCGCTCCAGGACCTTGCCGGTAACGGCCGGGTCCAGCAACGACTCGCCACGACCGACTGCCTCCAGCGCGGCGACCAAGTCGCGGGCCCGGACCTGCTTGAGGAGGTAACCGCTGGCGCCGGCGATGATCGCGGCGATCACGGCCTCCTCGTCCGGATAGCTCGTCAGCATGATCACTCGCGTGTCCGGCAGCTCGGCCCGGATCTCTCGACAGGCTTCGACGCCCGAGCCATCCGGGAGCCGAACATCCATGACGATGAGGTCCGGCTTGAAGCGGCGCGCCGCCTCGACCGCCTCGACGACCGTCCCAGCCTCCGCCACCACCTGGAACCCAGGTCGCCGGGCGAGCATCGCGGACAGACCCTGGCGAACGACCTCATGGTCGTCAACGACCAGGATGGTCAAGGCCCGGGCCGGTCGTGCGCTCGCGTCCGTCATGGATGTTCCCTCTCAGGGGTGCCGGCGATCCCCAGGTGCGGGAGGATGACCCGGACCGTCGTGCCAGCAGTGCCGCTGTCGATGTCGATGGTCGCACCGATGCCGACCGCGCGCGAGCGCATGTTGGCGAGGCCCTGGTGACCCAGGCTCGCCGCGACCGACGGGTCGAACCCGCGGCCGTTGTCGGTCACGGACAACCGCAGGCCATGGTCGTCGTCGGTGGTGACGATCAACGCACGCGACGCTCCCGAGTGCCGGGCGATGTTGCTGAGGGCCTCGTTCACGATCCCCAGCAGGTGTGCGGTCGCATCCGGTGTCGGCTCGTGCTCGAACTCCCCCGCCTGCAACTCCACGTCGATCATGGAGTTGTGTCGGAACTCCTCGACGATCGCGGCCAGTCCGCCCATGAGTGTCGTCCCGCTGAGCAGCTCCGGTCTCAGGCCGAAGATGAAGTTGCGGATATCGCGGATCGCGAGATGCAGGCTGTCGATCGCCCGCTCGACGCGTGTGACAACCTCCGACGGGTCCTCCGCCATGAGCTCGGCGACGTCCTCCAGGGAGAGCCCCACCGCATAGATGCTCTGGACGATCCCATCGTGCAGGTCCTTGCTGATCCGCTCGCGCTCATCGACGACCGCCAACCGCTGGATCTGCTCGTGGAGGCGTGCGTTCTCGATCGCGATGGCGGCGTGTCTGGCGAAGGTCTCCACGAGATCCTGATCCGCTTGCGAGAACTCCCGGCCGTCGGCCTTGTCGGTGAGGTAGAGATTCCCGACGGACCGACCCCGCACACTCACCGGCACCCCGAGGAAGCCCTGCATCGGCGGGTGATTCGGTGGGAATCCGTGCCGGCGTGGGTCCTGCGCGATATCCGGGATCCGGAATGACCGATTCTCGCGGATGATCAGGCCGAGGAACCCGTGTCCTCGCGGAAGCGGCCCGATCCGGGCTCGGGTCGCGGCGTCCATGCCCGAGGTGATGAATCGCTCGATGACGCCGCGGCCGTCGACGGTCCCGAGCGCGGCATAGCGCGCGCCCACAAGCGGGCGGACCTGGTCGACGATGATCTGCAGGACCTCGTCGACGGACCTGAGGCCGGCGATCGCCCGGGTCGCCGTGTCCAGCGCGTCGTAGATCTGGACGGAGCTCGGCTGCTGCTCGATGCCACTCACGATGAGCGAGGGTACCAGAGGCCTGACCGGTATGACGTTGGAGCCGCTCGGCCCCCGATAACGTGCCGGATGGACCATGGGCGCTGGGCACGATCATGGACACCATACGTTGCATGGAATCGCCCGGGATCCCGCCAGCCCCACGGATCATGTTGGCCGTCGACCTCACAAGCGCGTCGAAGGGCGCGGTGGAGGAGGCGATCCGGCTGGCCGTCGCCGACCACGCCGACCTGATCGTGCTGAGCGTGGTCGAGCCGTCCAACCTGCACCTGCCCGGTGGACGGATGCGTCGAGTCGACCAGGAACGAGACCGGCTCGAGGTGGGAGTCCGCGACATCGTCCGCCGTGCTCGCGACGCCGGGGTGTCGGCGACCTATCTCGTCTGGGAAGGCGATCCGGCGGAGTCCATCGTCGAGGCATCGATATCCGAGGCGGCGGATGTGATCGTGCTCGGGTCGCGCGGGCGCACGAGCCTGCGACGACTGCTCCTCGGCAGCGTGTCGTCGCAGGTGGCACGGGCGGCATCGTGCCGAGTCGTGGTCGTGCCGGCCTGATCACGCGGGACCGGCAGGCTCGCGCCTATCCCCGTTTGACTCAGGCTACGCCCTCCGTACCATTGGGCTGATATGAACCGATCCCGGTCCTCGTCGATCGTCATCGTCATGCTCATCGTCGGGACGGTCCTGTTTGCAGGCGGGCTTGCCCCGAACTCGCTCGCCCAGACGACCTCGGATCGATCCGAGGTCGTCCTCGTCTTCGATCTCTCCGCCTCGATCCTGGAGGACACGACGAACCGCGGCCGCTTCGCCGCGGCCCTGGACCGGATCGCGGATCGGATCGATGAGACGTCGGCGGACCTGGTCGCCGGCGACGCCACTGTATCGATCGTCCAGTTCGCGTCCAGAGCCACGGACTACGCCGGCTGTGTGGACCTGAAACTCATCGGCAGTGCTCCCATGGTCGCGCGATTCGCGGATTGCTTGAGGAACCTCGCGAAGGCCTACCGCAAGGGCCTGGATCCTGTGCTCACCGGGACGATCGGCGTGGACACGAATTACGTGGCGGCCATGGAGCGGGCGGCGGTGCATCTTCCGCTGGACGCCGTTCGCCCGGCGCTGATCCTGTTCACGGACGGAAAGCATGACGTTCCGGGCGTGCCGGTGAGCCAGGTCCTGCCGGCGCACGACAAGCTCTTCGGGAGCCGGTCACCGTTCGCGTTCCTCCCGGTCGGCATGGGGCTCAGCTCCAAGGAACGATCGACGCTCGAAAACGGCCTGGCCAACCTGCGGGCGATCCGCGGGATGCCGGCCTGCGCGAGCGGGGCGGTGTTCGATTGGCCGCAGGTCGTGTTCGAGTCGGCCAATGAGGCCGGGAATGCCGTCGCCGTGGCGCTTCAGGACGTCACGTGCACCTTCACGGTCGCGCCGACCCCGTCGCCGTCGGCATCACCGACACCGATGCCGGAGCCGACCCTGGGCCCCGTGCGAAACATCAAGCTGACGCCGGCCGACGGGCGGATCAAGGTGACGTGGGTCAGTCCCGCCATCCGGCCGACGCCCGTCGTCGACTACCGGGTCCGTTGCCGGTCCGGCGAGGGCGAATGGACGGAGTCGAGCGAAGGGATGTCGATCGAGCCAGCGGCTGTGATCGATGGGCTGACAAACGGAATCGAGTACCGCTGCGAGGTGGCGATCGACGACGCCACGTCGGCGGGCCCGTGGGTCGCCGCACCCGAGCCGGCGACGCCCTTTGGACGCCCTGCAGCGCCCGCCAAGCCATCGGTCGAGGCCCTCGACCGGGCGGTGCGGATCCGCCTCCCGGCCGAGGATGCGTCGCTCGTGTCCGACTATCGCTACGAATGCTCCAGCGACAACGGCGGTTCCTGGCCGATCAAGACGACCGTTGCGTCGACCCCGGAGACGGCGGCAGAACCGGCCGCAGAGATCCGTAACCTGACTAATGGCGTGGAATATGTGTGCCGGGCCTATGCCGCCCGTGGGCCCGATGTCAGTGACCCATCGGCGGCGTCCGACGCCTTCAAGCCGTGCGAATCAGCCTTCGAATGCAACCCGATCCTTGGTCCGATCCTGGGCGTCCTCGGTGCCTTGTTGATCGGTGGGCTCCTCGCGGCTGTTCTCGCCGTGTATCGGAATCGACCTCGCGGCTATGTCGTCGCGGTCGTCGACGTCGTGCACACGGTGAATCTCGGACACGGATCGTCCTTGGGCATCGCCTTCATCCGCGACCCGCAGGGCGGCCGAGTCATCGGGATCGAGGCCGACGGAAGCCCGAGCGCCGAGATCCGCATCCGGTACCAGGGGAACGACCGCTTCGAGGTCACCGATGCCGCCGGGCGCCACACCGCGGAGGCTGGCCGGCCGGTCATCGTGGTCGATCGCGGACGTGCGCGTCACGAGATCGTCCTGCGGGCATTCCGCACCGCGACGGCATCACCTGCAGCCCACGGTCGCTGAGGAGAGGACCCGCGCGCACGTTCCGCCGCCGCGAGATGCACGGTATCGTCCACCTCCCGGACCGCCCCAAGGAGTTCCAGCGATGGCGCACGACGACGAGCACCTCCACCACGACGAGCCGGACTACGTCAGCACCGTCAGATCCGCCCGCCTCGACAAGGACGCCTACTTCAAGCACGCACCGGGCAGTCCCATCCCCGCCGCGGCCCGGCACGCATTCGGCGGGCTCCCCTACTTCGCGGTCGACCCATCGTTGCGGTTCGTGGACCTGGCCCTGGAGCCGTACGCCGGAAGCGAGCCGTCGTCCTTCCAGATCCCGACCTCGGATGGGCAGCTCCGGCCGGCGCACCGGGCAGGCACGCTCACCTTCGAGGTGGACGGCGAGCCGCGGCGGCTGACGGCCTATGTCCTCGATGGCAGCCACGGCGACGAGCTGTTCGTGCCCTTCCTCGACCTGACCAGCGGCCGCGCGACCTACGGGGCAGGACGCTATCTCGACCTCGAACCCGAGGAGGACAGCACCTACTCGCTCGACTTCAACCTGGCCTACCACCCGTACTGCGTCTACGCCGATACGTACTCCTGCCCGCTCACACCGGCCGAAAATCGGCTGCCCATCCGGATCGAGGCCGGCGAGCGACTGGCGACGGACGTCTCCCCACACTGACCGGCGACGCCGAAGCCAGTCCCGACTGAGGTCTGGGGAGTGTCCCCCCCCCCCCGAGCGGTGGGATTCTCGGGCCTCGGGCCTGACGTGGGCCTCGGGCCTGACGGCCCGCAGCGTCGGGGGCCGGCGGCCGAGCCCGATCCGTGCAGCGGGCTTGCATCGAGCGCAAGCGTCCGACGTCAGAAGGCACCGCAGGAGCCAGGGGGTGCTGCGCACTTGCGTGCGCTACAAGTACGGGCCCCCGGGCGACCCGCCAGCGACCGTGCTTGCATCTGGGGCGAGTCATGGGTTGCAGAGAGCACACTGCCCGGGGTCGGCAGTGGCTCGATCCACCGCGGGCCGCTCAGAGTGATGACCGCAGTCGGCACAGCTCAGAATGTCCGTCTTGACGACCCGGGTGGGTGCTCCACACCATTCGCACGGAAGTCCAGGAACACGCTCAGTGACATCGAAGCCCGGGTGCGCACAAGCGGGGCATCGGCTTCGGAATCGGCGAACGAGATCCGCGGTAGCCCGCCCGATAGCGCGCATGCGGGTCGGGTTCAGATGCGCCCGCATGTCCGTCTCCACGAAGGCAACGCCGGCGAGCGCGAGGACGTCCTGAACCGCCCGCTCAAGCTGCTCGGTCCTGACGATGCCCTTGCGGAGGGCGATGTCGGGCGCCGGCTGGTCGCCACGGCAGCCCATGACGATGACGGCGTGGTCGGGGAAGTGGATACGCTCGGCAAAGGCCAGAGCCGCAGGGAGGTCGTGCACGATCGTGTGGGCGTAGTTCGTTTCCAGTGTCGCATCGTCGCCGGTGAGCTCCAGGCCGCTCTCGCGGTCGACCAGCAGCACCAGCTCGCGGCCGAGCCCGAGAAACGGAATCACCGGATCCGGCCCGAAGCTCCCCTCGCTCGCCACGGCCACGCGGGCGTCGGGGATACGGTCAAAGGCAGCCTGGATCTTCGCTCGCGCCGCATCGAGCTGGGAGCCGGTGCGTTCGATCTCGCGGGTGAAGGTGCCGAAGCGGTCGGTGTCGAAGCTCGTCGGTACCTCGATGCGCAGTCCAAGCGTATGCACGAGAAGCGGCGCGATCACCCGCTCCTTGCCGTGCATCGTCGCAATCACCGCGCGCTGGCCCAACAGACTGAACCGATCGGGCGGCGGGCGACCGGACATGGCTTCGATCGCCGCGCGGCCATCGGTCACCAGCGCCACCTACTCGCCCATGCCAGCTACTGCCCTTGTCCGAGCGAGTAGCCGGGCTCGCCGTCGAAGGTGCACAGGTGCTCGGTTTTGATGAAGTCGATCTCCGCGTCTGCGAAGCGTTGCAGCAGACGGACGATCGCGGCGTGGCTGGTCGGCGCCTTGTCATTACCGATCGCTTGAAATCGAC
>JBCLDE010000007.1:0-51517 GCA_038915165.1 Candidatus Limnocylindrales bacterium
CATCGCAGCGGAATTCGAGGCTGACGACCCGGACGACCCGCTCCGATGAGGCTGCTGCTCGATAGTCAGGTCGTCATCTGGGCGATGGTCGATGCCGGGCTGCTGCGCCCTCTCGTGCGGGAGTCGATCGCTGCCGCCGACATCGTGCATGTGAGCGCCGCCTCGCTCTGGGAGATCGCGATCAAACGAGCCAAAGGGCGCCTCGATGTTCCGGACGATCTGATCGAACTCATCGGCCGCGCCGGTTTTGTGCCTCTCGCGATCACGGAGCGGCACGGCTGGGCGGCTGGCTCGTTGCCGTCACTTCACAGCGATCCGTTCGATCGGATGCTTGTCGCTCAAGCCATGGCGGAAGGGCTGACGATCGTGACCTCCGACCGACGGATGCGCGACTACGGCGTCCCCATCCTCGCTGCCTGATGCCCACCTACCGAGCTCCGCGCGGGACCCGCGACCTGCTGCCCCGCGAGACCCCGACGTGGACCCGCCTGGAGCGACTGGCGGCGGACCTGGCGGCGCGCTACGGCTATCGGCGCATCGAAACGCCGCTGTTCGAACAGACGGACGTCTTCGAGCGGGGGATCGGCGCGATCACCGACGTCGTCGAGAAGGAGCTCTTCCGGCTCGCCCCGCGGACCGAGGAATCCGAGTCGTGGTCGCTCCGCCCGGAACCGACCGCCGGGATCGTTCGTGCCTACATCCAGCATGGCATGCAGACCTGGCCGCAGCCAGTGAAGTTGACCCAGACCGGCCCGATGTTCCGCTACGACCGGCCCCAGGCCGGACGGTACCGCCAGTTCTGGCAGTTCGACGTCGAGGCGATCGGCGATCCGGGCCCGGCCGTGGACGCCGAGATCATCGAACTCGGGTCGCGTTTCTACCGCGAGGCCGGGCTGCCCGGTGTCGAGGTCCTGCTCAATTCGATCGGCGACGCCGCCTGCCGGCCGGCCTATATCGCCGAACTGACCGCCTATTACGAGCCGCATCGCGTCTCGCTGCCGGTGATCGAGCGCGGACGCCTGGACCGCAACGTCCTGCGCCTCCTCGACTCGAAGGACCCGGCGATGGTCGATCTCAATGCGGCCGCACCGCGGATCACGGATCGGCTGTGCGCTGCCTGTGACGAGCACTTCGCGGCGGTCCGCGCGCATCTCGACGCGCTGGGCGTCTCGTATCGCCTGGAGCCGGGCCTGGTTCGTGGGCTGGATTACTACACGCGAACCGCGTTCGAGTTCTACGTGGTCGGTCGAGAGGGACAGCAGCAGGCATTGGCCGGCGGCGGTCGCTATGACGGGTTGGTCGAGTTGCTCGGCGGCCGGCCGGCCCCGGGCATCGGCTTTGGGATCGGCCTGGACCGGCTGGTGCTGGCCCTCACCGAAACGGGTGGCGCCCTCACGCCGGAGGTGCCACCGACTGCAGTCGTCGTCGGCACCGACCCCAACGACACGATCGCGCGGCTGCGGATCGCCACGGACCTTCGCGCCGCAGGGATCGTGGCGCGCGCAGAACTCGGTCGGCGCAAGCTCGGCAAGCAGCTTGAGGCAGCCGCGCGCGACGGCGCGCATTTCGCGGTGATCCTGGGTGACGATCTGGCCGCCGGTGACGTTGGACTCCGGGATCTGCCGGCCGGCACCCAGAGGGTCGTGGCCGTCGCAGACCTGGCTCGCGAGATCGATCGAGACCACGCCGCGCACCGCCACGGCTGATCGGTCATGCCGCCTCGGGCCATGTGGTTACACTGACGCCTGTGAGTGATCGGCCAGAATCGGGTGTACCGCTGGCGTCGGGCGTGGTCGCACACCCCGGCCCGAGCCGACGCACCAACTCCATTGGTCATCACGTCGAAACGAATGCTGAACGCCTCGGCTCGGGACATCCTGGATGCGCTGGAGAACGGCTTTCGGGCTCGGGCGGATCTCAAGGGAAAGCTGGCTGAACTGTTCGCCGCTCGATATCTTGATGGCCTTCAGTTGGCCGGCGTCATCGACGGATATGAATGGCAGGACCAGGACGGCGAACCGGACTTCATCGTTTGGCTCAAGGGTGGACCCGCCATCACGATGGAGGCGAAGAACGTCCGATCCGGGTCGGGTACCTTGCGAGCCGAGACGCAGAAGACGCGCGCCAGCAAGAGCGACCCGATGAGTCGCTACTACCGCGTCGACCAGTTCGATATCCTGGCCGTCTGCCTGTTCAACCGTACCGGCGAGTGGAGTTTCCTGTTCACCCGAATCGATTCGCTTCGCGGGCTCGCTGCCGACACCCGCTACCTCGCAACGATCCAAGTGGTCCCACAGCCCGTGGCGGCCCCTTGGACCGCCAACCTCGCCGAACTGCTGTGACCGTCACCAGCTCGCGACACGACCCCATGGATGTCGTGGACCTCACCGGGTCGCTGGATGCTTGCGTCGGTCCTGACCGCCTGCTTGAGGGACGCACACCCGCGTACAAGACGCGCCGTGGGGCGGTCTATCAGGGCGACTCTCTTGAGTTGCTCCACGAGATGCCCGCTGCATCGGTGAACCTCGTTGTGACCTCGCCCCCATACGCCCTCGAGTTCAAGAAGGAGTACGGGAACGAGAATCAAGACAGGTACATCGAATGGTTTCTTCCCTTTGCTCGCGAGGTCAACCGCGTCCTCACCGACGACGGATCGTTCGTCCTGAACATAGGGGGGGCGTGGCAGAAGGGCCACCCAGTGCGATCCCTCTACCACTTTCGGCTGCTGATCAGCCTCGTCGACGAGGTCGGATTCCATTTGGCGCAGGAGATCTATTGGTACAACCCCGCCAAGATGCCGGCGCCAGCCGAATGGGTCAACGTGCAGCGGATCCGCGTCAAGGACAGCGTCGAGCCTTGCTGGTGGCTATCGAAGACTGAGCGCCCAAAGGCTTCAAATCGGAATGTGCTTGTTCCGTACTCGGACGACATGCTTCGCTTGATTGATCGGGGCTTCAAGGCCAAGAGGCGGCCAAGCGGCCATCTGGCCAAGGCGACGTTCCAGAAGGATCACGGTGGGGCGATCCCGGGGAACGTATTGACGCTAGGCAACAACGACAGTAACGGCCGATACATGACGCTTTTGGCCGAACAAGGCTTGAAGATTCACCCAGCCCGATTCCCAGTTCAACTCCCGGAATGGTTCATCAAGTTCTTGACTGACCCCGGCGACCTCGTAGTCGACATCTTCGGCGGGTCGATGACTACGGGATGGGCAGCTGAGCGAACCGACCGAGCTTGGCTCGGATTCGAGTTGTCCCCGGAATACGTTGAGGCAAGCCGCCACCGCTTCTTCGATGAAGGAGGGTCGCTTCTCCAGGAGGAGATAGGCGACGTCATCCCGGCGCCGGTCCGGTAGAGGACGATGCCGAGCCGCACCCCGAGCGGGGTGAACTCGAGAACGCCCTCGTAACACGCTCGCAGCCGGTCGATGTCGGACGCGGGCAGGGTCGCGGGGGCACGTCGCTCGGACAGCCCCGCCCTTGCCCCGCCCGGCCCTGCCCCGGTCGGCACGCCGGTTCGACTACCATACGGCGGCCATGACCGACCCCACCCCGAGCCTCGCTACGCCCTATCGCAGCCATACCTGCGGCCAACTGCGGGCGGCCGATGCGGGCAGCTCCGCCCGCCTGTCTGGTTGGGTCCATCGGCGGCGTGACCTGGGCCACCTGATCTTCCTCGAGATGCGCGACCGGTACGGCATCACCCAGGTCGTCATCGACAGATCGGATGCACCCGCCGCCCACGAGCAGGCCTCACGCGTCCGATCCGAGTTCGTCGTCATGGTTCAGGGCGAGGTCGCCTTGCGCCTGCCCGGCACGGAGAACCCGAAGCTGCCGACCGGCGAGGTCGAGCTCCGGGCGTCCGACGTCACGATCCTGTCCGAGGCGAAGACGCCGCCCTTCTACATCAACGATCCGGACGCGCCCGTCGATGAGGGCCTGCGCCTGAAGTATCGATATCTCGATATCCGCCGCGAGGGTATGCAGCGTCGCCTCGTGCTCCGCAGTCGGATGGTGAAGGCGATCCACGAGGTCCATCACGCCAACGGATTCGTCGAGGTGGAGACGCCGACGCTGATCAAGAGCACGCCCGAAGGCGCGCGCGACTTCATCGTCCCCAGCCGGCTCCAGCCGGGCACCGTGTACGCCCTGCCGCAGAGTCCGCAGCAGCTCAAGCAGCTTCTGATGGTCGCGGGCATGGACCGCTACTTCCAGATCGCCCGTTGCTATCGGGACGAAGATCTGCGCGGCGACCGACAGCCGGAATTCACCCAGCTGGACCTCGAGATGAGCTTCGTCGACGAGGCGACGGTCATGGCCTTCGTCGAGGCGACCGCGATCGAGGTGTCGCGCCAGACGGTCCCGGAACGACCGATCCAGCAGACGCCGTTCCCGGTCCTGACGTTCGAGGAGGCGCTGGAGCGCTACGGGTCCGACAAGCCGGATATCCGTTTCGGGATGGAGCTGGTGGACCTCGCTCCCGCGCTCATCGGGCCGGATGGTGCGCCGGCGTCGGGATTCGGCGTCTTCGATTCGGCGCTCGCGGCGGGCAACCGGGTCAAGGCGATCGTCGCACCCGGCATGGCCGGGATCACCCGGCGCGAGATCGACGAGCTGACCGAGCGGGCGCGTCGTTTCGGTGCCAAGGGGCTCGCCTATCTGGCGCTGGAGCCCGGCGGCGCGATCAAGAGCCCGATCGCGAAGTTCCTGTCCGACGAGACGCAGCGCACGATCGTGAAGCGCACCGGGGCCCGCGAAGGCGACCTCATCCTGATCGTCGCAGACACGCACGACATCACCGCCGACGTGCTGGGCCGTCTGCGGGTGGAGCTGGGGGAGCGGCTCGGCCTGGCGGATCCGAACGTTCTCGCCTACGTCTGGGTCCACCGCTTCCCGATGTATCAGTGGGACACGGAGAACGGCCGCTGGCACGCCACCCACAACCCGTTCAGCGGCGTGCTGCCGGAGGACGAGGCACTGCTCGTCACGGAGTCTGGCGATCCGGCGAGGCCGTCGCCGAGTGACCCGGCCGGGCGTGCCCGGGCGCTCCAGTACGACCTGGCGCTCAACGGCTGGGAACTCGGCGGTGGCTCCATCCGGATCCATCGACGGGAACTTCTGGAACGCTCGTTCCTGCTGCAGGGTCACTCGCTGGAGACGATGCGCGAGAAGTTTGGCGCCGTCCTCGACGCCTTCGACTATGGCGCGCCACCACACGGCGGGATCGCGATCGGCATCGACCGGTGGGCCGCCCTGCTTGCGAAGCAGCCGACGATCCGCGAGGTGATGGCCTTCCCGAAGACCCAATCCGGGAGCGACCCGATGCTGGAGGCACCGTCGATTCCGGAGCCCGGCCAATACGAGGAACTCGGCCTGCGTTTCGTCGGCGTCCCGGACCGGCGCTAGCGGACCCCTGCCAGCGGTCCTGCGCGTGCCGGCCCACCAGCCACAACGGGCAACGGCGGCGGCCCCGGCCAGCTGACGCCGAGATCGGCCACGGCTGGCGGCGCGAGCCCTCGATCGGCCCGGCGCTGTCGCTGACTACGCTTCGCCGAGGCCAGCCTCGGAGTCGACGTCGGAGCCCCATTCGTGGGCGTGGCCGGCCGGTGGATCCGGCGGGCCCTCGTATGGCGGCAGCTCGACGAGCGGCGTGTCCACGCCGTGGACGACGCCGGGGTCGCCGACTTCCACGATCCGGGTCGGGACGGTCGCGGCCAAGTCCCCGAGGACGTCCGGCGGCATGCGATCCGGAGCGACGGCCCGCAGGGCACCCAGATGGACGACAGGGAGGAGGATCGGCCACCCCGGCTCGCCGTGCCAGGCCGGCTGGAGGATCGTCGCGGATTCGTCCCGTGGGCCTCGATGAGTGACGTCACGGTCTCGGGTCCCACCCAGGTCATGCTGGCCGGCCACAGCAGGATGGCGCTCGTATCGCGGACTTCGTCCATCGCCAGCTCCGCGCCGCGGATCATCTGGCCGACCGGGCCAGTCTCTATCGGTGCTCAGGAACCGTAGATCGCCTCGGAGCCGGCCAGTGCCGCCAAGACCGACCCGTCATCGTCGGGCGAGACCACGATGATCAGGAGGGCGCCACCGGACCAGCCGATATCCGCCAGTCGGCGAACCCGGGGCTGGCCCTGGGTCTCCGCCAGGGAACCCTCGGCGGTGGAGGACAGGATGACGGCGGCGACGGTCATCCTGCGAGTGTAGTGCCGGGCGTTCGCGCTGTTCGGTCCTTTCGTGGGACAATCGGGCGTCCTTGTTCGACTGGAGATCTGTCTGCCCGTGCCCACCGCCACGAATCTCGACGCCTCCCAGCCCGCCGCGATGGCGATTCGGGCCGACCTTCGCAACATCGCGATCGTCGCCCATGTCGACCACGGCAAGACGACGCTCGTCGACGCGATGCTCCGCCAGACCGGCGCCTTCCGGGCCAACCAGACGGTCGTCGACCGAGTCATGGATTCGGGCGATCTCGAACGCGAGAAGGGCATCACGATCCTCGCCAAGCAGACGACGGTCGACCATGCCGGCGTGCGCCTGAACATCGTCGACACGCCCGGCCACGCCGACTTCGGCGGCGAAGTGGAGCGGTCGCTGCTCATGGTGGATTCGGTGCTGCTGCTGGTCGATGCCGCGGAGGGGCCGCTGCCGCAGACCCGCTACGTCCTGCAAAAGGCGATGGCCCGGCACCTGCCGGTCATCGTCGCGCTCAACAAGATCGATCGCGGCGACGCCCGGCCGGCCGAAGTCCTCGACATGGTCTATGAGCTGTTCATGGACCTGGGTGCCGACGAGCACCAGATCGAGTTCCAGATCGCGTACACGAACGCCAAGCTGGGGACCGCGACCCGCGACCTCGCCCAGCCGGGCACGGATCTGCGACCGCTGCTGGATCTGCTCGTCGAGGTGACGCCGCCGGTCAGCTACACGCCCGGCCACCCGCTCCAACTGCTCGTCACGAACCTGTCGGCCAACGAGTACGTCGGGCGGATGGCCGTCGGACGGATCTGGAACGGCACGATCCGGCTGGGCCAGAAGATCATCGTCGTGCGCGAAGCGGCGGATGATACGGCTGGTTCGATCGAGCCGGGCCGAACGGTCACCCTGACCGGCACGGTCACGAGCCTGCAGACGGCCCACGGCATCGAGCGGGTCGACACGGCCGAAGCCGGCCCGGGCGACATCGTCAGCGTGGCAGGCCTGCCCGAGGTGACGATCGGCGATACGTTGACCGATCCGGCGGATCCCCGGCCGTTGCACCGCCTCGACGTGGATGCGCCCACGCTGCGCATGACGTTCGGCGTCAACACCTCGCCGCTGGCCGGGCGTGAGGGCAAGTACGTCACGAGCCGCCAGATCAAGGCCCGCCTCGAGAAAGAGGTCCTCGGCAACGTCTCCATCGAGGTTCGCCCCGTGGAGTCGAGCGAGTCGTTCGAAGTGCGTGGCCGTGGCGAGCTCCAGCTGGCCGTCCTCATCGAGCAGATGCGCCGCGAAGGTTTCGAGCTCACCGCATCGCGACCCGAAGTGCTCCTGCGCCAGGTCGGCGGCGAGATCCACGAGCCGTATGAGCGGATCACCATCGATATCCCGCCCGACTACATCGGCGAGATCCAGACGGCGCTGGCCGGCCGCAAGGGGCGCCTCGAGCAGATGTCGACCGACACCGACGGCCGGGTCCGGCTCGAGTACGTGCTGCCGGTCCGAGGCCTGATCGGGTACCGCGGCCAGCTCCTGACGGACACCCGCGGCACGGCACTGCTGCACCAGATCGGTGAGGGCTACGGACCGTGGGCCGGCGAGGTCACCCATCGCACGAACGGAGTCCTGGTCTCGGACCGCGCCGGAACGTCCAACGCCTATGGCCTGTTCAACCTCGAGCAGCGCGCCGAGCTGTTCATCGGCGCCGGGGTCGAGGTCTACGAGGGGATGGTCGTCGGCGAGAACAGCCGGTCAGGCGACATGGACGTCAATCCGACCAAGGAGAAGAAGCTCTCCAACATCCGGACGCACTCGCACGACGAGTCGTTGCGGTTGACGCCGCCTCGCCCGCTGACGCTGGAGAGCGCGCTCGAGTTCATCGCCGACGATGAACTGGTCGAGGTGACGCCCGAGTCGATCCGGCTGCGCAAGCGAGCCCTCTCCCAGCACGACCGACGCCGCACCTCCGGCCAGGCCGACGACCTGCGCCGCGCGACCGAGCGCGAGGGAGCCCCGGCAGGCTGACCGGATCCGTCAGGCAGCGACGCGAACGATGCTCGAGAGCGCCTCGAAGGCGACATCGATGGCATCCCGCCGATTGATCGTGACGTAGCGATGCAGGATCTCCTGGAAGACCTCGACATCGGTGACGAGCCGTTCGCCGTCGGCAAGAGCGCGTTCGACGATCCGGCGCGCGATCGGTTTGTTGGGATGATCGGCCCCGATCAGATACATCGGGATGTTCGAGTCGACGAAGATCACCGTGGATGCGCCCCAAGGTAGCCCCGCTCGATCTCGTCGAGGACGACGTCGATGTCGTTGATCGGGAATCGATGTTCGTACGCCCGCTTGACGGCCGCGAGCCGATCGGCCAGATCGGGAGACGTGGCCTCTGCGCGCGCTGCACGCAACGTCTGCCGGACGACCTCCGCGACCGTCGTTCGCCGTTCACGAGCGAAACGTTGGAGCTCGCTCAGCTCGGCGTCGTCCATCAGCACCTGGAGTCGCTTGGTCATTGTGTGCGCCTATGTGACTCATCATGATGAGTCAAGCGTGGCTCGACCGCATATGTGCTTCCGACCACGTGTCGAGGGGCGAGTCGGATCGGTCAGGAACCTGGCGTACAATGCCGGCCATGCCGATCTACCTGGATCATGCGGCCACGACCCCGCTCCGGCGGGAGGTGCTGGACGCGATGCTGCCGTTCCTGACGGAGTCATATGGGAACCCGAGTTCGGCCCATTCGTTCGGCCGGGCGACGCGGTCGGCCCTCGACGACGCCCACGAGCGCGTCGCTCGCGCGCTGAACGCGGAGGGGCGCGAGATCGTGTTCACCTCGGGCGGCACCGAGGCCAACAACCTGGCCCTCAAGGGCGCCGCGTGGGCCGGCAAGGCACGCGGTCACCGGATCGTGACCTCGGCGGTGGAGCATCACGCGGTCGGGCACACGCTCCGCTACCTGGAGAAGTTCGGGTTCGAGGTCATCGCAGTGCCGGTGGATCGATACGGCCGGGTCGATCCGGATCAACTGGAGGCGGCCCTCACGGACCGCACGATCCTCGTCTCGATCATGCTGGCCAACAACGAGGTCGGGACGCTCCAGCCGATCGCTGAGATCGCCGACCGGGTTCGCCAGCGCAAGGGCGTGCTGCTGCACGTCGACGCCGTGCAGGCCGCGCCCTACGTCGACATCGACATCCAGTCGCTTGGCGCCGACCTCGTGTCGTTGAGCGCCCACAAGTTCGAGGGTCCCAAGGGCGTCGGTGCGCTGTATGTCCGCCACGGCACCCACATCCTGGCCCAGCAGCAGGGAGGCAGCCAGGAGCGCTACCGCCGAGCCGGCACGGAGAACGTCGCCGGCGTGGTCGGCCTGGCCGTCGCCTTCGAGCTGACCTGCGCAGAGCGCGCCGAGACGACCGCTCGTCTGCGTGACCAGCGCGACCGGCTGGCCGCCGCAGTCCTCGCGGTCGCTGGTACGGAGCCGACCGGTCATCCGACCGAACGTCTGCCGGGCCTTCTCTCCATCGTCGCCCGCGATACTGACGGCGCATCAGTCGCGATGTCGCTCGATCTGGAAGGGATCGCCTGTTCCGTCGGCTCGGCCTGCGCCACCGGCTCCACGGAGGTCAGCCACGTGCTGACGGCGATGGGTTACCCGGAGGAGGAGGCCCGCGGGGCGCTCCGCCTGTCACTCGGCCGCACCACCACGGACGACGAGATCGCGATCGCCTGCGACGTCGTGCCCGGGGTGGTGGCGTCGATGCGCATCGGGAGTGCCGCGGTCGCCGCCGATCCGCTCGGCCAGAGCGTGCCTGCATGAGCCGGATCCTCGTGGCGATGTCCGGCGGCGTCGATTCGTCGGTCGCTGCGGCGCTCCTGCACCAGCAGGGCCACGAGGTGATCGGCGTGTGGATGCGCCTGCACGACGCCGCCGATTCGTACTCGGAGTTCAAGAAGAGCTGCTGCTCGCTCGACGCTGCAGACGACGCACGGCGGGTCGCGGCCCAGCTGGACATCCCGTTCTACGTCATGAACCTGGAGCGCGAGTTCGATGCCGGGGTGCTGCAGCCCTTCCTCGACGCCTATCTGAGTGGCTCGACGCCCTCGCCGTGCGTCGATTGCAACACGTATGTGAAATTCGGTGCGCTGCTGGGTCGAGCTCGCCACCTGTACGAGTGCGACGCCGTCGCGACCGGGCACTACGCGCGCCGGACGGTCGGCCCGGACGGCCGGTCGCAGCTCTGTCGAGCCAAGGACGGCGACAAGGACCAGACCTATTTCCTCTACGGTCTGCGGCAGGACCAGCTGGACCACGCCCGGTTCCCGCTGGGTGACCTCACCAAGCCGGAGGTGCGCGCAGTCGCCCGCTCGCTTGGCCTTGCCACGGCGGACAAGCCGGAGAGCCAGGAGATCTGCTTCGTGCCCGGCGGCGACTACCGTGATGCCCTGCGCCAGCGAGCAGGCTGGGTGCCGGAGCCGGGACCGCTTCTCGATCGCGACGGCGAGCAGGTGGGGGAGCATGACGGGACGCCGGCCTACACGATCGGCCAGCGCAAGGGACTCGGTGTGGCCCTGGGTGCGCCGCGCTACGTCAGCCGCATCGACCCCTTGACCAACACGATCACCCTGGGTCGGCGCGAGGACCTGGAGACCACCTCGATCGTGCTGGAGCGGGTCTCCTTCGTCGCGGGTGAGCCTCCGGCCGGCGACGAGCCATTCCGCGCGGATATCCGGATCCGCCACCGAGCCACTCCGGTCCCGGCCACCGTCAGGCCCGCGTCGTCCGCCGAGCTGGCACGCGGCGGTCGCTGGATCGTGGAGATCGATACGCCGGTCTGGGCCGCGGCTCCTGGCCAGGCGGCCGTCCTGTACGACGGTGATGTCGTCCTCGGCGGCGGGCGGATCGCGCGGGCGATGGTTGCGGGCTCGGCCGGCACGGGACCGGACCTGGTGGACCGGGTGGACGGGGCGACGGCGACCCTCGCCGGCCCGGGCGCGTGAGCGTCGAACCGGCAGTCATCCTGGCGGTCCTCGTCGGCGTCTTCCACGCATCGGTCTACGTGCTGATCCGCGGCAGTGCCGGCGGCCGCCTCCCGATCATCGTCGTCGCGGCGATCCTGGGCGCCTGGGCAGGCGACGCCTTCGGCGACCGGCTCGGCTTTGCACTGCTCTCCATCGGCGACTTCCATCTCGTCGCAGCGTCACTCGGGGCGTGGGTCGGGATCGGGATCTCGAGCGCGATGGCGGCCCTGGGGCCGTCGAGGGGCAGCCCTTGAACGCGGACGCGCTCGCGAGGACCACGGTTGAGGCGCCCGGGTCGCACGGTTCGCCATCAGGTCCCGACCTCGGCCGCTGATGCCGCGGCCGGTAGCGCCCGGTAGCGCCTGGACCAGGAGGATCCGACGGTAAGTCCCGTCGCCTGGTCGACGACGAAACGTGCGCGACGGACGCCGCCGTCCGTCTCCGGGGCCGTCGGGGACGGTTCGTTGCCTGGGAGTCATCGAATCCTGCTTCGTGGCGAGTCGACGATAGGCCTCAGGGTCTCCAGCGCCGGTTTCGTCGTCTGAGAGTCGACGATGCGGAAGTGCAACGGGCGCCTCCGGGCTTCATTCGTTGAGGTCCACGCGACGGAACCGATGGATCGCCGCGACGACGGGCAGGATCGCCCAGCCGACGAGCGCGCAGAAGGAGAGCCAGGCGGGGGCCGCCTGTGCCAGCGGCGAAGCCGAGTCGCCGAGCAGTCGGGCCGTCGCGCCGGAGACCGTGATCGCCGGAGCCCATGGGAATGGGCCGGCCCCAGGCGGCCGCCAGGACCCGCAGGTTCCCTCCGGCGATCCGGCTGTGACTTCGGTCGGAGCCCAGCATTCCGGACGCGGCAGGCAGTGTCAACACGTCGTTGACGACGATCCGGCCAGACAGTCACGGCCCCGACGTGCGGTTGGGTACCATTGCGACGGATGCCGACCCCCACGACCAGCCCCGATCCGCGGATCAAGGCGTTGCCCGCCGCCGAAATCCGACGCCGGTTCGTCGACTATTTCGCCGAACGCGGCCATACCGTGGTGCCCAGCGCAGGCCTCGTCCCGGCCGGGGACGCGACGCTCCTGTTCACGAACTCCGGGATGGTCCAGTTCAAGGACGTCCTGATCGGGGCCGAGACGCGCAGCTATACGCGAGCCGTCGACTACCAGCGTGTCCTGCGTGTCGCCGGCAAGCACAACGACTTCGAAGAGGTGGGCCGGACCACCCGCCACAACACGTTCTTCGAGATGCTCGGCAACTGGAGCTTCGGTGACTACTTCAAGCGCGAAGCCATCCACTTCGCGTGGGAGTTCCTGACAAAGGACCTCGGGATCCCGGCGGATCGGCTCGCGGCCACGACCTACACCGACGACGAGGTCGCCTGGAACGTATGGCGCGACGAGATCGGCCTGCCCGCCGACCGGATGGCCAAGTGGGGCAACGTCGATACCGGCGACGACAGCAACTTCTGGCGGATGGCGGAGACGGGTCCTTGCGGGCCGTGCAGCGAGATCCACTTCGATCGCGGGGCGCATCTCTCCGAGGGGCCGCATTGCACGCCGGACCATTCCGAGAACTGCCCGCGTTGGCTCGAGATCTGGAACCTGGTGTTCATGGAGTTCGACCAGCGGCCGGATGGCCGGACGCCATTGCCGTTCAAGAGCATCGATACCGGGATGAGTCTGGAGCGGCTGGCCAGCGTCCTCCAGCAGGTGTCCTCCAACTTCGACACGGACCTGTTCACGCCGATCCACGAGCGACTGCGTGAACTGCTGGGTCACGATCCGGCCGACTTCGAGGCCCAGCGGTTCAGCTACCAGGTCATCGCCGACCATTCGCGCACGATCGCGTTCCTCATCGCTGACGGCGTGCTGCCCGCCAACGAGGGCCGGGGTTACGTGCTGCGGCGCATCGTCCGGCGGGCGGTCCGGCATGGCCGGCTCCTGGGACGGCGCGAACCGTTCCTGACAGACCTGGCCGAGGTCGTGATCGAGATCATGCTCGACGCCTACCCGTACCTGGCCGAACGCCGGCCCGAGATCATGTCGGTCATCGTGAGCGAGGAGGCACAGTTCGCCCGGACCCTCGATGCCGGCACCAAGATGCTCGACGAGGCACTGGCTGGACTCGCCACGACAGAGCGGGTGATCGGCCGACGGCCGGAGGACCTGCCGCCGGACGCCCCGGTGCTGCCCGGTGAGATCGCCTTTCGTTTGCACGACACTTATGGATTCCCGATCGATCTGACCATCGAACTGACTGTCGAGTACGGCGTCCGCGTCGACCGCGCCGGTTTCGATACCGCCCTCGCCGGGCAGCGCCAGCGGTCGCGATCCGGCAAGAAGGCGGAACTGGCCAGGTACGCCGAACTGTCGTCGCTGTACGGGACCATCCAGGCCCGTGCCGGCGACACGACGTTCGTCGGCTACGAGACGACGACCGCGGATGGCCGGATCGTGGCCATCCTCCGGGACGGGCTGGCGTTCGACGAGCTGACCGGGCACGGCGAGGCGGAGGTCGTGCTCGACAGCACGCCCTTCTATGCGGAAGGCGGCGGCCAGGTGGGGGACCACGGCGTCCTGCGCGAGCAGGGGGGCGGCAGCGAGCTGTTCACCGTCGCCGATACCCAGAGGCCGCTGGGTGGGCTCATCGTCCATCGCGGGACGCTCCATGGCCGCGTGCGCGTAGGCGAGACCATTGAGGCCGAGGTGGATGCGGAGCGACGGGCGCACACGATGCGCAACCACACGGGCACGCACCTGCTCCACCGGGCGTTGCGCAACGTCGTCGGCGAGCGAGCGCGGCAAGCCGGCTCACTCGTCACGCCGGAGTACCTGCGCTTCGACTTCCCGTTCGATCGGGCCCTGAACGTTGACGAGAAGCGCGCGATCGAAGACGAGGTCCGCCGTATCATCCGCGACGACCGACCCGTCTCCATCGCATCCATGAGCATGCCGGAGGCGATCGAGGGAGGGGCCGATGCCTTCTTCGACGAGAAGTACGGCGAGACCGTCCGAACCATCCGCGTCCAGGACTACAGCTTCGAGCTGTGTGGCGGGACGCATTGCCGTGCCACCGGCCAGATCGGCGGCTTCCTGATCACCTCGGAACGGAACATCGGTTCGGGCATGCGCCGGATCGAGGCGGTCACGGGTGCCGGCGCGGACGCCCTCGTCCGTCAGCGATTCGATCTGCTGGAGCAAGCCGCGGAGACGGTCGGCGCCCAGTCGCTGGAGGCGCTGCCCGACCGGATCCTGGCCCTCCGGGAGGAGCTGAAGGAGACGAGGCGACGGCTCAAGGCGGGCGAGGGCGCCGGCCTGCCGAAGCCTGGTGCCCTTGCCGAAGCGGCCCAGGAGGTTGCGCCTGGCGTGAGGCTGGTCGCCGCGTCGCTGCCCTATGACTCGATGGAAGCGCTCAAGGCGGCCGCCCGGGACATCAGCGGCGTGCTTGGCTCGGGCGTCGTCGCGCTCGTGCTCGATGCCGAGGAGCCCCAGCTCTTCGTGACCGTCTCGGACGACCTGGTCGCCCGCGGGATCTCGGCCGGGGACCTCGTGACCGCCGCGATGCCGGCGCTCGACGGCCGCGGTGGCGGACGTCCGGGCATGGCCCAGGGCCGTGGCACGCGCCGGGAGGGATCGGCCCACGCGTTGGCGGCCATCCGCCAGGCGATCGTCCGCGTGCTGGACCAGACGTGACATCCCTGTCGTTCGCGCAGCTGGCGGGCGTGTCAGCGTGGCTCGCTGCTGCGATGACCGTCGTTGGAATGGCGACACTCCTGCTGTTCTTTTCGCGCGGCGGACGGTGGGGCACGGCCAACGACGCCGCCAGCGTCGTGTTGATGCTTGCCATGGTCCCCGTCGCGCTGGTGCTGGCCGTCATCGAACTCGAGGTCGTCACGACCACGGCCCTCGTCGTCGGCGGGATCGGCATCGGGGCGATGCTGGTCGTGGCGGTCCTGCAGGCCCTGCTCGTCGCCGGCCGGGTCAGCTACGAGCGGACCAAGGCGGCGGTGCTCGGCCTCGGTGCGGTCGTCGGCGTCTGGTACCTGCTGACGGCCGTGGTATCCGCGCACACGGCCATCCCGGAGGGGATCCGCGTTGCGAGCGCCGTCGCCGGCCTTGGCTTCATCGCCGTTGGGTACGGCTTCGCCCGTGGCGGTGAACGTCACCCGGCATCCGCGGTCGGGGGGATCGCGTTGTTCGTCGCGTCCCTGGTGTTCCAGGTCTGGCTCGGCGCACTGCTCGTCAGCGGCGCGCTGGTCATGCCCGAGTGGAACCTTTGATGGCGTTCTGGCGGCGCATCTGGCAGCGCGACGGCGAGGAGAGTCTGGCCGCCTGCACGGCACTCGATGTCGGCACGGAATTCGCCAAGGCGCTCGTGTTCGATATCGATGCCGCCGGGCACGGCACGGTCCGCGGCGTGGGCCGCAAGCGACAGGGCCTCTCCCACATGCAATCCGGCACGGTCGCCGACATCGCCGCGGTCGTCGACAACTGCGCGGTCGCCCTCCAGGAAGCGGAGGAGATGGCAGGCTTTCGCCCGACCCAGGTCGTCATCGGCATCGCCGGCGAACTCGTGAAGGGCTTCACGACCACCCACAGCCAGGAGCGCAAGAAGCCGGACCAGCCGATCACCGAGAGCGAGCTCCAGAAGCTCATCGACGTCGTCCAGCGCGAGGCGCTCCACGAGGCCGAGCGCGCCATCACCTGGGAGACCGGTCTGCCGCACGTCGACGTGCGCCTGGTCCACGCTGCGGTGACCGGCGCCTCCATCGATGGCTACGCGCTGACCAACCCGGTCGGGTTCAAGGGGCGGCACGTCAAGATCGGCATCTTCAACGCCTTTGCCCCGCTCGTCCACCTGGGTGCACTCCAGAGTGTCGCGTCGCAGCTGGACCTGGAGCTGCTCGAGATCGTCGCGGAACCCTATGCCGTCGCTCGGGTCCTCGGCAGCGACCATATCCGTCAGGCAGGCGCGTTGTTCGTGGACGTCGGAGGCGGCACCACGGACGTGGCGCTCGTCCGTTCGGGCGGCATCGAAGGCACGCGTATGTTCGCGCTTGGCGGTCGTGCCTTCACGAAATCCCTGGCCGATCGGTTGGACCTACCGTTCCCACGCGCCGAGGCCCTCAAGGTGGACTACGCCCGCGGCATCACGGTGGACGGGGCGGCGGACATCGCGCGGATCCTGGCGGATGATGTGCGCGTGTGGGCGGCCGGCGTGGAGCTCGTGATGGAGGAGTTGTCGGGCGGCGATCTGCTGCCCGGGCGTATCTTCCTGTGCGGCGGTGGGTCGCGCCTCCCCGAGATCCGGTCGGCCCTCGCGTCGGTCGAGTTCTACCAGCGCCTGCCCTTCGCCCGGCCCCCGGAAGTCACGATCATGGCTCCGGACCAGATCGAGACGATCTCGGATGCGACCGAACTTCTCGTGGACCAGCAGGACGTCACACCACTGGGCCTCGCCTTCCAGGCCATCGAGCTCCAGGCGTCCGATGACGCACTTGATGCGGCGTTGCGGCGCGTCCTGCGTGCGATGAAGGTCTGAGCGATGGCCGGCAGCATCATCTACCTCGACATCGACGACGAGATCACCTCGGCCGCCGCCCGCATCCGCGAGGTGGAGGGCTCACGCGTCGCTGCGGTCCTGCCGTACGGCTCACGAGTCGCGACCTCGCGGATCAACTTCAGACTCCTGTCGCGCGACGCCCTGACCCACGAGAAGCGACTGTCGATCGTGGCCGGCGATCCAGCGACGCGCGCCCTGGCGGCGTCCGCGGGGCTGCCGGTGTTCAGCTCTGTGGGCGAGTACGAATCGTCCCTGGCGGTGTCGGAGCACGGAGATCCGGCTGGCGACGTGGACCATGCCGACGACGAAGGCCCATCGCCCGCACTGACGGTCACCGCGTCTGGACTGGGCGCGGCCGCCTCCCGCGGTGACACGGTCCGAACGACGGTGCCGCGCCCCCCCGAGCCTGCGATCGACGACCGTCCGTGGCAGACGATCCAGGCAGCCGGCGGACGTGGCGCCGACTCGACGATCGTTCGGCCCGCCGGCCGGGGGACTTCGCGGACGCCGCTCCTGGTCGGGCTGGCGATCCTTGCCCTCGCCGTCGTCGTCGCCGGGGTCGGGGCCTATCTGCTCCTGCCTTCGGCGACCATCGCCGTCGCGCCGAAGACGGAACGCCTTGGGCCACTGCATCTGACCGTCGTCGCCGATCCTGTCGCGACGGAACCGGACGCGGCGGCGCTCGTCGTGCCGGCGGAGAAGCTGCCCATCGAGGCCAGTGCCGCTGCGACGTTCCCCGCGACCGGCAAACGGACCGAAGTCACCAAGGCGACTGGTACGATCCGCTTCGAGAACCTGGATTTCCTGAGCCCCAACACCGTGCCGGCCGGCAGCATCGTGAGCACCCAGGGCGGCGCCCGATTCCGGACGAACGCGACGGTCACGATCGCGCGCGCCGATCTCGTCGGCTTGACCATCATTCCGGCGAAGGCAAGCGTCAAGGTGACCGCCGTCGTAGGTGGCACGGAGGGCGATGTCGAGCCCAACACGATTCGGATCATCCCCAGGGGCGAGGACCCGATCACCCTCAAGGTCAATAACCCGGACGCGACGACGGGCGGCACCAGTACGGACTTCCCGCGGGTCACACAGAAGGACGTCGACGCCGCGCTCGCGTCGCTCAAGAAGGCGCTCGATGCGGAGTTCCAGGTGAAGATCCGGGACCCGGCACTCGCATCAGGTGGTGCCACGGTCTTCGCGGGGACCGCCAGGTACGGCGAGGCGACGCCGACGGTCGACCCGGCGACCCTGGTCGGCCAGGAGATCGCGTCGTTCGACCTTGGGCTGAGCGCCACGGGCTCCGTCATCGCGGTGGATGCCGGACCGGTCAGCCAGATCGCCGAGGCGAAGGTACGGGCGTCGGTCAAGCCCGGCTACGAGCTCGTCGGCGACTCCATGGAGATCACGCCGGGCGATCCGATCGTGAGTGGTCAGACGGTCAGCTTCCCCGTCACCGTGACCGCGCAGCAGATGGCCGTCCTGGACCCAGCGGCGCTGAAGACGCTGGTCCTCGGCAAGACTGTGGATGAGGCGCGAGCCATCCTGGCACCCTACGGAACGGTCCAGCTCGAGGTCTGGCCGGACTGGGTCAGGTCCATCCCAACGTACGAGAACCGCGTTGACTTGACCGTCGAGCATGCCGTTCCGATCACCGGTCCCGGGCCGTCGACGGACGCATCCCCCTCCGGTAACGCACTGTGAGCCGACTCCTGGGCATCGATCTCGGTGAGCGGAGGATCGGACTGGCTGTGGCGGACGAGGATGGGTCCGGGGCTCGACCGCACGCCACGCTCCGGCGCGGGGCGACTCTCACGGCAGATGTGGCCGCGCTGGAGGCAGTCATCAGCGCGCAGGACATCGATGAGCTCGTGGTCGGGCTTCCGCTGGAGGCGTCGGGCACGGAAGGCCCGCAGGCTGCGTTGACGCGGACATGGGCAGAGGCCCTGGGCGAGCAGTTGCACCTCCCCCTCTCGTTCCGCGATGAGCGCCTGAGCAGTCACCTCGCCGAAACCCGACTGGGGCCGATGAAGCGGGGTCGGTCCGGCGGGCCGCCGAGCAAAACGCAACGGGACACCTATCGCGCACGCGTCGATCGTGAGGCCGCGGCCATCATCCTCCAGGACGAGCTCGACGCACGAGCCGGTCGCCGGTCATCTCTGCCGCGCAATCCGCCGTTGCCGCGCACTCCCGATCGCAGCGAGGTCAGCCGATGACGCTCCGCTCCGGCAAACGCCCCAGGGACAGCCGCGCTTCGCAGGCTCGCCCGTACGATCCAGATGCGTACGCCACCGAATCGATCCCCGAGTACTCCGAACCACCGCGACACAGCCGTGGGGGCGGTGGCCACGGCGGGAGCGGCCTGGTCGGCTTGCTCAAGTTCCTGGTATTCGCCGTGGTCCTCGCTGCGGTCGTGCTGGCCGTCGCCCTGACCGCCCTTCGGCCGGTAGTCGACAGCATTGTCATGAGCGTGGCCCAGGACAACCCCGCCGCCCTGCAGATGCCCTTCGTCCGTGACATCGTTCGGGCGAACCTCGGGAGTGCACTGACCACGCGGGCCTCGAGCGATGCCAGTCAGGTCGAATTCCTGGTCGAACCCGGAGACACCGCTCGGACGATCGCCTCCCGGCTGGAGAACCAAGGTCTGATCGGCGATCAACGTGCTTTCGTCTTCATCGCGACGGATCGCCAGCTGACCGGGGCACTCCAGCAGGGCACCTTCCTCCTTCGCAGGAACCTGACTCCCGACCAGTTGGTCAGCGCCCTGCTTTCGCCACCCTTGGTGAAGTACGTGGATATCGCCCTCCGAACGGGCCTGCGTCTCGAGCAGATCACTGCCAAGTTGGAGACGCTGCCCCTGCAGATGGATGCGGCATCCTTCTATCGGCTCGTGCAGTCGCCGCCGTCCGCGCTCATCGACGACTACCCGTGGCTCAAGAAGATCCTCGCGGACGCGCCCGTCGGGGCCTCCCTGGAAGGATTCCTGTGGCCCGCCACGTACCGGGTCCTGCCCGACACGACGGCGGATGAACTCGTTCGGCTCATGCTCGACAAGTTCGCTGCGAACGTCGGCCCGGACCGCATGGCCGTCCCCAAGGAGCGTGGCCTGACCTTCTACCAGGTCATGGCCCTCGCCTCGATCGTCGAGCGCGAGGCGGTCCTCGACGAGGAGCGCCCGATCATCGCTGGCGTCTACCAGAACCGGATCGACGGATACAAGGGGATCGCCCCGATCCTCAACGCGGATCCGACGGTGTTCTACGCCATCGACACGATGGAGCTCGACAAGCTCGACTTCGTCGACTGGCCGCGCTATGCCTTCTGGACTCCGCCGGGCGTCCCGCTCGCGGGCATCGCGGTCCCGGAGGCGTTGCAGGGGTACCAGACATACCAGGTCGCCGGGCTCATCCCGGGGCCGATCTGCACGCCGACGATCGTATCCATCGACGCGGCCCTCGAGCCCGACACGAAGGACGGATACCTCTATTTCCTGGCCATCCCCGACGGGAACGGGGCCCACGCCTTCGCGAAGTCGCAGAAGGAGCACGACGCGAACCGGAAGCAGTACGGCTACATCCAGTGAGCGCGAGGTGACCGGCCGCTGGCCCGTCCCCGCGGATTTCGCGGCCGCCCCCGTCGCCGCCGATCTCGCGCGCTGGGCCGAGGCCGATCGAGCGGCCCGGCCGGCCCGTCTCGCGCGGCTGCGGGCACGGTTCGCCGGCGCCAGGGTCGACGCGTACTTTGGCGTCCGTCGCGAGCACATGCGCTACCTGACCGGTTTCGCGTTGGCCGATGGCGAAGAGAAGGTGGCCGGCAACTCCGGCCAGTTCCTGATCAGTGGCGACGAGGTCACCGTCCTGGCCGACAAGCGCTACGCGATCCAGGCGCGTCGGGAAGCGCCGGACGCCCGCCAGTTCGAGGCATACAACGACCTGCCGACGCGATGGTCGGAGTTGCTCGAGTCGGTCGGTGCGCGGCGGGTCGCGGTCGAGGCCGGCCTGGTGCCGTACGCAGTCTGGGGTCGCCTGGCAGCCGCCGCGCCAGATGTGGAGCTCGTCCCGGTGGAGGGCTGGGTGGAGGCTGACCGAGCGACGAAGGATCCGGCCGAGATCGAGCGGATCGCCGCGGCCTGCGCGGTCGCGGATCGGGCTCTTGCCGCACTGCTTCCAGAGATCCGGCCCGGCGTCACAGAGGCGAGCCTCGCGTTGCGTCTCGAGTGGTTGATGCGGACCGGCGGCGCGGAGGCACTGGCCTTCGATGTGGCCTGCCTGTCCGGGCCGGAAGCGGCCCTGCCCCACGGCTCCCCGGGCGATCGGCCCGTCAGGGACGGGACGGTGCTCTTGTTCGACTTCGGGGCACAGGTCGGTGGCTATCGGAGCGACATGACCAGGACCCTGTTCGTCGGCGAGCCGTCGGAACGGGACCTGCGGATCTATGAGCTCGTCGCGCGGGCCCAGGCTGCGGCGATCGCGGCCGTGGAAGAGGCTGTGGCCCGCGCCGGCCGCACTGGGTTGGCCGCCGACGATCCGGCCGACGGCAGTCCGGCCGCGGCCGACGGCAGTCCGGCCGCCGTGTTACCGAGCGGTCGAGCGATCGATGCGGTCGCCCGAGACGTGATCGTCGCCGGTGGTCACGGCCTGCATTTCGGCCATGGGACCGGGCACGGCATCGGCCTCGCCACACACGAAGCGCCTTCTCTCGGGAGGTTGGCCAGTGACGACCCGCTCCCGAGTCCGACTGTCTTCTCGGTCGAGCCGGGCGTCTATCGCGAAGGCGAGATGGGGGTGCGCATCGAGGACCTCATCGCCCTGGATGTGACAGCCGGGCGGGTCGAGCGCCTGACTCGATTCCCGCGCGAGGTCATGGTTGTCGGGGCGTGACACCGGTCCACGTCGGAGGGTTGCATGACGCGGATCGCCAGGCTCGGAGTCGCCCTCGTCCCGGTCCCCTGGCAGGTCGGCCCGAACGGGGTGCCGCTCCCGGTCGAGCCGACCTGCCAGGGCGTACCAACCGCGTCCTGTCGCGACATGGCGGCCAGCTTGCTGGACCCGGGCGCCGGCCACGGTGGTGTCATCTCGATCGTCGTCCGCTGCACGAAGAACCCGTGCACCGTCAAGACCGGCGAAGGCGACACCCTGATCACCCACGCCGACGGGACGAACTTGACCGGCGGCTGGGCGTACAGCAGTGGAGGCTAGGCCGAGCGGTCTGCTACGATCGAGGTCCATCCAGCCCCACAGATCCCGCCGGTACGTGCGTCACGCACCTGCTCGACCCGCCGGCGATCATGCTCAGGAGTCTCGTCCATGATCAGCACCGGTGAACTCAAGAAGGGCGTGGCCATCGAGCTCGACGGCGAGCTCTGGCAGATCCTCGATTACCACCACATCAAGATGGGCCGAGGCTCGGCCCAGGTCAAGATCACCCTGCGCAACATCAAGCGCGGCCAGACGGTGGTGCGCTCGTTCCAGGCGGGCACGAAATGGCCGCGAGCGTCGATGGAGAAGCGCCCCGTCCAGTTCATGTACAGGGACGGTACCGACCATCACTTCATGGACAACGACACGTATGACCAGTTCGTTCTGACGACCGACCAGCTTGGCGAGACCGCCCAGTACCTGAAAGACGGGATGACGCTGGACCGGACGAGCTACGAAGGGGAGACGATCGGGGTCGAGCTGCCAGTCACGGTGGACCTGGCGGTCGTCGACACGGATCCCGGCTTCGCGGGCGACACCCAGACCGGCGCCCGCAAGCCGGCCGTCACGGAGACTGGACTGGTCGTCCAGGTTCCGATCTTCGTCGAGACCGGCGACACCATCCGCGTCGACACCCGGACCGGGGACTACCAGACTCGGGTCTAGGTTGACCCGCGCCGACCCGCCGGACTGGGCGCTGCCGAGCTGGGACACGATCTCAGCCGACTCGGCGTCGCCAGCGCCAGGCATGTTCGGCGTTCGGATCCTGGGCGTCAGTGAAGCCACCCGCACCATCCGTGCCGCCGTGCGCTCCGATCCGCGACTGGCGGACCTGTGGGTGGAAGGCGAGATCGGGCGGGTCACCATCTCCTCCGCAGGACATGGGTATTTCGCGCTCAAGGACGAGCGCAACCAGCTCCAATGTGTCTGGTTCCGCGACGACAGGGTGCGCTCCGCCTTCGAGGCCCAGGCCGGGCTGCGCGTCGTCGCCCACGGTCGGATCGACCTGTTCGAGCCCCAGGGTGCCCTCCAGCTCTACGTCGAATCCATCCAGCCGGCCGGTCTCGGCGATCTGACCCTCCGGTTCGAGGCGCTCAAGGCCAGGCTGGCCGCCGAAGGACTGTTCGACACCGCCCGCAAGCGGTCGTTGCCGCCTCGACCGGCGACCATCGCGGTCATCACGAGCCCGACCGGAGCCGTCTGGAAGGACATCTGCCATGTCCTCGGGCGGCGCTGGCCGCTGACCCGGGTACTCCTCGTGGCGGCGCAGGTCCAGGGCGAGGCCGCGCCGGCGAGCCTGGTGGGGGCCTTCCGCCGGGTGGAGCGCTATGCCGCCGAACGTATCGCCGCCGGGCGGCCGGACGAAGCGCCCGCCGTGACGATCCTGGCCCGCGGTGGCGGCTCCCTCGAAGACCTCTGGGCGTTCAACGACGAATCGGTGGTGCGTGCCATCGCCGCTCACAGCATCCCGGTGGTGTGCGGAGTCGGTCACGAGGTGGATGTCACGCTGGCAGACTTCGCCGCCGATGTCCGGGCCCCCACGCCATCCGCAGCCGCGGAGGTGGTCGTGCCGGACCGGGCCGAGTTCCAGGTTGCCGTCCGGGCCGGAGGCCGTCGACTCGATGTAGCGGCGGGCGTGCGCCTTCAATCGACCGCTCGCGAGGTCCTGGCCGAGCGGCGCGCACTCGATCGACTGAACCCTGCCGCGCAACTGGCGAGCGCTCGGGAGCGAGTGGGCCTGCTGGTGGATCGGGCGACTCGCGCGACGCAGGACCGCCTGGCGGCCGAGCATCGCAGCGCCGAACGACTCGGGTCGCGGTTGACCCCGATCCTGCACGATCGTCTCGCCCGGGTGCGGGCCCAGCTGGAGCGTTCGCAAGTCCTCGACGCGTTGGCCGTGCGGCGAGTCACCTACGCCCGGTCACGACTGGGAGCTGTGGCTGTGGCTCTGGTCGTGCTGGGTCCACAGGCCACCCTGGACCGTGGCTACGCGATCGTCCGGCGGACGGCCGACGGTTCCATCGTGCGCGATCCAGGCGATGCCCCGTCCGGCACGCGACTGATGCTCCGCGTCGCCTCAGGCGAACTGCCGGCCACAGTGGATGAGCTCCTGGCCATGGCGGGCGAGCTGCCGGCCATGGCAGACGAGCGCTGAACGCGGATGCCGGCGCCATGGGCGAGCTGATCTTGTTCCGTGGCTTCGTGGCGCTCGTGGCAGTCGTCGGGGTCGGCCTTGGTATGCTCATCGCCCCGCGGCTCGGGCGACTGGCCGGATCCGACGATGAGGACGATGGTGGCGATGACGACTGAACCCGCGATCGGATCCCTGACCTTCGACGAGGCGCTGGCCCAGCTCCAAGAGTCCGTGGCCGAGCTCGAGGCGGGGGGCCAGACGCTCGAGGCGGCCATCGCCTTGTACGAGCGCGGGGTGACGCTGCAGGCGCGCTGCGAAACACTCCTCGGGGATGCGGAGCTGCGCGTCCAGCAGCTCGTTGCAAGGGCTGGCGGCGCACTGGAGATACGAGAGGTTCGTCCGGAGGACGCGACGGACGATCCGCCAGGGAGTTAGGCCGGTGGCTCTCCACGGCACCACTCGGATCCGCGCGTCGTGGCGCCGAACCACGCAACCTGCAAGGAACAGGTTTACAATCTGGCGGCGCTGATCCCGCGCGCCCTGGCCTGCGAACCACCATCACAGGCGAGTCGAGCGACTCGTCTCGTGCGACTCGTCTCGTGCGACTGGACATCGTGCGACCGACTGAACATCGTGCGACCGAACACCGGCGGTCCAGAGCCGGACTCTCCAGGAGCTCACCACCCGTGCCGATCCTGCCGAACCTTCAGGGACCCGCCGATCTGCGCGGTCTCGACGAGATCCAACTGGCGCAACTCGCCGTCGAGATCCGCCAGACGATCGTGCGCACCGTCTCGGTCACGGGTGGCCATCTCGGATCCTCGCTCGGGGTCGTGGAGGTGGCCATCGCGCTGCACCGATTGCTGGAGTCGCCGCGCGACCGGCTCGTCTGGGACACCGGCCACCAGGCCTATCCGCACAAGCTCCTGACCGGCCGCCTGGAGCGTTTCGGGACGCTCCGCCAACTGGATGGCATCGGCGGTTTCCCGCGTCGCTCGGAATCGCCCCACGACGTGTTCGATGGTGGCCACGCGGGCACCGGTCTTTCCATCGCCCAGGGACTCGCCGAGGCCCGCGACCTGCGACACGGGCTGCAGCGGATCGCGGTCGTCGTCGGTGATGCGGCGCTCATGAGCGGTCTGTCGCTTGAGGCGCTCAACGACATCGGTCAACGCAAGACACAGATGTTGATCGTGCTCAACGACAACGAGATGTCGATCAGTCCGACGGTCGGGGCGTTTTCCACGTACCTGAGCCGGATCAAGCTGTCACCCACGTGGCAACACGGCAAGAGCGCCTACGACCGGATGGTCGAGCGGATCCCGGTGGTCGGCCCGACCGTCCTCGAGTGGAGCCGGCGCTTGCGCGCATCGGTCGTCAACTTTGCCCAGCCGGGGCAGCTGTTCGAGGATCTCGGCCTCACCTACATCGGCGTCGTACCCGGGCACGACCTGCATGCGCTGCTCGAGACGCTGAGTCGGGCGCTCGTGTTGCCCGGGCCGACCATCGTCCACGTTCGCACCCAGAAGGGCCGTGGCTTCCGCCCAGCCGAGGCGGACCAGGTCGCCTTTCACGGGGCGGCGTTGCCACCCATCGACGTGGCGCTGCGGGCCGACGCATATGACAGTTCCAGGCGACCGATGCCGACCGAATCGATGGCAGACGATGCCGCGCCCCCGGCCGCCGTCGCCGAGGCATCGACGAAGCACCCGAACTACACCGCGGTCTTCGCCGCCGAACTGATCGAGCTCGCCAGGACGGACCGACGGATCGTCGGGATCACGGCCGGCATGCCCACCGGGACGGGCATGGCCAAGTTCCAGGCCGAGTTCCCGGACCGGATGTTCGACGTCGGGATCGCCGAGCAGCACTCGGTCGCGATGGCGACAGGCATGGCGATGGGCGGCCTTCGACCGGTCGTGGCGCTCTATTCGACGTTCCTCCAGCGGGCCTTCGACCAGACCGTCCATGACGTCTGCCAGAACGACCAACCGGTGCTCATCGCCGTGGACCGGGCCGGCCTCGTCGGCGAGGACGGCGCGAGCCACCAGGGGATGTTCATCCTGCCAGCACAGCGGCAGCTGCCGAATCTCATCATCGCCTCGCCCAGGGACGAGCAGGAATTGCGGTCGTTGCTGCACACCGCGCTGGACCAGGACCATCCGTTCGCGCTGCACTTCCCGCGGGACCCAGGTTTCGGCCTGCCGCCCATTACGCCCGAACCGATCCCGGTCGGGCGCGGCGAGATACTGCGCGAAGGACGCGATCTCTTGTTCGTCGGGTTCGGGCCGATCGTCGCGCGCGCACTGGAGGCCGCTGACGCACTGGAAGCCGAAGGCTGGTCGGTCGGCGTCATCAACGCCCGATTCGCGAAGCCGCTGGACGGCCAACTGATCCTGGACGCGGCGCGCGGGAAGCGGCTCATCGCCACCTTCGAGGAAAGCGTCACAACGGGTGGGTTTGGCAGCGGGGTGCTGGAACTCCTCGAAGAGGCGCGCCTGACCGATCCCGTCTACCGAGAGGTGGCCGTGCGCGTGATCGGCATCCCCGGCGACCGGTTCGTCGCCCACGGATCCGTGGCGGACCTGCGACGGATGCTGCGCCTGGATGCGGCGGGTCTGGTGTCCCAGGTCCGGGACACGCTCGGGATCCTGAAGGCGACGCCCGGCCGCTCAGAGGCACGCGCCAGCGGCTGACCGGACCCGGGTGGCCCGGCGGCAGCCGCCGCCTCCCAGCCGCCGCCGCCGCCGATCCAGCCGCCGTCGCCTCGGAGTCGTCGAAACTTGCGCCGCTGGCCTTGGCCGGCGGCGACGGGCTCCCAGGTGATCGCCGCGGGGGTCGCCGCGCAGGATCCGTCGACTCCGGGGCCCCGAACCCGGCGTCGCGCCCGGTCGCCGGCAAACAACCATCGTGCCCGGCCGGAATCGCGCAGGAATCGTCGACTCAACGGCAATGGCCATCAGTCATCGCCCGAGATCCACTCATCGCCCGAGGTCCACATGCGGCGGTGGGTAGCGCATCAGCGTCGCCTCGCTGCCATGGAGGTGCATCCAGACGATCCCCGAACCGGGCCAGGGCTCGGTCGGCGCGGTCAGGGCGAGGGCGATGTCGCGCGCTCGGGCCGGGTAAGCCGTCCCGAGCGTGGCCTCGTACCGCCTGGCGAGCTCGCGGGTCGCGACAGTCGACCGCAGAACGAGAAGCCGGGAGACGTTACGGGCCAACCGCGTCGACAGGGCGCCCGCTTTCTCTGCGCTCCAACGGATCTGTTGCTCGAGTCGACGCAACTCCGAGTACACCTCGCATGCGACGACGGGCCCAGCCCGATCAGTCAGGACGAGGTCGATGATGCCCCGTGTCGGCTGGGCGATCGGAACCTCGAGATCGACCGTCCAGCGCGGATCGAGCGAGCGAAGCAGGGCCTCGGTCATCGCCGCCTGGAAGTGGTCGTGGACGCGTGGCCCGGCCCCTTCGAAGTACCGCAGGCTGAGGTCCGCCCCGAGGGCGACTCCGATCGCGGTCAGGACCTCGAGGCTGGGGCGGACCTCGCTTGCTTCGATGCGGGCGACATGCGACTTGTGCACGCCGACTACGGTTGCCAGGCCGCCCAGCGAGACGCCCGCCTCGGTCCGCATCCGGCGGATATCCTCGCCATTCTGGAGGCCGAGCCGGCGCATCCGGCGTGCCGTTTCGCGTGCGACGTGGGTCCGGGTGATGCTCATAGCGTGATAGAAGCAGATGGCGCTTATCCGACACTCAACCACCTCCGGTCAGCGGGTCGTTGACCTCCAGTCGACGAAACCTGCGGCGGCGCACACCGCACATGGCGCGAGGTGCCCCCGCGCACGATCTGTCGACTCCAGGACGACGGCGGCGGCGCGACTCCGGCGCGAGGGCCGTAGCGAGATCGGCCGGCGGCCCCCGCGCACGATCTGTCGACTCCGGGACGACGACGCCGACCACGTCAGCCAAGCCGCCCGCGGACCCGCCGCCACCGCCGCCGGCCACCGCCCGCGGACCCGCCGCCACCGCCGCCGGCCACGTCAGCCGACCACGTCAGCCGACCACGTCAGCCGACCCGCCGCGGACCAGCCGACCACGTCAGCCGACCACCGCCCGCCGACCACCGCCCTCGCGGATGACTCCCCGTGAAGCGGGCTGTGCCACGATAGGCGGGTGAGCCCCGCGTCGACGGACAAGACGTCTCGTACACGGCTCGACCAGCTGCTCGTGGAGCGTGGCCTGGTCGGGTCGCGCAGCCGCGCCCAGGCGCTCATCCTGGCCGGCAAGGTCAGGGTGGGCGAGGGCGACGCCGCGCGCCATGACCGTAAGTCGGGGGACCTGATCGACACGACGGCGACCGTGGTGGTCGTGGAGCCGGATCCGTATGTCAGCCGCGGCGGCCACAAGCTGGCGGCGGCGCTCGACGCGTTCGCGATCGATCCGCGGGGCCTCGTCTGTCTCGATGTCGGCGCCTCCACCGGTGGCTTCACCGACGTCCTGTTGCAACGGGGCGCGAGCCGGGTCTACGCTCTCGACGTGGGCCGCGGTCAACTCGCCGAATCGCTGCGCCGCGACCCACGGGTCGTGTCGATGGAGCGGACGAACGCCCGCACGCTGACCGCGACGACCCTGCCGGAACCCATCTCGCTCGCGGTCATCGACGCCTCGTTCATCTCGCTGGCGCTGATCCTGGGACCGGTTGCCGCGACCCTCGCACCGCGCGGCCAGATCGTCTCGCTGGTCAAGCCGCAGTTCGAGGCCGGCCGCGGTCGGACGGATCGCGGCGTCGTGCGCGATCCCGCCACCCACCGCGAGGTCCTCGAGCGCACCGTCGCGACCGCCCAGCAGCTGGGCCTCGGGACGCGCGCGGTCATCGCATCGCCGATCACCGGCCCGGAGGGTAACCGCGAATTCCTCGTGCATCTCGCGGCCGGTCCGGGCTGTGCCGAGATCGGCGACCGGATCGCGGACCTTACCGAAGCGACGACCCTATGACGGTCCGGCGCATCGGTTTCGCCTACAACCCGACCAACGAAGCGGCCGTGGAACTCAGCGCACGCGCCGTCGGTTGGTGCCAGCTCCGCGCGATCGATCATTGGCAGGCGCAGTCGGGCGATCTCGAGGCGCTCTTGCGCGAGCTACCCACGACTGATGCCCTCGTCGTGCTCGGTGGCGATGGGACCTTCCTGCGCGCGGTCCGTGCGGTCGCCGAGGTGGACGTCCCGATCCTCGGCATCAACCTCGGCAAGGTCGGGTTCCTGTCCAAAGCCGAGGCGGGGGAGCTCGAAGACGTGCTGGCCAAGGTCGTCGCAGGCGAGTTCACGATCGACGAGCGGATGGCGCTCGAGGGCCGGATCCTGCGGGACGGCCAGGCGCTGGACGCGCTCCGCCATGTCGCGCTGAACGATATCGTCGTCGCCCGCGGCTCACTCGCCCGCGTGTGCCGGCTCGATGTCGCCATCGACGACACCCACCTCGCGACGTTCATCGCCGACGGCCTCATCGTCTCCAGCCCGACCGGCTCCACCGGCTACTCGTTCTCAGCCGGTGGTCCGATCCTGGACCCCACCAGCCGAAACCTGATCGTGACCCCCATCGCCGCGTACCTGTCCGCGATCCGCTCCGTCGTGGTCAGCCCATCGCAGACCGTTCGTTGCACGGTCGTCGATGCGTACGAGGCGCTGGTCTCCGTGGACGGTCGTGAGGACATCGCCATCCAGGTGGGTGACGTCGTGGAGGTCCGGGCGGTCGAACGGCCGATCCGACTCATCTCGCCAAGAGGCGCCCAGCCGTTCTGGGACCTGCTCCGCCACAAGGTCGCGTTGCTGCCGTCGTGACAGCCGGACGCCTCCTGGAACTGACGGTCAGCGACCTCGCGCTCATCGACCGTTTGCGCCTCACCCTGGGCGAGGGCCTGAATGTCATCAGCGGCGAGACCGGCGCCGGCAAGAGTTTGCTCATCGATGCGCTGGGGCTCGTGTGCGGAGCGCGGGCGGACACGGGCCTGATCCGCCATGGCGCGGAGACGGCACGGGTGGAAGCGCTCTTCGACCGACTGCCGGAGCCGCTCATCGCGGTACGAGAGATCGCACTTGGTGGCCGTTCGACGGCTCGCCTGGACGACCTGGCGACGACGGCCTCGCGCCTTGCCGACGAGGTCGGACCGCTGGTCGAGATCCACGGCCAGCACGACCAGCAGCGCCTGCTTGACGAACGCTGGCAACGCGACCTGCTGGATGCGTTCGGGGGCCATGGGCCCGCTCGATCTGCGATGGCCGATGTGGTCATGCGCTGGCGCGCGAACCGCTCGGCATTGGCTGAGCTTGCGATCGATCCGCGCGAACTCGCCCGTCGGGTCGATGTGCTGGAGCACGAGGCGGCTGAGATCGCCGCCGCGCACCTGCGCCCAGGCGAGGCCGACGAGATCCGCGCGCACCTCTCGGCGGCTCAGCATGGCGAGGCGATCGCCCGGGGAGCAGCGGCCGTCCGGGAGGCACTGAGTGGCGATGGCGCAGGGGCGCGCGATGCAACGGCCATCGCCCTGCGCGAGGTCCGGGGCCTGGCCCGGCTTGACGCCCGCTTCGAGACGCTGGCCGAACGGCTCGCCGGGTTGGAGGCGGAACTCGACGACGTGACCGCCGATGTGCGTGTGCTTGCGGACGGCATCGAGCACGATCCGAGCGCCATCCGCTCACTCGAGGAGCGACTCGGGACCATCTTCGCGCTTGAGCGCCGGTATGGCGACGGCGAGGCGGAGGTCATCTCGCACGGTGAGCGGGCGGTCCTCGAGATCGAACGTCTGCGCAGCCTCGACGGCGAGCGAGCCCGCCGTGAACGGGAGGACGCGGCCCTGCTGGCCGAGGTCGCCACGGCTGCCGCGGCGCTGTCCGAGGCCCGCCGGACCGCCGGGACCGCGCTTGCCGCGTCGGTCGGTGGCGTCCTGCATGAACTCGGCTTCCCGACCGGTGTGTTCGAGGTGAGCCTGGGCCGACGCGCGGCCGCCGCCGATGAGGCAGCCATCGAACTCGATGGCGACGCGATCGCGTTCGACCCAAGTGGCGTCGACCAGGTCGTCTATCGGCTGGCGCCGAACCCCGGTGAGCCGCCCCGACCGTTGGCCCGGATCGCCTCTGGCGGCGAACTGTCTCGCGTCGCCCTGGCCATCAAGCAGGTGCTGGCGGAGGCCGACGAGACGCCGGTCCTCGTCTTCGACGAGGTCGACACGGGTATCGGCGGCCGAAGTGCCGACCCGGTCGGGCGCAGCCTGTGGTCACTGGCTCGGCGCCACCAGGTCCTGTGCGTGACGCACCTGCCGCAGATCGCGGCCCATGCCGACGCCCATTACCGGATCGCCAAGCGCGAGCGAGATGGCCGCACGGTCACGGAGATCGAGCACCTGGACCGCGAGGGTCGGATCGTGGAGCTGGCCCAGATGCTGGGCGGCGACGCTGGCGGGGCGGCGACCCTGGCCAGCGCTCGCGAGCTCCTGGACCGTGCCGAGGCGTGGCGCGCCGGCATCGCACGGACTGGCTGAGCTCGTCCGTCCCGTGGCCGACCTGGACGACACCATCGACGAATACCTGACCTACCTGCACGTCGAGCGCGGCCTCGCACCGGCGACGATCCGGGCCTACCGAGCCGACCTGGCCGATTTCGCGGCATCCCGTGACGTGAGTCGAGATTGGGCGACCTCCGCAGAGGCTGCCGTCGGGTACCTCGCCGCGCGGAGCCGGCGCGGCCGGCGCGCCGATCCCGGTCTGGCGCCCAGCAGCCTGCGCCGACGCGCGGCGGCCCTCAAGGGCTTCTATCGGTTCGCATACGGCGAAGGCCTGATCCTCTTCGACGTGGCGGCGCACCTCGACCTCCCACGGCCGTCGCGGCTTCTCCCAGAGACGCTGACCCAGGAAGAAGTCCGGCGGTTACTGGAAGCAGCCGGCGGGGACGACCCGGGCACGGAGCGCGACCGGGCCCTGCTCGAGTTGCTCTACGCGGCCGGCCTGCGCATCAGCGAGGCGGTCGGACTCGATCGCGAGGACCTGTCCGTCGATGGTGCGTTCGTCCGGGTCATCGGCAAGGGCGACAAGGAGCGATTGGTGCCGGTGGGTGATGTGGCGTTGGATGAGCTCGCGCGGTGGATGACCGGGCCGCGAGAGCGCCTGCTGGCACTTGGTCACGTCAGCCCGCTCCGTGGCGGCCCGATCTTCATCGGCGATCGTGGACGTCGCCTCGCCCGCCAGCAGGCGTGGGCCGCCGTCAAACGCGCGGCAGCCGGTGCCGGCCTCGCCGATCGGGTCAGTCCGCACACCCTGCGCCACTCGTTCGCGACCCATCTGCTTGAAGGCGGCGCCGACCTGCGCATCGTCCAGGAGTTGCTCGGGCATGCGAGTATCTCCACGACGCAGCTGTACACGCATCTGACCGGTGAACGCATCCGGGACGTCTACAGCCGGGCCCACCCGCGGGCCTGAGAGGGAGGCACCTGCCACATGAGCTACGCCGATGGGTTGCTGTCGACCGGGGAGCGCATCCTCCATCGCAACAAGCAGCACCCGTTCACCTTCATCTGGGGCGCCCGATACACGATCCTCGCCGTGCTGATCGCGGCCGTGCTGGCCTGGATCAGCGCCAACATGGACACTGCCGGCCCGTCAGGAACCGTCCGATCGCTGCTCGGATGGGTGATCCTCGTCCTCGTTCTGGGCGGGCTCGGCGTCTTCGCCTGGACCGCGCTGCGCTATGTCAACCAGGAGTACGTGCTGACCAACCGGCGCGTCATCCAGGTCGAAGGCGTTCTCAATCGCTCGGCTACGGATAGTTCACTCGAGAAGATCAACGACGCCGTGCTCGTGCAGTCGGTCTTTGGACGGATCTTCGACTTCGGCGATCTGACCGTCCTGACCGCCGCCGAGAGCGGCGTCGAGCGGTTCCGGATGATCCGCAGCCCCATCGTCTTCAAGAAGGCGATGCTCGATGCCAAGCACGAGTACGAGGTCGACATGGAACGCTCCGGCTGGGCACCCAGCCCTCCGATCCGAGCCAACCCGCCGGCCGTCGCCGGTTCCGCTCCGGGCTCGGTCTCCAGCGACACCAGGCCCGCGGCGGCCATGTCATCGGCGCCGGCGGCACCAGCCCCTCGCGCCGACCCCGACGAAGTGACGCGAACCATCGCGAGCCTCGCCGACCTCCGTGACCGCGGCGCCATCACGCCGACGGAATTCGACGCGAAGAAGACGGACCTGCTCGCGCGATTGTGACCGGCGGAGGGGCCGCGGCACCCGGCCCGCTACGATAGGCCGCATCCCCCGTAGCCAAGGTGCCGCTTGCAACTCGAACAGGTCATCCCCGCCGTCATCGTCGTGGCGATCATGCTGCTCGTCGGCCTGCCGGTCCACGAGTTCAGTCACGCCCTGGCAGCGTACCGCCTGGGTGACGGCACGGCCAAGCTGTTCGGGCGCCTGACGCTCAACCCGATCGCTCACTTCGATCCCGCCGGCGGAACCCTCCTTGCCCTGACGTTCATCGGCTCGGCCGCGGCCGGCGGGGCGTTCGGGTTCGGCTGGGCCAAACCGACACCGGTCAACCCGATGAACCTGCAGGGCGGCCGCCGAGGTGAGGCGATCGTGGCGGCAGCCGGCCCGATCTCCAACCTGGTCCTCGCGATCGTCGCGGCCATCCCGCTGCGCTTCCTCCTTGCCAACCCGGAGCTTCTGGATCAGGTCTCCATGCTGGCCGAGGTGCTGTACCTGTTCGTGCAGATCAACCTGGTGCTGATGATCTTCAACATCATTCCCATCCCGCCGCTCGACGGCTCGAAAGTGCTCTTCGCGTTCCTCGACCGGCGCACCGAGTATCAGATCCGGCCGATCCTGGAGCAGTACGGGTTCTTCATCCTGTTGGCGCTGTTCTTCCTGCCGCTGGGCAACTCCATCGGTGGCCGGATCTTCCGGCCGATCATCAATGCCTTCAGCTCCCTCCTGGTGGGCTTCTAGGGCCCGCCAGTTCCGGGCGCACATGCAGGCGAACGTGACGCCCGCGGAGCGCGCGGCACTGGTGCCCTGGATGACCCCCGCGCAGATGGCCCTGTTCGATTCGATGCACGTCGCCGACCGGCGTCACGGACTCGATGTCGTTCGCTCGCTGCGTGCCGAGGCTGTGACTGATCTCGACGTCCTGCATGCCGGACTCCTCCATGACGCGGGGAAGGGTGATACGGGCGTCTGGCCGAGAGTCGCCTACACGCTTGGGAGCCGCTATGGGACGTGGATCTGGCGGATCCTGGGCGTCATGCCCGGGTTCGAGACGGCGATCATCCGCCTCCGGACCCACGCCGAGACGTCCGCCACGCTGGCCCTCGCCGCGGGCTGCTCGCCACGGACGATCGGACTCATCCGCCACCAGGACGCGCCCCGCGATCCGGAGTTCGGCGAGCTCCTGCGACTCGCGGACGAGGCGAACTGATGTCGCTGGGTAGCTCTCCAGGGGTGCCCGTCATGGCTGTCGCGCCGGCCGTCACGTTCGGCGAAGGCCGACGGCCCGAGACCCGGACCCAGGTCCAGCTTGCGGAGTTCGACGGTCCGCTGGGGCTGCTCCTGTCGCTCGTCGAGGCCCGCCAGCTCGACGTGCTGACCGTGCCACTGGGTGCCCTCGCCGACGCGTACCTGGATGCGCTCGGACGGTTGGAGGCGGACCGGCTGGGGAACGTCAGCTCGTTCGTGGCGATCGCCAGCCAGCTCATCCTCATCAAGAGTCGCGCGATGCTGCCGCGCCAGACCCAGGCGACGGATCCGACCGCGGTCAACGAGGAGAATGCGGATCCCGAAGCCGAGTTGCGCGCCCGGCTGCTGCTCTACCGAGCCCATCGCGACGCTGGCCTTCGTCTGGCGGAGGAGGCGATCCGTCGGGTCGGGCTCTTCCGGCGCGAACCCGGCGCTGCCCATGCCGCCGGATTGGCCGGAGCCCGGCCAGCAGAAGCCCCGCGGCTCGACCCGACACGGCTCGTCCGTGCGCTGGACCGGCTCGCCGCCATCGTGCCACCACCGGAACCACCGATCGAACTGCTGGCCCGAGCCGTGACAATCACGGAGCGCGCGGCGATCATCCGGGCCGCCCTCATGGATGTGCCGCGATTCGTGCTGCAGGACCTGCTCCGCGGGGTGCACGATCGGGTCGTGATCGCGATCACGTTCCTGGCCATGCTGGAGCTCATGAAGAGCGGCGAGATCGTCGTCGAGCAGGCCGTCCCGTGGGGACCTATCGTCGCGCGCGCCACGACGGCCGCGGAACGAAGCGCGGCTGGCGTCGAGATTGTCCCCGATGCGCCGCTCGACGAATCCCTGGAGTCGTTCGCGTGACCGAGACGACCGAGACGACGGCGCCCAGCGAACCGACGCCGCCGGCGCCGATGCCGACCGAGCCGATGCCGATCGAACTTACGGAGGTCGCGCTGGAGGCCTTGTTGTTCGTCGCGGAACGCCCGCTCTCGCGCCGGGAGATCGCGACTCTCGCGGGCACGGACCGAGCGACCGTCGATGCCCGGCTGGGCGACCTGGAGGTCGCATTGCGGGCCCGCGGCATCCGCCTGCTCATCGACGGCGACCGGGTAGAGCTGGCCACCGCTCCCGAAGGCGGGGCGCTCGTCGCTCGGTACGTCGGCGCCGACGTCGTCCGTTTGTCTCCGGCATCGTTGGAGACGCTGGCGATCGTGGCATATCGCCAGCCCGTGACGAAGTCGGCCGTGGAGCGGATCCGCGGCGTCGACTCCGACTACACGATCCGGACATTGCTCCATCGCCGGTTCCTTGTGGAGCTTGGCCGTTCCGAGGCGGCCGGCCGGCCATTCCTGTACGGCACGGGCTTCGAATTCCTCGAACGGTTCGGCCTCACCAGCCTCGACGAGTTGCCGCCGCTCGATGTCGAGATCGCGGCGCGCCTCGCCGAGGAGGGCGGAGAACCGATCACGGAGCCGCTCTTCCCGGACCCCTCCCTCGACGGTCATATCACTACGGAGGCCGACTGATGGCCAGCGATCGACTCCAGAAGGTCCTTGCCGCCTCCGGCGTGGCCTCTCGCCGGGCGAGTGAGGTGCTCATCGCCAACGGTCGAGTCACCGTCGACGGGAAGGTGGCGACCCTGGGCACCCAGGTGGACCCCGCCAAGGCGATCATCGCGGTCGACGGCCGGGTCATCGGTGGCGCCTCAGCGGCCGAGTACCTGCTCCTCCACAAGCCGGCCGGTGTCACGTCGACGGTTCGGGATCGGCACGCTACGCGGACGGTCATCGACATGATCCCGACCGCGCTGCTGCCCGACAACGCCCGGCTCTACCCGGTCGGTCGACTGGATCAGGACTCGGAAGGGCTGCTCGTCCTGACCAACGACGGGCCATGGGCGGATCGTGTCCTGCACCCACGCCACGGGATCGAACGCGAATACGCCATCGGCCTGCGCGGGCCCCTCAGCGCCGAACAGGTCGCCGCGCTGAAGGTCGGCATCCAGCTCGACGAGGGCCTCGCGACGCTGACCGGCCTGCGGCGAACGACGGAGATCGAGACCCGCAACCTGGTCGCGCTCCTGCTGCCGCCGCCGGGTGAGCTGTCCTGGTATCGAGCGATCCTCGCCCAGGGCTGGAAGCGCCAGCTGCGGCGGATGTTCGGGGTCGTCGGCGCCCCGGTGGAACGGTTGGTCCGGGTGCGGATCGGGCCGGTCCGGCTGGACGACCTGGCCAGCGGTCGGGCGCGACGCCTGCGGGCCCCAGAGGTTCGCGGCCTGTCCGGCGGCGCCGGCACCAGCCGCCAGGGCGTCCGTGCCAAGGCCGCGGAGCCCGCCAAGCCGGCAGCTCCCACTGGAGAGCGACGCAACGACGAAGGAGGCGGCTGAGGCGCGGCCTCGGCTATCCTCTCCGGATGGAGAGCATTGTCCCCCTGGATCGACTCGTGGTCGCGCTCGATGGCCCAGGTTCGTCCGGCAAGAGCAGCGTCGGGGCCGCGGCAGCCCTCCAGGTCGGCTATCGCTTCTGCGACACGGGCCTGCTCTATCGTGCCGTGACCTGGTTGGCGCTTCGGCGCGGCGTGTCGGTCACGGATGCGGAGGGCTTGCAGTCACTCGTGACTGAGGTGGAGCTGGCCCCTGATGAGGCCGGGCGGCTGGCTCGCGTGCTGGTCGATGGGGTCGATCACACGAGCGACGTCCGGGGCGCGGCCGTCGACGCTGCAGTCTCGGCGGTCTCGGCGGTCCCGGAACTGCGCGCCGCCCTGCTCGAGCGCCAGCGAGCGCTCGCGTCAGGCGGCGGGATCATCATGGCCGGTCGGGACATCGGCACGGTCGTGCTCCCAGGCGCCGACCTCAAGATCTATCTGGACGCATCGGTCGAGGAACGGGCCCGGCGCCGGACCGAGGAGCGGGCACTCGAATCCGACGGGCCGGAGGCGATGGCCATCCTTGAGGCGCTGCGACGGCGCGATGAGCTTGACACGACGCGCGCCGTGGCCCCGCTGCGCATCGCCGGGGACGCCCGGATCATCTCGACGGACGGGAACCGGTTCGAGGACACGGTCGACGCCGTGGTCAGCGCCATCCGTGACACCGAGGCGCGGCGCGCCGATGCCGAGGCGCGGCGCGCCGATGCCGAGTCGACGGGTGCCGGCACGCGATGAGCGACGGGCCGCCGATCGCGAGTTCCATCACCCCACTCATCGCGACGCTGAACATCGGTGGCCGGATCTTCTGCCGGGCGCTGACGCGGGTGACCGTGGTCGGCGCCATCGATGAGATCCCTCGCGAGGGGCCGTTGATCATCGCCGCGAACCACGCCTCCAACCTGGACGCTGTCGTCCTTGGCTCGTGGATCGTGCCGAAGCTCGGCCGGCGGATCAACTGGCTGGGCAAGAAGGAGCTGTTCGACTGGCCGGTCCTGGGTTACCTCGCGGCGCATGGAGGCGTGCATCCCGTGGACCGGGGCGCCGCTGATGTGGAGGCCTTTCGGCTGGCCCGCCGCATCCTGGACGAGGGCCATATCCTGTTCGTCTTTCCGGAGGGGACGCGCAGCGCCGATGGCGCGCTGCAGGCTGCGCACGAGGGTGTCGCGGTCCTAGCCCAGCGAACCGGAGCCCCGATCGTGCCGATCGGCATCGCCGGATCGTACCGGGTCTGGCCCAGAGGCCAGGCGCTGCCGCACCCGGGCGGGCGGGTGACCTTGCGCGTCGGGAGTCCATTCCGGCCGGGGGAAGAGCTGCCGCCAGGCACCGACCGTCGATCGGGGAAGGCGCTCATCACGACCATGATCATGGAGCGCATCGCGGCGCTTCTGCCGCCCTCTCAGCGCGGCGTGTATGGCGACTCGGCGGCGGCTGGCCGGATACCCGCCTCTCCCGAACGGGAGGCCTGAGGGTCCGAGTGGATCTCGTGCGATAATCGGGACGTGGGAATGGTTCAGGAAGTCCGCATCGCGAAGCGCACCGGCTTCTGCTACGGCGTTCGCGAGGCGATCGACAAGACGAAGGAAGCATCGGCCGCGGGGAAGGTCACCAACGCGCTGGGCCAGGTCGTCCACAACGAGGGCGTCGTCCGCGACCTCCAGGAGTTGGGCGTCAGGACCGTCGAGACCCTCGATGATGTCGATCATGGGGCGGTCGTCGTCATCCGCGCGCACGGCGTTCGGCCGGACGTCATGGAACGTGCCGAGGAGCGCGGTCTGGAGATCATCGATGGCACCTGCACCTGGGTCATCCAGGAGCAGAAGGAGCTGGTCAAGCTCGTCGAAGACGGCTACACGATCGTCCTGCTCGGAACGCCCGGGCATCCCGAGGTGGTCGGCCTGCTGGGTTTCGCGCCGGATGTGATCGTCGTCGACGAGGAGGAGGAGTGGGAGGCCGCCATCCCGCGTCGCAAGCGGATGGCACTCATCTCGCAGTCGACCCAGCCGCCGTGGAAGTTCGAGCGCCTGGCGGCGTTCATGGTCTCGCGCGCTCACGAGCTCAAGATCGTCAATACGGTCTGCCCGGTCACCATCCGGCGCCAGGAGGACACGCTTGAGTCGGCACAGGACGTGGACCTGATGGTCGTCGTCGGCGGCCGATCGAGCGCCAATACGAAAGAATTGACGCGCTTGTGTGAGATCGCCGGCACGCCGGCCATACAGATCGAGAGCATCCGCGACCTGACCGATGCCGGATTGTTCGCGACCGCCCGGATCGTCGGAGTCACCGGCGGCACCTCCACGCCGATCGAGGACCTGCGTGACGTCACCCAGCGGATCCTCGAGTTTGCCGGGACGCCGGAAGTCAGCGCTCGAGCCGGCGAGCTGGCCCGGGCCGCCCTGGCGCAGGCCGCCACGAAGGCCGGCCGGACCACCTCGCTGCCCAGCAACCCCAGGGCCGTTGTGATCAACGGGGCGGACGGGGCGGCCTGATCATGGCCAGCGGTAGAGGCGGGATCCCGGTCGTCGCGATCGTCGGGCGACCCAACGTCGGCAAGAGCACGCTCTTCAACCGGTTCCTTGGCCGGCGCTCGGCGATCGTGGAGGATCGGGCGCGCACCACGCGCGATCGGCTGTATGGCGATACCGAGTGGAACGGGCGCCGATTCGTCATCGTCGATACCGGCGGACTGGAGCTGGACCCCGACGATCCGATCGAGGCGCGCGTCCAGGAGCAGGCTCGGATGGCCATCGCGGAGGCGGACGTCATCCTGTTCGTGGTCGACGCAACGTCGGGGATCACGCCGGCCGATCTTGAGGCGGCCAGGATCCTTCGCCGCGCGACGGCGCCGGTGATCGTCACCGTGAACAAGGCTGACAACGAGAAGCGCGAGCTGGAAGGCGCCGAGTTCCACTCGCTGGGCTGGGAAGAGACGTACGCCATCTCCGCGTCGCATGGTCGCGGCACGGGCGATCTGCTTGATGCGATCGTCTGGTCGCTGCCGCCCGAGACGGAGGCGGAGCTTGCGCGCAAGGCGCGGGAAGCGGAGGCGGACGCCTGGGCCGACGAGGTCGCCGCCGGCCATCTCGATCCGTTCGTGGTCGGCGATCCGGAGGCAGAGGAGGCCGACGACGCGGAGGACCCGGTGGATGCCGAGGCGAAGCGCTGGGATGCCGCCATGGCCGCCGAAAAGGACGGCGCTCCGGCCGCCATCGCGTTCGTGGGACGGCCCAATGTGGGCAAGTCCAGCCTGCTCAATGCCCTGCTCGGCGAAGAGCGGGCGATCGTCTCGGACGTGCCTGGGACCACCCGCGACGCCATCGATACGCGCTTGGCCTGGGGACGCAGCGAGATCGTCCTGATCGACACCGCCGGGATCCGCCGCCGCGGCAAAGTCGCGTCCGGCGCCGCCGCCGAGCGCTACTCCACGTTGCGCGCCCTGCACGCGCTGTCCCGAGCGGATGTCGCCGTCCTGGTCATCGACGCCGTGGAGGGCCTGACCGCCCAGGACGCGCATGTCGCGGGCTATGTCGTCGAGGAGGGCAAGGGCCTCGTCATCGCCGTCAACAAGTGGGACCTGGTGGAGGACAAGACGGATCGGACGTTCGACCAGTATGTCGAATGGATCCGCAATGAGGTCCCGTTCCTCGACTTCGCCCCGATCGTCGCGATCAGCGCGAAGACCGGGCAGCGCGTCGGCAAGGTCCTCGAGGAGGCCATCGATATCTGGGGTGAGCGGCGCAAGCGGATCTCGACCGGCGAGTTGAACCGGGTCCTCATCGCGGCGACAGAGCGGACCCCGCCGCCACCGGTCCGCGGCCACCGACCGAAGATCTTCTACGGGACGCAGGCTGCGGTCGCGCCCCCGACATTCGTCTTCTTCGCCTCCGATGCGTCGGCGGTCCACTTCAGCTACCGGCGTTACCTCGAGAACCGACTCCGCGACCAGTTCGGCTTCGACGGTACGCCCATCCGGCTCGTCTTCCGCGACCGGACGTCGGTCAAGCTGCCGCGCCGCAAGAAGCTTCGGAGCGCGCCGGTCGGTTCGGCCAATGGCCGGCGCCGCAAAGCGGCGTCCGTGCTGGCGCGCAAACCCAGCTGATGCCCGCCCCGCGCACCGCCGTGGTCGGCGCGGGCGCATGGGGAACGACACTGGCCGGACTCATCGCCGGCGCGGAATCGGTCAGCCTGCTATGTCATCGTCCTGAAGTCGCCGAGGCGATCACGGCCAGCCGCCGGAACGAGCGCCGACTGCCCGGGGTGGACCTGCCTGAGAACGTCATCGCCACGGCCGATCCGGCAACGCTCAAGGGCGCCGTCGATCTCGTGGTCTTCGCCGTCCCATCCCGGCACCTGCGGGCGACGGTGGAACTCGTCGCGCCCCACCTGGCGCCGTCCGCCGACATACTGTCCGTCGTCAAGGGCCTGGAACCAGACAGCCTGTCGCGGATGAGCGAGGTCATTGCCGAAGCCGGAGGGCTCCCGGCGGCCCGCATCGCCGCCCTGTCCGGACCGAACCTGGCGATGGAGATCGCCCGAGGACTGCCAGCGTCCGCCGTCGTTGCCGCCAGCGACCCTGATCTTGCCGGGCGCATCGTCGCTCGGCTCAGTCGGCGCCGGTTTCGGCTCTACGTGAACCGCGACATCCTGGGCGTCGAGCTCTGCGGTGCGCTCAAGAACATCGTGGCCATCGCAGCCGGTGCCGCAGACGCACTTGGCTTCGGGGACAACGGCAAAGCCGGCCTGCTGACCCGCGGCCTGGCCGAGATGACCCGGGTGGGCATCGCCGCCGGCGCCAATCCACTGACATTCGCCGGTCTGGCCGGGGTGGGGGACCTCATCGCCACGTGCGGTTCCACCCTGTCGCGGAACCACCGGCTTGGCGAGGAGCTCGCTCGCGGCCGTACGTGGGCGGAGATCGAAGCGACCCTGCCGGGCACGGCCGAAGGTGCGTACACCGTGGAGGCCGCCCTGGCCCTCGCAGGCCGCCTCGGTGTCGAGATGCCGATCGCCCAGGAGGTCTACCGCGCCCTGTTCGAAGGCAAGAGCGTCCAGCGTTGCCTCATCGATCTGCTTGCCCGGGAGTCCAAGGACGAGCTGGCCGACTACGAACGCTGGGTGGAACGGCTCGGGGTGGGGCCGGCTGACTGAGCGGGCCCTGACGATCGCCATCCGTCCATGAGGTGGTCCTCAGGTCGCTCGCCGCGGCATTCGCCGGCCCGTGCTGCCGTTCGGCGCCAGCACCGGATCCGTGCCGAGCGTGGTATCGCGCCTGGAGCACCGGACCGACGCCCAGGTTCACCCCGGATGGCTCTGTCGGCCCGTCCAAGGTGCATGACGTGGACCGTTGGCAGGATCCGTGGGGGCGACCGGACACGACGGGCCCAGGATGGACCGAACTCGGCAACTGGTAGCGCCCGCGCCTGTGACGGCGTCAGGGGCACCACTCGCGCCGGTGCTAGACTGCCGGTCTGGCGGGGCGTGGCGCAGTCTGGTAGCGCACCAGTCTGGGGGACTGGTGGTCGTCGGTTCAAATCCGGCCGCCCCGACCATAAATCCCTAGTGAAACGGCACTCTGAGCGTGGAGTGCGCCGAAGCTGATACCAACAGCGGTACCAACAGGACCCGGACAACGGTGTACACTGGCGGACAGAAAGCGGCGCCCCGCCCGAGCTAACGAGCGAGGCGCCTCACGGAAGTCCTAGTTAGGAGGACACCCGCGATGGTCAAGTCTACCGAACGCAAGGCCAAGAGCGAGCGTCGGCGATCACCCGGCGAGGGGACCGTCTACCCGTTCCGCGATGGCCACCGCGGCGCGATCACCTGGACGGACCCGGACGGCACCCGCCACAAGCGCACCGTCTCCGGCCGGACCTCCGACGAGGCCCGCGGCAGGCTCGACGATCTCCGCCGCGAGTTACGGCTCGGGCTGCTCACCCCATCCGGTCAGGCCGTCACGGTGGGCGACTACCTCTCCGGCTGGATCGAGCGGCACCGCGTTCGCGTCCGCCCGTCGACCTGGCTGACCGCTGAGAGCTACGTCCGGGTCTACCTGATCCCGGCCCTCGGCCGGCGACCGCTGGCCCGCCTGACCGCCGTAGACGTGGAAACGGCCCTGGCCGCGTTCGTCCGGGACGGCCGGCCCGTTGTGTCCGGCGACAAGCGGGCACGGCGTCCCGTCTCGCCCGTGACCGCCCGTCACGTCCGGGCGATCCTGCGCCGGGCGCTGTCCGACGCGCAGCGGGCCGGGCTGGTCGGTCGCAACGTCGCCGCGGACGCCGCTCCGCCCCATGTCGAGCATCGGCCGATCACCTACCTATCCGCCCGCGACCTCGGGCGCCTGCTCACCGCGACCGCCGACGAGGACCTCGGCCCGCTGTACGCCCTGGCCGCGACGACCGGGCTGCGCCGTGGTGAGCTGCTCGGCCTGACATGGCCCGACGTGGCCGACGGCCGGCTGACCGTCCGGCGCTCGATGGGCCGGGTGAAGGGCAATGCCTGGGGGCTCGGCGAGGTCAAGAGCGCGCGGTCCCGGCGGACGATCCCGCTCCCGGCCCGCGCCCGTCAGGCGATCGAGACGGCCCGGACCCGGCAACGGTTCGCCCGCAACGCCGCCGGCGCGGCCTGGCAGGACCGCGACGGGCTGGTATTCACGGACACGGTAGGCCGGCCCGTCCTGCCCGAGTTCGTCTCCCATCGGTTCGCCCGCGACTGCGCCCGGACCGGCGTCCCGCGCATCCGGTTCCATGATCTCCGGCATTCCGCGGCGACGACGCTACTCGCCGCCGGCGTCCCGCTGGCCGTCATCTCCGAATGGCTGGGCCACTCCGGTATCGCGATCACGGCGAGTGCGTACGCGGCGATCGTCCCGGAGCTGCTAACCGACGCCGCCGACGCGATGGACCGTGCGCTGGGAGGCGAGCTGTGAGCGGCGAAAAGGATGAGGACAAGGCGCCGTTCGGCCGGGACCTCTCCGGCGCACCCTGGAACCCCTACGCTCGCGCCCGGAGGGAGGCCGAGCGGGTGCCGCAAGCGGGCGATGGCGGGCGAGCTGTGAGCGACAAGACGCTGGGGAGGTACCTCACCAGCTGGGAAGCCATCATCGAGTACCTGATCGAACTCGGCTACAGCGACGACGAGATCGCCGACGACTTTGACCAGGTGGTGGTACACGACTCGCACCACCAGTACTCCGAGTCGACCCGTTCCGGCGAGCGCATCGAATGGTCGACCCTCCACGGCCGACGCCGGGTCCTGGCGCTCCTGGCGACGATCCGCGGCGAGCCTGCGGAGCCCGTCATCTCGGAACGCCCCGAAGCAGCGCCCATCCCGCTACCGACGCGCGAGGCCGTAGTGGCAAAGCAGGCCGAGCTGCGCGCGGCCGGGGCGCGCCACTACGGCTACGAGACGCTCGCCCGTGAGTTCTCGCCTACCTCGCCGTCGACGATCCGGCGGATACTCGGTAAGACGCCCTGAGAACGGCAGACCTGGCAGACTAGAACGGCAGACCTGGCAGGCTTGCGCGGCAGACCTGGCGCTCGGTAGCGTCAGACCATGCGAACGCTCTACGTCCCGATCGACGACGACGTGCTCGGCCGCCTGGTCGCGCTGGCCCGTCGCGAGTTCCGCGAGCCGAAGGCCCAAGCCGCCGCGCTCATCGTCGAGGGATTACGGCGGGCTGAGCTGAAGGGCGACGAGGCCGCGGCCATACGCCAGAAAGCGGTCCGATGACCGACCGTCTGGCCCTCGCCCTCGTCGAGCTGGCCGAGGCCATCCGGGCCGAAGTCCGATCGGAGGCCGCAACCGTCGCGAGCGCGCCCGATCGGCTCCTGAGCGTAGACGAGGCCGCGTCCGCGCTGGGGCTCGGCCGGAGCCTGCTCTACGCCGAGATCGGGGCTGGGCGGCTTCGCTCGTGTCGCGCGGGCCGGCGCAGGCTGATTCCTGCCGCGTCGATCTCCGACTACATCGCGCGGGCGGCTGAGGCATGACCGGGCCGGCATGGGCCGACCGTGACGATGCGCCGACCTGGACGACTGCGAAGCGACCCACGAACGGCGTCGACCCGTCCTGGCAGCCGTCGCCGGCGCTCCGCTGGCGTTCCTGGGACGCCCAGCGGGCCGAGCCTGGCCCCTGGCACGTCCGCCACGATCGGCCGGACGGCTCCAAGGCCGTGACCTGGCAGGCCGACGACGGAACGCCGGGGCTCGGCGGTCACGCGCTCGTCGACCTCGTCTACCTGGCCGGAGGCGCGCTACCGCCGGCAGGCGCCGAGGTAGTCGTCACCGAGGGCGAGAAAGCGGCTGATGCCGTGGCGGAGACGGGCGCATGGGCGGTCGGGACCGTCTGCGGCGCGTCCGCGACCCCTGGGCCGGCCGTGGTGGCCAGCCTGGCCCGCTACGCGGTCACACTGTCGCCCGACAATGACGAGCCGGGGCGGGACCATATGGGCCGCATCGCCGCCGCCCTGGAGCGAGCCGGGCTGGCCCGCTGTCGCCTGATCGGCCCGCCGGACGATGCGCCGAAGGGCTGGGACCTGGCCGACCCCGACCCCGACGAGCGGCGCGCCCTGATCGAAGGCGCCCGCGAGATACGCGGCTTCGGTCGGCCTGAGCCTGAGCCGGAGCCTGACCTCATCGTCGGGATCGACGCCTACCGGGCGAACGTCCCGACGGAGATTCCTTGGCGCTGTCACCTGATCGCCTACAGCGGCGGCGTGACCCTGATCGCCGGGCCACCGAAGGCGGGCAAGTCCACCCTGGCCGCCCAGCTCCAGCGATGCTGCGAGACGGGCGAGCCGTTCCTCGGCGCGTGGCCGGTCACGGTCGGGCCGGTCCTGCTCGTGACCGAGGAAGGCGGCGTGGCCGTCGTCTACAAGACGAACGGGCTGCACCGGCTCGACATCCTCGATCGCCGAGCCGCGGCTGGCCTGACCTTCGCCCAGGTACTCGACGCGATCGGCGCATGGGGCGCGGCGCGTCCGGGTGGACTCGTGTTCGTCGACACCCTGGCCATCTGGGCGGGAATCGAGAATGAGAACGATGCAGGCGAGGCGACAAAGGCCGTCGCCTCGGTAACGGCGCTCGCGCAGTCGACCGAGCTGGCCCTCGCCCTCATCCACCACGCCCGCAAGAGCGGAGGCGACAACGGCGAGGCCATCCGCGGGTCCGGGGCGATCCTGGCGACCGTTGACATTGCCGTCGAGCTGTCACGGGTCGACGCTCATAGCGACGACCGCTGGCTTGACATCCAAGGCCGGGTCATCATGCCCCAGCGCTTCCTCCTGACGTTCGATCGGCTGACCCAGACCTACGCGCTCGGCGACCGGGCCGAGTCCCACCTGGAAGAGATCGAGGCCGACCTCGTCGGCATCCCGGCCGATGGTCACGGCCTGACCCGGAACGACCTGAACGGACTCTGGCACAAGGACCCGCGAAAGCGAGCCGAACAGCTCCTGAACGTCGGCCGGCTACGCGCCGAATGGGTCCATGAGGGGCGCGGCTGGGGCTGGCGATACTGGTCCGTGCCGGCTGCCTGGACTCCGCCCATGCGGGACTCCGATGGCTGACCGCTGCACCGCTGCACACCGCTGCACGACGGCCGCGTGCAACGGTGTATATGTGGCCGGCTGCGCCGCCCCGAAGGGCGCAGACGTACACCCGGACGCACCGCTGCACCGTTGCACAAACCCTATAGGTGATTCAGCGGTTGGCGCAGCGGTGGGCGCAGCGGTGGCGAGCGAGTCCGTCCGCCGCGGGCCGGGTCGGCCAGACCCCGCCGCCGGCGACGTTTCGGGTCATGCCGTGCAGCGGTCGTGCAGCGGTGGCGGCGACGTCGTGACCGCCCCGCGAGCCGGTGGCCGACCTGGACGACGACGTGTGCGGCTGCGGTCAGGACATGGCAACGCATCCACCACTACCGCGCCCGCGCCCGCTGGCCTCATGGAAGGCGCAGCGCGAGACGGAACGCACCGCCGACCCGCTCGCGCCGAGGCTTCGATGGTGGCCCGATGCCGCTCGTGCCGGACACCCGGCGGGACGAGGCGCGGCTGCCGGGGCCGAGGGGGGAGCGGCGTATACAATCGTCGGTCAAGCAAATCTGACAGTACCCACTGCCTCCGGCTCGTACACCTACAAAGCGTCGACCCCCCTTACCCCTGATGGTAAATCCAAATGATCGAACGTCCAGATAACGGACATAAGTAGTATTATCGGCAGTAGCCCTGAGCCCGTCCGCAAGCCACGCTACGGGCTCGATGTGTCGGAGTGGCACCCGAAGGCCATACCCGAGGCAAATCGGCGAATGGTCCGCGGCTCTCCGTCGTTCCTGGGCCGATCCACTACCCGCCAAGCCGAAGGAAGCAAGCCCAGCGGGCTCGGGGACCGGGGGCGTGCGCAATCTTCCCGACCGGCAATCTGCCAACACCCTGACACCCCTAGCCGCGAGAAAGAGCGATGACCTGTCGACCCTGCGGCGCCCTCTTGCCGCCATACCAGCGCGGCCGACCGCGCGTCCGGTGCGCGTTGTGCGCCTCGGACAAGGCCGCTCTGGGGCGCGCCTTTGCGTAGCCCGTGACAGTTGGCACCCCGGCCCCGTTCAAAATGACGGCAGCGGGGCCGTTCCATGTCGCGCACTGGCAAACGGGTGCCACTCCACCCCGTCCCGGCCGTCTCGGGGCATCCGTGGGGCGACGGAGAGGGCCGGGAAGCGATCGAGTGGAGCCTGGGTAGTGCATCAGTTTGAATCCAGCCCGTACCCTCGGACCCCGGCGATGGCGGCTGGCCTCGCCGATCACATCTGGACGTGCGAAGAGATCGCCGCGCTGCTCGACTGACAGGCTGCTACCCTCGGGTCGTGACTGAGGGGAACGTCCTCTACTACGGCGACAACCTCGACGTGCTGCGCCGCCATGTCAAGGACGAGACGGTCGACCTCGTCTACCTCGACCCGCCGTTCAACTCGAATGCCGACTACAACGTCCTGTTCTCTGAGCACGGCGAGAAGGCCGCCGCGCAGGTCCAGGCGTTCACGGACACATGGACGTGGGACACGGACGCGCGGGCCGACTACGAGGAGATCGTGGAAGCCGGCGGGCGCGTGGCCGACGCCATGCGGGCCTTCTACACGACGCTCGGCGGCTCGGACATGATGGCCTACTTGGCCCGGATGTCGCTGCGCCTGGTAGAGCTGCACCGGGTCCTGAAGCCGACCGGCTCGCTCTATCTCCATTGCGACCCGACGGCGAGCCACTACCTGAAGCTCCTCCTTGACGCCGTGTTCGGCCCTGAACAGTTCCTCAGCGAAGTCATCTGGAAGCGCACCGGCACGCATTCGTCGGCTAACCGTTGGGGGCCCGTTCACGACACCCTGCTGATGTACGCGAAGAAGCGGGGTGAGCAGACGTGGAACCGCCCATACACGCCGCTTGGCGACGAGCACCGAAAGCGCCACTACAGCCAAAAGGACGCTCAGGGGCGCGCTTACACGCACGGCGAACTGACGGCTCCCGGCGTACGCAACGGACGCAGCGGCGCTGTTTGGCGGGGCTTTGATGTAACGGCCATCGGGCGTCACTGGATGACCACCGTCGAAAGTCTGGACGGGCTGGACACCCAGGGCCGGATCTACTTCCCGAAGGAGGGTGGGTGGCCGCGTCTCATTCGGCTGGAGGAGGACTCCAAGGGCCGCGCGGTGGGCGACATCTGGGAGGACATCCCGCCCATCAACATGCAGGCGCGCGAGCGGCTCGGATATCCGACCCAGAAGCCGCTCAGGCTCCTGGAGCGCATCATCCAGGCCTCGTCCAACCCGGACGATGTCGTGCTAGACCCGTTCTGCGGGTGCGGGACGGCAATTGACGCCGCCCAAGATCTCGGTCGCCGGTGGATCGGCATCGACATAACCCACCTGTCCATCGGGCTCATCAAGCACCGCTTGGTCGGCAGGTACCCCGACATCGCGGGCACCTATCGGACCATCGGCGAGCCGACCACGGTTGATGACGCGCGCGTTCTCGCGAAGGAGGACCCGTTCCAGTTCCAAGCGTGGGCGCTCGGGTTGGTCGGAGCGCGCGTGGCTGGCAGCGACAAGAGGGGCGGCGACAAGGGCATCGACGGCCGTCTGTTCTTCCACCAAGGCGATGGTGAGACGCGCCAGATTGTGTTCAGCGTCAAAGCTGGTCACCTAGTCCCCGCGTTCGTCCGCGACCTGTCCGGCGTGTTGACGCGTGAGAAGGCCGAGATCGGCGTCCTGATCTCGTTCGAGGAACCAACGTCGGGCATGCGTGCGGAAGCGGCCGAAGCTGGGTTCTACACGTCGCCGTGGGGCAAGCACCCGCGCATCCAACTGCGCACCGTTGGCGAGTTGCTTGACGGGAAGGCGATCGACTACCCGCATGTCACCGGAGCCAACGTCACGCACCGCCGGGCACAGCGGGCGCGAGTTGCCGAGCCTGAGCGGATGGAGCTGTTTGCCCAGGCTGCCGAGGAACCCGCGCCTTACGATTCCGACGATTCAAACTGATGCACTACCGCCTGTCGGCGGATGCGTCTGCCCGACCCGGACCGCTACACCGCCAGCCTATCCGCAGCTCATGGGCCGAGGGTCCGGCCGCATCGTTCGCCACGATCCGCGAGGCTCGCCAGTGGGCGGAGGAGTTCGGCACGACCGCCGACCGCTGCACCATCACGGACCGCGGTCGTGCCGTCGTCGAGCATCGCCGGGACACCAACGGCGACGGGACCCGCTGGTACAGGGCGACCCCCTAGCACTGAGGCTCGGGATCGGCGACCCGTTGCGACGTTCGCGGCCTACCGCGCTAGGGCGCGTGAGGATCTCTAGCAACGAGACTCGGGATCGGCGACCCGTTGCGACTCGCGGGGAGCCTGCCAGCCTGACTTCGCCTACACCTCGGCCCCCGTCGGAATCCCCCCTCTGGCCGGGGCCGTCTATGACCGCCTGATACCAACGCTGGTAGCAATAGAGGCGCACGGCCCCGGATGCTCGACTCGAACATATGGCCGGTTCGTGCGTGGGTCGGCCGCCAGTAGACCCCAGCGGACCCTACTGGGAAGCCTGGAGGACTGGACGCGCCCACGCCGCGGGGACCAAGCGTTTCGAGCTCGGCGGTTTCTCGGATGTTACGCTCCTATCACCAGCGCGTCAGATGGATCACGATGACCGAGCAGAAGTTGAGCAAGGTCCATGGCACCCAAGTCCAGCTCATCCAGAGGCGGGGCGGATGTGAGTGATACGCAGCTTCATCGCCCCTTATCGCCCCCGGATGACGCAGCCGCGGGTCATCGGGCCGTGACCCACCCCAGCGATCAGGGTCCCCCGCCACGCAGGTTCGGGCCACGATCGGCCGTCGTCGCATTCGTCGTGGCCGCCATCGCCGAACTTGGCGTTACCCGCCTGAGCTCGATCCTGTTGAGCGGCTTCCTCGGCGACGGTATGGTGGGCGCACTTATGGCCGGCGCCGTGGTGCCGTTCCTCCTCGCGGCACTCGTGGTCTGGCACGTGGTCCTCGGCCTGGCTTTGGGGGCGATCTTCCGTACCGGGTGGGCGATGCTCGGGGTTGGGGCAGGTGTCATCGTCGGGGGCGCGCTCGACTCCGCCGTCGAGGGGTCGGATCTGATCCTCTTCTTCCCGGTTGCGGGCATCGCGTTGGCCGTGGTCGTGGTCCTACTCGTGCTTCCCGCGTATGTGGTCGGTGCACGACGGGGTGAGGGAAAGGGAGACCGCTCAGGCTCCCCGAAGCTGCCATCCGTAAAGAGGGTCTTCGCCGTCGCCGGAGTCGCCTTCTTCGCGCTGGTTGCGCTCATGATCGCTGCGAGCATCGCTGGAAGCGCACCCGAAGAGCGTGCCCGGCCCTCGGAGCCAGCGGATCAGGCGCAGATCGTCACGGTTATTGGTCTCGCCTCGGTCTCCGTCGAACCTGCTCATCTGGTGGCCGGTTCGGTCGATATCGAGCTTGACTGGCGCGATATGTCGAAGGACTACCAGCTCGAGGTCGCCGGCCCGCTCAGCGCCTCAGTCGAAGCTCGGCTCAACGATGGCGACATCGAATGGAGGAACGACTTCTTCTACCGGGCCGGACCCAAAGGCCTGACTACTGGAAGTTGGTACGGCGAATTCGAGCAGCCACGCGGGTATCTCGGTCGTCTCGACGTGTCTCCTGGTCGGTACGCGTGGTTGGTAATGTTGGTAATTGAGGACGTGTCAGTCGAGACCGGGCACGGCTTCGGGTACAACCTTTATGAGCTCCGAGCGTGGACGCTGTTCTCGGTCGAATGACTCCGGACTCCGGGGGACGTTGGATGTCCGCCCGCGATCCCACGGCAACGGGCCAAGAGGTTGCGGCGAGCGACCGGGGCCATCGTGGTACCAACGATGGTACCAATAGGGGCGCACGGCCCCGGATTCTCGGCCCGAACAAATGGCCGGTTCGTGCGCAAATACACCGTCAACGGACCCCCGCGGACGCTA
>JBCLDE010000008.1:0-49795 GCA_038915165.1 Candidatus Limnocylindrales bacterium
GCAGCGTCCACGTCGATCGGATCGATGAGCAACCCGATCGACAGCCCGGCGGATGCGGCCCGTGCATCGTCCACGACCGGCAGTCCATCGGCCTCGGCAAGCGTCTTGTCGGACAGTTTGGCGAACAGGGTACCGCCGGCATCGGCGAGGTAGCGCCGTGCGCCGACCTGCCAGATCAGGACGGGAACGCGCTCGTCCAGGGTGACCGCGAGCGTGCCCGGCAGTCGGACATCGACCCGGGCGCCGGCGACCGTCAGGAGCCTCTCCAGCGATGCCTGGAGCGGGCGGGTGGCAAGGCCGAACAGGTTCTGGCCCCGGACGTCCGAGATCGCCGCCTCCACGGCCGCCTGATCCGTATAGCGCGTGCCAGCGACCAGGAGCTGCGTGTAGTCGAACGCGGACGAGACGGAGACCCCGTAGATCGCGGTCGCCGAGGCGAGCATGGCCAGGGCTGCCCCGGCACGGACGGCCGACAGGCCCGCTGTGGCCCGCCGGACAGCGCGGATCCGTCGGGTCGGTACCGGCGGACGCCCCCGACGGGCGACCGGACGACCAATCATCTGGGCAGGTCCTCGGGGGTCAGGCGCCGGCTGGCGCGGGCGGCATGACGCTCCAGCGCGAGTTCCACGATCCGTACACACACCCCGGAGAAGGCATACCCGCCTTCCTGCGGCAGCGTCGGGAAGAGGCTGATCGGCGTGAAGCCCGGGATCGTGTTGATCTCGGACAGGTAGATCGATCCGTCGGGGGTGACCAGGAAGTCCAGCCGAGCGAATCCTTCGGCGCCGATCGCCCGATACGCGTCTCGAGCGATCTTGTGCAGCATCGAACGCTGGCGGTCCGAGACCTCGGCCCGGGTCGATGTCTCGGACAAGCCGGGCGTGTACTTGGCAGCGTAGTCGTAGAACTCGTGGCCGGAGATGATCTCGCCCGGCCCGTACAGCTCGAGGTGGGCCGGGTCGTTGCCGATGACCGCGATTTCCAGATCGCGAGCACCCGGCAGGTAGGTCTCGGCCAGCACGAGCCGATCGTGCCGGAAGGCCACCTCCAGCGCGGCGTCCAGCTCCGACGGATCGTGGACCAGGGTCATCCCCACGGAACTGCCGAGCCGGGCCGGTTTGACCATCAGGCGCCGATCCGACGCGCCGCCCGCGAAGGCCTCCAACTCCCGCCGGACCGCGTCCGGGTCCCGCGTCCAGGTCTCCGCCCGGACTTCACGCCAGTCGGCGACCGGCAGGCCGATCCCACGGCTCAGCCGTTTGAATAATGTCTTGTCCATCCCGATGGCCGACGCGGCGACCCCCGACCCGGTATATGCGAGGCCGGCCGCGTCGAGCAACGCCTGGACCGTGCCGTCCTCCCCGAACGGGCCATGCAGGGCGATGGCCACCACCGGAGCGGGCCGGGCGGCCGCCAGCCGGTCGATCGCCACGCCGACCTCGAACGGACCTGCTGCGCCGAGAGCGGCAGGATCGTCGTAGGCGGCCGGCTGACGGCCATCGTGCCGGTGATCGGCCGGCAGCCACCACCACGCGCCGTCGAGATCGATCAGGACCTGCTGGACCGGATAGTCGAGAGAGCGGAGTCCGTCCGCGATGGCGGTCCCGGAGACGATCGACACGTCGTGTTCTGCGGATGGACCGCCCAGCAGGACGACGACTGGCGGCAGCGGGGCGATCATCCGGCGGTCTCCCAGCCCGACCAGTCACCGACGAACTCGATCTCGAACTCGAGGGCGATGCCGTGTCGCGCGAGGACCGCCGCCCGCACCTGCTCGGCCAGCCGGCGGACGTCGGAGGCACTCCCCTTCTGGTCGTTGACGATGAAGTTCGCGTGCTTCTCGGACACGGCCGCGCCACCTATGCGTGTCCCCTTGAGGCCGGCCTCGTCGATGAGCCGTCCGGCGGAGTCGCCGGACGGGTTGCGGAAGACGCTCCCGGCTGACGCCAGGCCCAGCGGCTGGTGGGCCTGGCGCCAGCGACGGATCTCGTCGAGCCGCCCCTTGATCGTGTCAGGATCGGCCGTACTGAGCCGAAAGGTCGCCTCGACGATGAGGTCGCGCGGGGCGTCCACGCCCGGGGCGTCCACGCCCGGGGCGCCGTGCTTGAACCGGCTGTCGCGATACCCCAGGCCAAGGTCGGCGGTCGGCACGATCGCCTCGTTCCCCAGCGCGTCCAGGACGCGTGCCGACTCGAGCACCCCGGCGACATCGGCATCATGCGCACCGGCGTTGGCCCAGACTGCGCCGCCCACGGTCCCGGGGATGGCCAGACCGAATTCGAGCCCGGTGAGACCGGCGCGCTGGGTCTCCGTCGCCGCCCGAGCCATCTGTACGCCAGCCTCCGCCGTGTACCGGTCGTCCGTGACGCGCGATCCCTCCGCCCGGACCTGGATGACCAGGCCGCGCACCCCGGCATCGGCGATGACGACATCACTGCCGCGACCGAGGATGAGATGCGGCAGCCCGCGTGTCCGCACGAATCGGACCAGGCCCCTCAGCTCATGGGCGTTATGGACCGTCGCGAAGAGATCTGCCGGACCACCGACCCGCATCGTCGTGAACCGGGCGAGTGGCTCATCCCGCGAGGTCTTGACGCCGATCCGGCGCTGGATGTCCGTACCGGTCGCGATCGCATCGAAGGCCGCGCTCATGCCGCCCCGCCACGCGCGATGCGCTCGAGCTCGGGCGCGGCCGGTAGCCGGTCGCGCAGGGCCGTCGCCATGACGAGCGCCGCAACAGCGTTCGCGGCACCGGGCCGGCCCAGCGCCCGCGCGGCCGCCGACATCGCGACGTGGGCCGCGGGATCTTCGAGCAGGCGGGCCGCCTCGAGGAGCGCGTCGGCATCGAACGCCTCGTCCTCCACCAGCCGCGCCGCGCCGGCCTCCACCAGGGCGGCAGCGTTGGCCCGCTGGTGGCCGGCCGCGTGCGGGTACGGAACGACGACCATCGGTAGGCCCAGGGCGGCCACTTCGGCCAGGGTGGACGAGCCAGCCCGACCCACGACAAGGTCCGCGGCGGCCAGGGACGACAGCATCTCCTCGCGCAGGAACGGGTGTGGCCGGTAGCGTCCCTGACCGGCCACCGGGAGCGCCGCACGATCGGCGAGCGCCTGGGCGTAACCGTCGTCGCCGGTGACATGGATGACCGTCACCCGCTCCACCAGGCGCGGCAGGGCGCCGCTGACAGCCGCATTGAAGCGGCGGACCGCCTGGGACCCGCCAAAGATGAGCAGGACCCGCTCGCCCGGGGCGATGCCCAGGCGCACCCGGGCCGCCTCACGATCCAGGGCCGCCACGTCACGGATCGGCGTCCCGGTCACGAAGCACGGCCGGCCGGGAGCCGCGCTCGCCAGGCTCTGGCAGGTCGCCTCGAAGCAGACGGCCAGGACGTCCGCGAACCGCGCGGTGGCACGCACGGCGCGGCCGGGGATGACGTTGCCGTCCCACATGACGACGGGGATGTCCAACGGCGCGGCGGCCAGGACGACCGGCACTGCGACGTAGCCGCCGGTCGTGAAGATGGCCGCTGGCCGTTCGCGAAGGAGGACCGCTGCCGCCTGCGGGACGGAAACGGCCAGCCTGAGGGGGTCGAGCACGGCATGGACGCCCGCCTCCGTGGTCCGGAGCGAGCGGGCGGCCAGCCGGCGCAGGGGGATCCCGGCCGCCGGGACGAGGGTCGCCTCGAGGCCCCGATGACCGCCCAGCCAGCGCAGCTCCGGCGCGTCAGGATGCGCGCGGAGTGATCGAGCGACGGCGAGAGCCGGGTAGATGTGTCCGCCCGTCCCTCCGGCCGCGATCAGCAGTCGCATCGTCGTTCCACGTCCCCTTTTCCACGGTTTCGCGTGAGATCGAGAGCAGGATCCCGACCGCCGCGAAGCTGATGATGAGCGATGACCCGCCGGCACTGATGAACGGCAGCGTGATCCCGGTGATGGGCAACAGGGCGACCACCACCCCGATGTTGATGAACGCCTGGAGGCAGAGCCAGACGGTGATGCCGGCGGCCAGCAGGGCCCCGAATGTGTCGGGGGCGGCGAGCGCGACGCGCACGCCAGAGTAGGCCAGGATGAGGAAGAGCGCGATGACGACGACCGCGCCGATCATACCCAACTCCTGGCCGACCTCCGCGAAGATGAAGTCGTTGAATGCGTTCGGGACGAACACCTTGCTCTCGCCGAGGCCGGTCCCGAACAGGCCACCGACGCCCAGTGCCAGCAGGCCCTGGATCGTGTGGAAGCCGTCACCCAGTCGGTCCAGCCAGGGGTTCTGCCAGACCCGGATCCGATCGATCTGGTAACCCCGCAGGCCTACGGTAAGCATCGCCATCAGCACACCAGAGAACATGACTCCCAGGTGGATGAGGTTGGCCCCGGCGACGAAGAACATGGTGAACGCGGTCACGGTGATGACGCTCGTCGTCCCAAGGTCCGGCTCCTTGAAGACCAGTGCGATGACCGGCGCGATGATGACCAGGAACGGGACCGTGCCCGCCCAGAAGCCGTGGACCCGGCTACCGCGCTTGGCGAACCAGTGCGCGAGGTAGACGACGAGGGCCAGCTTGGCGATCTCCGCGGGGTGGATGGCCGGCAGCGAGCCGAGTTTGAGCCAGCGCGCGGACCCACCGACCACGATATTGAACTGGGGCACGAACACGAGCACCAGCAGGACGATCGCGATGAGGTAGAGCGGCAGCGAAACAAGGCGCAGATACCGATAGTCGACCCGCATCATGAGCGCCATCGCGATGAGCCCCAGGATCGCCCACTGGATCTGCGGCCCGACGGTGGCGAAGGTGTCGGCATCCTGTGACAGGTAGCCCTTCATGGCCGAGGACGAGTAGACCATCAGGATGCCGATCGCGGCCAACGCCACGACCACGACGAGAATCACGAAGTCAGCCTGATGGCGCTCCCGCCGGACCGCACCAGCCCGGCTCTTGACCGGCGTCCGGTTCGTCTCATGTGGCTCGCCGGGTGTCGCGGCGCGATCGCGACGGGCCCGCTCCAGGCGCGGGATCGGTAGCGCCAGGTTCATCGGTCGCGTCCTCCGGTCCGAGCCGCGGCGAGGGCCGCCACGGCTGTCTTGAACGCCCGTCCGCGAGCAGCGTAGTCAACGAACATGTCGAAGCTGGCGGCGGCCGGACTGAGCAATACGGTCGCTGGCCCGCGACCCGGGCCGAGGGCCGCGAGAGCGTCGCGGGCGATCGCATCGGCCCGTCGGACCGCCTCATCGAGGTCACCCGCCCGTTCCGTGTGGGCGAGGCCCGCTGAGCGGAAGCTCGCCTCGAGCGCGGGCCCACTCTCGCCGATGAGGACGGCGGCGACGGCCCGCTCCGCGACGACCGGGGCCAGAGCCGCAAGGTCGATCCCCTTGTCGCGACCACCGGCGATGAGCACGATCGGCCCGTCGAACGCGCGCAACGCAGCCACCACGGCATCCGGCTGCGTACCCTGGGAGTCGTTGATGAAGCGGACGTTGTCGATGAGGGCGACCGGCTCCAGACGGTGCTCGACGCCGTTGAACGCCGCCGCGGCTTCCCGGATGGCATCGGGCGCGATCCCGAAGGCGAGGGCGACACCGATCGCCGCCAGCGCGTTGGAGATGTTGTGGGCACCCGGGATGGCGAGCTCGCCGATCGGCATGATCCGACCGCCTGGACCCGTCGCTGCGGCCCCGCCGCCGGCCAGCGGCAGGCGTGTCACCCCTGCCGCGACGATCCAGCCGTCGACCACGCCCAGACCACCGGCCATGGGTCGTTCCCGGCGATAGAGGATGGCATGCGCGCGGCCCAGGCCCGCGTAGCTTGCGACGACCGGGTCCTCCGCGTTGAGGACGAGGGCGCCATCGGGGTCGACCATCTCGGCCAGCCGGCGCTTGACCCGCCGGTAGCCCTCCAGCGACCCATGCCGATCGAGGTGGTCGGAGGTGACGTTCGTATAGACCGCCACGGTCGTGCCCCGCGACAGGGTCGGCAGCTGGAGCTCCGACAGCTCGTCGACGACCCGGTGTTCCGGCGTGAGCTCCAGGAGGCGCTCGACGATCGGGACGCCGATGTTCCCGCCCAGCACGACCGGGTGACCGGGCGCCGCCGCCAGCAATGCCGCGGTCAACGAGGACGTCGTGGTCTTGCCCTTCGTGCCGGTCACCCCGATCGTCGGCGCCGGGCACAGCCGCAGGAAGAGGTCCGCCTCCGAGACGAGCGCCGGTGCCCTGGGATCGCCGGCGGCCCGCGCGTCGACCAGGGTTCGGAGGGCCGCCCGCAGGCGCGGCTCGGTCGTGGGGAAGTCCGGCGTGATCGATGGCGAGGTCGCGACGAGATCCGCACCGGCCCAGGTCGCGGCGGGATCCACCTCCGGACCCAGGGACAGCGTCACGGCACGCGCGCCTAGCGCGGCGATCGCATCGGCCAGCTCGGCCGCCGGCCGGCCGTCGTAGATCGTCACGGCCGCGCCGGCGTCGGCCAGAAAGCGGGCGAGGGCCACGCCGCTGCGAGCGAGTCCCAGCACCGTGACCGGTCGGTCGCGCAGGATGCCGGCTCGGATATCGTCGAGCCGCAATCCGTCGAGATCGAGCGGGCCGGGCGTGGTCATCATCGTCACGGCAGCCGGCCCAGTGAGGCCAGGAAGAGCGTCACGCCGAGAAGGGCCGCCAGGATGCCGACGATCCAGAAGCGGATCGTGATCTTCTCCTCGTCCCAGCCGCCGAGCTCGAAATGATGGTGGATGGGACTCATCCGAAAGAGCCGTCGGCCGCCCGTCAGCTTGAAGTAACCCACCTGCAGGATGACTGAGCCGGTCTCCACGACGAAGATGATACCGATCAACGGCAGGACCAGGATCTGGCCGGTGATGAGTGCCGTGACGGCCAGCGTGGCGCCCAGCGACAGGGCGCCCGAATCGCCGAGGAAGATCTGGGCCGGGTGGACGTTGAACCAGAGGAAGCCCAGGAGCGCTCCGATGATCAGGGCGCACAGGAGCGCCAGGTTCGGCTGGGCGGGCACGTTGAGCAGGGCGATCAGCATGTAGGCCACGAAGGCGATGGCGACCGTCCCACCGGACAGGCCGTCGAGGCCATCGGTGATGTTCACTCCGTTGGCGGCGGCGATGATCGCGAACGCGGCGAAGGCCACGTACACGCGCGGATCGATCTGGACGGCTCCGACGAAGGGGACGGCGATGGCCGTGATGGCGTACGTCTGCTGGATCTGCCAGGCCGCCACGAAGGCCACCACGGTCAACCAGATGAGCTTCTGGCGGGCGCTGATCCCCTCCCCGGTCTTGACATTGAGATAGTCGTCGAAGGCGCCCAGCGCGCCGACGACGGCCAGGGCGGCCAGCGGCGCGAAGGTCGACGGGTCCGCCTGGCGGAGGGCGAAGTAGACCCCGAGCACGACGCCGACGACGAGCAGGCCACCCATCGTTGGCGTGCCCTCCTTGACGAAGTGGCTCTCCGGGCCGTCCCGGCGGATGCGCTTGCCGAACCCGACCGCGTGCAGCAGCCGGATGTACGGCGACATGAGGATGACGACGAGCGCGAACGCCAGCAGAAGACCCTGGATCAGTTCGACGGTCATCGTCGAGTGCCGCGCTGCAGGTCGCGGCGCAGGCCATCCACCAGGCGATCCAGCGCGATGCCCCGGGACGCCTTGACCAGGACGACGTCGCCGTCGCGGAGCCGCGGGCCGAGCGCTTCGAGGGCCGTCTCAATGTCGGGGACGTGAACGACCCGTGCCCGGTCCATCCCCGCCTCAACGGCACCCTCGGCGATGCCACCCGCGCCACGACCGACCACGACCAGCCACTCGACCGTGCGGGCGGCCGCCTCCCCGACCAGCCGATGACCAGCGTCACTGGCAGCGCCCAGTTCAAGCATCTCGCCGAGGACGGCGCCACGCCGCCCAGGCAACCCGGCCAGCATGTCGAGGGCCGCGACCATGGAGTGGGGCGAGGCGTTGTAGCTGTCATCGACGACCGTGATCTCGCCAAGGCGCACGAGCTGGACTCGATGCGGCGCGGACCAGCCGGTCGACAGGCCGGCCTCGATCTCATCGAACGACAGGCCGGCCACACGGCCGACGGCCGCGCCAGCCAGTGCGTTGTGGACGGACAGCCGACCGAGCGTCGGGATGGTCAGCGGCCGGCGCATGCCCTCGGCGCGAAGGGTGAAACGCATCCCCTCGAGGCCGGCCGATGCGACGGCTTCGGCGCTCACATCGGCATCGTCGGCGAAGCCATAGGTCACGCTCCGCGCGACGGAGCGTGAGCCCATCCGGCGCACGATCGGGTCGTCGGCGTTGAGGACGGCCGCCCCTTCAGGCGGCAGCGCCTCGAGCAGCTCGCCCTTGGCCGACTCGATCGCCCCGAGCGAGCCGATGCGCGAGAGGTGGACGGGCTGGACGGCGGTCACGACCCCGACGCGAGGTCGTGCGATGCGGGCCAGCTCCGCGATCTCGCCACCCACGTACATCCCCATCTCGAGGACCGCTGCCTCATGTTCCGAACGCATCCGCAGAACCGTCAGTGGCAGGCCGATCTCGTTGTTCTGGTTGCCCTGGCTCCGCAGGGTCGTGAACCGGCTGGCGAGGACCGCCGCGATCGCTTCTTTCGTCGAGGTCTTGGCGATGCTGCCGGTAACACCGACCACGAGCGGTGCGAAGCGTCGCCGCCAGCCGGCTGCCAGTGCGCCAAGCGCAGCGAGCGGATCGGCGACCCGGACGACTGTCACGTCGCCAAGCGCCGTCGGGTCGGGCATCGGGCGGGTGACGATGACCGCCGCTGCCCCGCGGACGATGGCCTCCGAGACGAAGGCGTGGCCGTCCACGTGTTCTCCAGGCAGCGCCACGAACAGCTCACCCGGCTGGACGAGGCGGGAATCGACCGCGGCACCGCGGATGGGTCGGTCGGACCGGGCGAGCAGTCGGCCGCCGGTCAGTCGGACCAGGTCCTCGGCGCTGAACGCGATCGCCGCAGGCTGCTCCACGGTCGGGGTCGACGGATCGGCGTCGGTCACGAGCCCCAGTCTGTCACAGGGCGAAGTCACCGGTCCGCGATCAGGGCCGGTGACTTCGGCCGATCGGCGAGCAGGTCGAGGGTCGTGATGGCGTTGGTGGCGATGCGACGGAAGAGCTCGAACGACATGACCGGCATCTCGAGCCGGCCGACCTTGATGACGGTCGGCTTCGCCTCCTCGATCCGGACCGCGACGACGAGGTCCGGGACGCCGAACTCACGCCCGATGAACCCCACGAACGAGTAGTTGAACTGGTTGACCTTCCAGGCGCCCCGGCCTTGATTCGCCTTCGAGTCCCAGATCTGGCCGGTGCCCGTCTTGCCACCGACATCGAAGCCAGGCACGAGGGTCCGGTCGCGGTAGAAGGGCACCTCGGTGATCACGCGCTGCATCAGCTTGACGATCGTCTTCGAGATCGGGCTCTTGACCGCCTGGCCGCGCGGCGATACGACGACCTCACGCTCGCCGACCGCCTTGGCGACATGGGGCTGGACCAGCGTGCCGCCGTTCATGAGTGCGGCGTAGGCCGTGGCCAGCTGGATCAGGGTGACCGCCACGCCCTGCCCGAAGGAACCGTTGGCCAGATCGATCTCGCGCCACGGCGTCAGGCCCGGATCGCGCACGATGCCGACGACCTCCCCGGCCACGTCGATGCCGGTCTTCTGGCCGTAGCCCAGGCGCAGCCACATGTCGTAGAGGATGGCCGACGACTCGCGGGTCGTCTTGCCCAGGCCAAGGGCGACCTTTGCAGCCACGACGTTGCGCGAATAGGCGATGCCGTCCTGGAAGGTCATCCAGCCCATCCCCTTGCGGTCGGCGTTGTCGATCTTCGTCCGGCCGCCGTCCAGGCGCAGCGTCCCGACGTCCTTGATGCGCGCCGAGGGCGTGACCGTGGCGGCCTCCAGGGCCGCGGCCGCAGTCATCATCTTGAAGACCGATCCGGGCTCATAGACAGCGGACACGACCGGGTCGATGAAGCGCGACGGGTCGGCCGCGGCGATGGTCTTGTAGTCGTTCGCGTCGTACGACGGATAGGTCGCCATCGCGTAGATCTCGCCTGTGTACGGGTCCATCACCACGGCCGAGACGCGCTTGGCCCGATCGGCGATGCCCGCCGCCAGGAGCTCCTGCTCCAGCCGCAGCTGGAGCCCGACGTCGATCGTCAGTCGTACGTCCGAGCCCGATAGCCCGGCCTGGGCGACCTCGGCCCCGTCGAGGACCGCCCGGCCACTGGCGTCGCGGTCGGCTCGGACGATCCGGGGCGCCCCGCTCAGCTGGTCCTGGTAGGACTGCTCGACGCCGTACTGCCCCGCGCCGTCACGATTGACGAAGCCGAGCAGGTGCGCCGCCAGGCTGGAGCCCGGGGCGCCGCCGGCCTGCGGGTAGGTCCGCTCTGGCTCCGGTTCCAGGCTGAGCCCGAACGCCCGCTTGGCGCTGATGGCGGCCCGGATCCGGTCGGCCACCGTGCGATCCAGGCCATGCTCCACGATGACGTACTTCGTGCCGCCGGCCAACTTGTCGCGAAGGGCGAGGGTCTGCGCCTCGTCGAGCTCCAGGATGCGCGCGACTTCGGTGACGGTCGCCCGTCGCCGCTCGGGGGTGAGCTGGGCGGGCGAGGCGACCAGGCGCTCGCGCAAGACCGTCGTGGCCAGCACGATCGTCCCGGTCCGGTCGTAGATGTCCCCGCGCTTGGCCGGCGTCTCGACGGTGACCGTCGTCTGCGCCACGGCCTCGCTGGTCAGCCGCTCGCGCTGGACCACTTGCCAGTAGGCCAGCCGCGCGACGAGCACCAGCGAGCCGAACATGAAGACGATCAGCAGGAAGAGGAGGCGGCTTCGTGAGTCGGTACGTCCCAGCATCGGGCGGTCGATCGTCTAGCGCGCCGGCAGGATGATCGGCTCGGTCAACTGGCCGATGCCGGCATCGAGGGCCATCTTGCGGACCGCCGGCTCACGCCCAAGACGGTTGAGATCGGACCGAAGTTCGGCCTCTGTGTCGTCGAGGCGCTGCCTCTCCAGTTCGAGCCGGCCGATATCCAGCCCCGTCGCCGACACACTGACCTGCTGGGCCAGTGAAAAGAACGCGAGGAGGAAGGCGACCACGATCGCGCCCAGGATGAGACCCAGCCGGTTGGTCCGCCGGCCAGCGCGCAGAGCGCTGCGAACGCGGCGTCGGCCAAGCATCGGTCCCTCGGCGATCCGGGGTCCTCGCGGCAGGACGAGAGTGCGCGGACGGGCTCCCTGATAGACAGCCATGGGTCAGTCGGCGAGCGCGAAGCGGATGCTCGGCGTACGCGGGTCCATGAACCCGAGCGGGATGTCCTGCATGACTGAACCCCACGCGCCCAGTTCGAATTCGAAGCCGTCGGCCTGCTGGCCGCGGTCGTGGCGCTCACGCACCTCGTGCTGGCGGCGTCCGTAGGTCTTGCGTCGACTGGACTGGTGGCGCTTGCTCATTGGGGTCCTCCTGTCTTCGATCCGGGACTACGCGACGAGACGCTCAGCGGCCCGCAGTCGGGCGCTCCGAGCACGGGGGTTGGCGACGACCTCGGCGTCCGTCGGGGTGATCGATGGCCGCGTCAGGAGGCGCAGTCGAGGGCTTCGCCCACAGACGCAGACCGGCACTTCCGGCGGACAGACGCAACCGCGCCCCTCGGCCTGGAGGAAACGCTTGACGATCCGATCCTCCAGGGAGTGGTAGCTGAGGACGACCAGCCGCCCGCCGGGCCGGAGCAGCTCCAGCGCGGCGGACAATCCCGCCTCCAGCGCTTCAAGCTCCTCGTTGACCGCGATGCGGAGGGCCTGGAAGACCCGGGTTGCCGGATGGGTCCGTCGACGCAGGCGCGGGTTGGGCGGCGCGACGCGCTCCACCAGCGCGGCCAGCTCCTCGGCCGTCGCGATCGGGACCACCTTGCGGGCCTCGACGATGGCTCGTGAGATCCGCGGCGCCTTCGGCTCCTCGCCGTAGCGCCGGAACAATGCGGTCAGTTCGGCCTGCGGGAGCGTCGCCAGCAGCTCCGATGCCGGGACCCCGCGGCTCGTATCGAAGCGCATATCCAGGGGTCCGCCGGCTCGAAATCCGAAGCCACGCTCCCGGTCGGCCAGCTGGAAGCTGGAGAGACCGAGATCGAACAGGCAGCCGTCGACCGATCCGAAGCCGGCTGCCGGAGCGACCGTGCCGATCTCGCGGAAGTTGGCCTGGCGCAGGACCAGGCGATCACCGAAGCCAGGACGCAGGCGCGCCTCCACCCTGGCGACGGCCGCCCCGTCGGCGTCGAGGCCGAGGAGGCGGCCATCAGGTGTGGTGGCCTCCAGGATCCGCTCGGTGTGCCCACCGCCGCCCAGGGTGGCGTCGATGTGAAGGCCGCCGGGGGCAGGGGCGAGCATCTCGAGGACCTCCTCCACCAGCACCGGCAGGTGCCCTTCGTACATCTCTCCTCCATCCCGAACGAATCGGATCCCGAGCGGACCCTGGAAGCGCATATGGTCTGGAGCTAGATCCCGAGGCCTTCGAAGGCTTCGGCCAGCTCCTGCGGGTCATCCAGCGCCTGGCGGTACGCATCCCAGCGATCCGGCGCCCAGATCTCCGCGTGGTCGCGCGACCCGAGGACCACGACGTCACCACCGAGGCCGATCGACTCACGCAGGTAGGCGGGCAGCAGGATCCGGCCCTGCTTGTCCATCTCGACCTCGATGGCATGCGAGAAGACGAACCGCTGGAACCGACGCGACTTCTGGTCCGTGATGGGCAGCGCGGCGACCTTGGCCGACAACTCGTCCCAGCCGTGCTTTGGATGGATCGCCAGGCAATCGTCCAGCCAGCCCGAGATCATGGAGCCGGGGGCGAGCTGGGCGCGGAACTTCACAGGGACGGCGATGCGCCCCTTGTCGTCCACCGTGTGCCGGTACTCGCCGGTGAACACCTGTCGCGTCTACCCCTGCTTGGCGTGGGCCTGGCGAGCGAGGTCTCTCTGTCCCCACTTCTAACCACTTTATGCCACTCCGCTGCATTCTAGCGGACGGAACCGCCATGTCAATGCGCAAAACGCAGGTCCGAAGAGGCGGTTGGTGGGCGGCCCAGGGTTCGTGCGTGCGGCGACCCTGGCCGGGGCGGGCTACCGCGCGACGACGAGAGCCACCCGCGCGGCGGGGCGGGCCCGGACGGCTGGCGTGCTTCCGCCGGGAACCGTGGAGGCGGGCCTCCTCAGGCCGTCGGTCGGATCCGTGGACCCGGGACTGAAGCCCGTCGACTCAGCGCGTCGGCGGCGGCAGACGCAACTGCTGGCCGGCCTGGAGTCGAGTCGACGAGGTCCACGGGTTGAGTGTCTGGACGGTCTGGAGCTTGACCCCGAAGTAGTTCGCGATGCTGGACAGGTTGTCGCCGGAGCGTACGACGTAGATCCAGCAGTCGGGCTCGTCCGGGCAGGCCGTCAACAGCGCGTATCGGTCGGAGCTGGCCGGGGGCGTCGCCGTCGTTCCAGAGGAGGGAGTGGGCCTCGGCGTGGGGAGCGGCGCCGGGGCGGCGGTGGCGCTCACCGCGGGGGTCGCGGTCGGGGCGGCGCTGGAAGCGGCCGACGGTGGGACCGTGGCCCCGATCGTGACCGAAGCCGTCGATGCGGGGCTGTTGCCGGCCGCGACATCCGCTGCCCCAGGTGACCGGGTCGCGGCCGCGGTCAGGACCAGGCCTCCATTGGCGACGACGAAGGCGACCGAGAGCACGAACGCGGCGGCGAAGGCGACGAGCGCCCCGGCCGTCGCCGGGGTCACGGTCCGGACGCCTCGCGCCACGGTTCGCGCCTCGGCCGCGCCCATGGAACCCCGCAGGTAGCGCGGACAGTTGACGTGCCCGCTGGTGAGGCAGACCAGTTCCTGCTGGCGAAGGGACTGCGGGACGACCTCCCGGAGCGCCGCGCAGCGGTTGGCCGGATCGGGCGCCTGGACCGGCGCGACCAGTACGTCGTCATCGTCGATGGCCCGCAGGAACGGGCAGACCCAGCGACTGTGTGGACCGGTATCGGCGGGCCGCGACGGAGTGACCAGATCGCCTGCCTCCGGGTCCATCGGACCGATCAGGGCAGGGTCGGCGGGGTTGGCTCCCTCCGGCAAAGTCGGCGGCGGGCCGGCCGCGGGATCGAGCTGCACATGCCCTCCATCAATCCCTCTGGGTGGAACGGCGCGGAGTCTAGTACCTTTCGCGAGTTGCCGTGGGCCATCGGGCGGTGCTAGTGTCCGGCCCCAGAGTCCTGAGGACCATCCCACCGACCCCGCAAGCCGAGGCATCAGGCCCAGTCATGGCACTCCAGCTACCCGTGATCCAGCAGCAGCCCGACGCCTTCCACCTGGCGCCGCACAGGATCAAGCGCTGCACGTTCCGCCGCCTGATCAATGTCGAGATGGACGCCGAGCGGGTCTACGACGTCGAGTGCATGTTCCCCGACCGCAAGCTGCCGATCCCCCTGGGCGACCTGGAGGCCGCCACCCCGATCTGCAACGCCTGCGTCGCGCCACACATCTTCCGGCCCGACGAGGACTGACTCCGCGGGCCGTGGCATAGCCATGGCGGTCTGGGCACTCCTGGTCGCCGGCTGGACGATCTTCATCTACGGCGGGCACGTCCAGATGTGCCTGGGCCCCCTCGATGTAACGCCCGAAGCCTGCCGGTCTGCCCTGGGGCTCCCCCCGGAAACCGCCTGGGATCGGTTCGCCAACGGTCCGGGGCTCCTCGTCGCGCTCGTCGCGATCGGGTGGATCTCCAGCGCGGTGGTCGCGCTCGCCCGACGTCGCACCTCAGGTCAGTCGAACCCGGCCAAATGTGCACTCGGTGCACCGTAGGGCCACTCCACGGGCCCAGTCTCCCGTCCAGACACCCTGGTGATGCAGGTCGTGCGTGACTATGCATCGCGCGGCGCCCAGGCGGCGTCGATCAGGCCTCGGAGGCGACCTAAGGTGCGCTCGGTGAACATACGGCAGGAAAGGCCACGCGGCGGCCACGCCGTGGGCACGCGGTCGGCCAAGGTGCCAGCGAGGCGATCTATAAGCCGAGTTCTGTCCCGCGCCGCCTTACGGCGGAACGGGGATGGCCATCCATCTGGGGCCGTCGGTCACCCGACGGCTCATGCGGCCGACCCGAGGGCTGGGCAGCGCACCTCTCCCCCGCGAACGGTCGCCCGTCCATGGGTTGCGCCCTCCTATTTGGCCTTGCTCCGGGTGGAGTTTGCCCGTTTCACTCCGGTCGGCGGTTCGCACCGTCGACCGGCATCGTCACTGTGGCACTGGTCCTCGCCTCACGGCGGGCGGGCGTTACCCGCCACCCTGCGCTGGGGAGCTCGGACTTTCCTCACGCCATCTTGTGGGGTTGCCCCCACTCATGACGCGCGACCATCCGACCGCCTCGCTGACCGATCGAGTCTACCCCCGACGCCACGGAAACGCGGGCTCAGCCCTCGGTCAGGCGTTCGGGCGCCGGACGACCGACGCCGGCCCACCGGCGGCGACGCGATTGATCGCGTCATTGGCCAGCGCGTCGGCGACCGAGTTCTGGGCACGCGGCACGTGGATCGCGCTCCATCGCTCGAAGCCGGCCAGAACCTGCCGGCAGGCCGCCCAGAGCGGGATCAGCTTGGCGTCCTTGACCCGCCAGCGGCCGGCCAGCTGCTCGACGATCAGCTTGGAATCGAGCAGCAGGTGAACCTCGCGCGCGCCCAGCTCGCTGGCGAGCTCGAGCGCCCGCACTGTGCCGGTGTACTCGGCGACGTTGTTGGTCTGGACGCCGAGGTACTCGGAGATTGAGGCGTCGGGCTTGGCCCGCGGATCGCGCGCATCGGGGCGGGCGAGGTCGTAGAGCGCGGCGCCGAGCGACGCCGGCCCCGGGTTACCACGCGCCGCCCCGTCGGTCCGGATCAGGAAGCCCCGCGTCACGAGGACGGCCGGTCGATCAATCTGCGGCCGGGTCGGGTGGCGGTGGTGGATCTCCCTGGAGCATGGGGAGCTCCACCCTCGACCCCGAGCTCGAGCTACCGCCCCGGAGCCGTTGCCATGCCCACTGGACGGGGTCGTAGTAGGCGTCGGCGACCCGTTCCTTGAGCGGGATGATCGCGTTGTCGGTGATCTTGATGTGCTCGGGGCAGACCTCGGTGCAGCATTTGGTGATGTTGCACAAACCGATCCCGCCGCTGTCCTTGAGGTACTCGCGCCGGTCGGCCTGGTCCATCGGATGCATCTCGAGACCGGCGACCCGAACCAGGTAGCGCGGACCCATGAACGGCTGCTCCGTCTCGTGGTTGCGCAGCACGTGACAGACGTCCTGGCACAGGAAGCACTCGATGCACTTGCGGTATTCCTGGACCCGCTCGATATCCTGCTGCTGCCAGCGCCAATCCTTCTGGGGCACGTCCACGGGCGGGGTGAACGGCTGGATCGTCTTGTTGACCTCGTAGTTCCAGGAGACGTCGGCGACCAGGTCGCGGATGAGCGGGAACGCACGCATCGGCTCGACCGTGATCGGTTTTTCGAGGTCGAAGTCGGACAGCCGGGTCTTGCAGGTCAGCCGGGGCCGGCCATCGATCTCGGCGCCGCACGAACCGCACTTGGCCGCCTTGCAATTCCAGCGCACGGCGAGATCCGGGGCCTGGTGACCCTGGATCCAGAGCAGCGCGTCGAGGACCACCATGCCCTCTTCGACCGGCACGTCAAAGTCGTCGAAGCGGCCGTCGGACGAGGAGTCGCCACGGAAGACCCTGAGGTGCGCGTCCGGCATCGATCCCTCCGTCCTAGTGCTCGGCGCCGAGCAGGCTGCGCAGCTCGTTGGACATGACCGGCAACGGCGTCGTCGTGACCGCCATCGTGCCATCCGCGCCGCGCGCCACCACGCTGTTGAGGCCGCTCCAGATGGCATCGTCTGAAGCCGGGTAGTCGAGCCTGCTGTGTGCGCCACGGCTCTCGGTGCGCTGGCGAGCGCTTCGGGTGATCGCCTCCGACACGGTCAGCAGGTTGCCGAGCTCGAACACCAAGTTCCAGCCTGGATTGTAGGCTCGACCGCCGGTCGCCCTGACGACCTGCCAGCGCTTGCGCAGCTCGGCTAGCTGGCGATTCGCCTCGTCGAGGTCAACCTCGACCCGGAAGATCCCGACCAGGCGCTGCATCATCTCCTGCAGGTCGCGCTGGATGGCGTACGGATCCTCGCCCTCGGGACGCTCGAGCGGCGCCGCCAGCGCCTCGTTCGCTCCCTGGAGCTGGACCGGATCGAGATACGGCTCCGCGTCCCTGGTCGCTGCGTGCCGCACGGCCGCAGCGCCCGTTCGGGCGCCGAACACGAGCAGGTCGGACAGGGAGTTGCCACCCAGGCGGTTCGCGCCGTGCATCCCGCCCGCGACCTCGCCCGCCGCGAAGAGGCCCGGCACGGTCGTCGCGCCAGTCTCGGCGTCGACCCGAATGCCGCCCATGACGTAATGGGTGGTCGGGCCGACTTCCATCGGGCCTCGGGTGATGTCGACGTCGGCCAGCTCCTTGAACTGCTCGTACATCGATGGCAGCTTGCGTCGCACGAGATCGGCCGGCAGGTAGCTGATGTCGAGGAAGACGCCGCCGTGGGCCGACCCTCGCCCCTCCTTCACCTCGGTGTAGATCGCCCGAGCGACGTTGTCGCGGGTCGACAGCTCGGGCGGACGGCGGGCGTCCGTCTCGCGACCTTCCGAGAGGGCGGTCACCCAGCGCGCGGCCTCCTCGTCCGTCTCCGCGTATTCGGCCCGGCGCTCGTCGGGCAGGTATTTCCACATGAAGCGTTCGCCCTTGGCGTTGCGCAGAATGCCGCCCTCGCCGCGAACCGCTTCGGTGATGAGGAGCCCGCGGACACCCGGAGGCCAGACCATGCCCGTCGGGTGGAACTGGACGAACTCCATGTCGATCAGCTCGGCGCCGGCCTCGTAGGCCAGCGCCTGACCGTCGCCGCTGTACTCCCACGAGTTCGAGGTCACCTCGTAGGCCTTGCCGATCCCACCAGTCGCCAGCACGGTCGCCTTGGCGGCGAACGCGATCGGCTGTCCGGTCGTTCGCCAGTAGCCGAACGCTCCGCGAACACCATCCGCGCCGGTGATCAGCTTGGTGATCGTGCATTCCATGTAGACCTCGATCCCGGCGGCTACGGCACGATCCTGGAGCGTCCGGATCATCTCGAGTCCGGTCCGGTCGCCGACGTGGGCCAGGCGCGCGTACGTATGACCGCCGAATGGCCGCTGCAGGATTCGGCCGTCCTCGGTTCGGTCAAAGACGGCGCCCCACAGCTCCAGTTCGCGCACGCGGTCCGGGGCCTCCATCGCGTGGAGCTGGGCCATCCGCGGGTTGTTGAGGAGTCTGCCGCCGACCATCGTGTCGCGGAAGTGGACGCGCCATGAGTCCGCCAGCGCCACGTGGCCCAGCGCCGCCGCCACGCCGCCCTCGGCCATCACCGTGTGCGCCTTCCCCAACAGCGACTTGCAGACGAGCCCGACGTCCGCGCCCGCCTCCTTCGCCTCGATCGCGGCGCGCAGCCCCGCTCCACCGGCGCCGATCACCAACACGTCGTGGGCGCGCCGCTGGACCGTGGTCGGATCGGGCATCTGGGGTCCGGCGCCTAGAAGCGAATCGCTGGATCGGTGAGCACGCCGATCGCGAGCAGGCGCACGTACACGTCGGCCAGCGTGACCGAGATGAGGCTCGCCCAGGCCCATGCCATGTGGTGAAGGTTCAGCGAGGTGAGCCGTTGCCAGAGCGAGTAGCGCACCCTCGTCCGCCGCGAGCAGGAGAAACAGTCCAGGCGTCCCCCGACGATGTGACGGAGCGAATGGCACGACAGGGAGTAGCCGGTCAGGAGCCCCGCGTTGACGAGCAGGATCGCCCCGCCGAGACCGACCCGCAGCCGACCGTCCTGGACGAGCGCGAACGCGCCATCGAGCCACAGGAAGAACAGCGGGATGAACGCGAGGTACAGGAAATAGCGATGGAGGTTCTGCAGGATGAATGGGAAGCGGTTCTCCATGGCATACCGCTTGTGGATCGAGGGCTCCCCGACCGCGCAACCCGGCGGGTCCGCGAAATAGAAGCGGTAGTACGCCTTCCGGTAGTAGTAGCAGGTCGCCCGGAAGCCGAGCGGGACCCACAGGATGAACAGCCCCGGGCTGATCCAGGTCGGGAGCCAGTCAGGCCTGATCAACGGCGAGAAGAGCGGCGACAGGTAGCCATCGACCTCGTACGGCGTTCCGAGCAAGGGCGTCAGGAGGATGCCGCTCACGAACAGGTAGGTCGCGCAGACGGTGAACAGGATCGCCTGGATGCCCGGGGCGAGAGTCCAGTTGTCGATTCGACTGGTGGCGCCAAGACCCTGACGTGCGGTGCCCGGTGGCTTTCGGGGGAGGCGGAGGCTGGCCGGCAACCCCGTCATCGGGTCACCGAGGTCGCGTCCAGGCGGGCGATGGTGGCGTCCGCAAAGGCCGCCGTCCCGGCCGTGCCACCCAGGTCGTACGTCACCGTTCGACCCTCGGCGATGACCTCGCGGACAGCGCCCTCGACCCGCTCGGCCTCGGCGAGGTAGCCCAGGTGGCGAAGCATCAGCGCACCCGACAGGATCAGCGCGGTGGGATTCGCCTTGTCCAGGCTGGCGTACTTGGGCGCGGAACCGTGGACCGCCTCGAAGACGGCGACCTCCGTCCCGATGTTCGCGCCCGGGGCGACGCCGAGCCCGCCGACGAGACCGGCGGCGAGGTGGCTGATGATGTCGCCGTAGAGATTCGGCAGGACCAGGACGTCGTACAGCTCCGGCTTCTGGACGAGCTGCATGCACAGGTTGTCGACGATCCGGTCCTCGAACTCGACGCGACCCTCATAGTCCGCCGCGACGGCCTGGCAGCTCTCGAGGAAGAGGCCGTCCGTCAGCTTCATGATGTTCGCCTTGTGGACCGCCGTCACCTTCCGCCGACCGTTCGCGACCGCGTAGTCGAAGGCGAACCGGGCGATCCGCTCGGATGCCTCGCGGGTGATGATCTTGATGCTCTCGGCGGCGTCGCGCCCGACCATGTGTCGATCCCGGCGTACAGGTCCTCGGTGTTCTCACGCACGATGACGAGGTCCACGTGCTGGTAGCGCGTGTCGAGCCCCTTCATAGAGCGCGCGGGCCGGAGGTTCGCGTACAGGCCGAGCGCCTGGCGGAGGGCGACGTTCACGCTCCGGAAGCCCATGCCGATCGGGGTGGTGATCGGCCCCTTCAGGGCCACCTTGTTGCGCTTGATGGACTCGAGGACATGGTCCGGCAGCGTGGTGCCGTACTCGGCCATGACCGCCTCGCCGGCGTCGACGACCTCCCAATCGAACTCGACGCCCGAGGCGTTGAGCACGCGACGGGATGCCTCCGCCAGTTCCGGTCCGATGCCGTCGCCGGGGATGAGGGTGACTCGATGGGGCATGTCGCCATTCTAGCCCAGCGGACGGTTCCCCGCGGCCGACGCGGCGGCGGCCGGCTCTGCCGAACGGTCCAGGCCGGCTCCGCCGAACGGTTCAGGCCCCGCCGTCGATCGCGGGCGGGACGTCGAGCCAGGTCGACGCGGTACCATCACGGTCCCGCCAGGGCCGTCGCCCGGAATGCGCCCCCGTATCGGAGCCCCGAACCACGTGAAGATCCAGGAAGCCGACGCCAAGACCCTGCTGCTGGCCCAAGGGCTGCCGGTGCCCGCGTGGGAGGTCGCCCACACGCCAGCGGAGGCGCGGGCGGCGGCGGGGCGCATCCTCGACAGCGGCGCTGACGCCGTGGTCATCAAGGCCCAGGTCCTCGTCGGCGGCCGCGGCAAGGCCGGCGGGGTGAAGCTCGCATCCAGTCTCGACGAGGCCGAGCGGGTCGCCGCCGCCATCCTCGGCATGGACATCAAGGGCATCACGGTCCGCAAGGTGCTCGTGGCCGCCGCCGCCGACATCGCCCGCGAGTTCTACATGTCGGCCGTGCTGGATCGGGCCGAGCGGCGGATCCTGCTGATGGGTTCGGCCGAGGGCGGCGTCGAGATCGAGCAGGTCGCGCTGGACCATCCCGAGGCGATCATCCGCCGTCACGCCGACCCGATGCTCGGCCTGCTCGATTTCCAGGCCCGCCAGTTCGCGTTCGAGATGGGTCTCGGGGGCCATCTCAAGGCGGCCGTGACGATCGCCAAGGGCCTGGTCCGGACGATGCTCGCCTATGACGCGGACCTCGTCGAGATCAACCCGCTCGCCATCGTGCGGGAGAACGACGCGTCGGGGGTGGTGGTGGAACGGTTGGTCTGTCTTGATGCGAAGGTGACCCTCGACGACTCCGCCCTCCCGCGCCATCGGGAGCTGGAGGCGCTGCGCGATCCCGACGAGGAGGATCCCGCGGACCGCGAGGCACGCGAGGCGGGACTGACGTTCATCAAACTCGACGGCACCATCGGCTGCATGGTCAACGGTGCTGGCCTCGCGATGACGACCATGGACCTCGTGAAGCGAGCCGGCGGCGATCCCGCCAACTTCCTCGACATCGGTGGTGGTGCACGGGCCGACAAAGTCGCCGCGGCGATGCGGATCATCCTGGCCGACCCCAAGGTGAACGCCATCCTCGTCAATATCTTCGGCGGTATCACTCGTGGCGACGAGGTGGCCCTCGGGCTCATCGAGGCTCGAGCGCAACAGATCCGTGACGTCCCGATGGTCGTACGGATCGTCGGGACGAATTCGGCCGAGGCCGCGGTCCTGCTGGAGGAGGCCCATTTCGTGACAGCTGCCTCGCTCGACGAAGCGGCAGCGAAGGCCGTGGCGGCATCCCGGGGAGCGGCCGCATGAGCATCCTCATCGGTTCCGAGACGCGGCTCGTCGTCCAGGGCATCACCGGGCGTGAGGGCGAGTTCCACAGTCGCGCGATGCGCGCCTACGGCACCGTGATCGTGGCTGGCGTCACCCCCGGCAAGCGCGGCCAGATGGCCCTCGACGGCGCTGTCCCCGTGTTCGACACCATGGCCGATGCCGTTCGCGAGACCGGCGCGAACACGTCGTGCATCTTCGTCCCCGCCGCCGGCGCGCCGGATGCGGTCCTGGAGGCGGTCGACGCCGGGATCGAGACCATCTTCTGCATCACCGAAGGGATCCCGACGCTCGACATGGTCCCGGTCGTGGAGGCCGTACGGCTCGCCGGGGCGCGGCTCATCGGCCCGAACTGCCCGGGCGCCACGTCGCCCGGCTCGGCCAAGGTGGGGATCATCCCGGGTTCCGTCCACCGCGAAGGCCGGGTCGGCGTCGTCAGCCGTTCCGGGACCCTGACCTACGAGGCCGTCCAGGCCATGACCGACGCGGGGATCGGCCAGTCGACCTGCATCGGCATCGGGGGTGACCCGATCATCGGCACGACGTTCCTCGACATCCTCCAGCTTTTCGCCGCCGACGACGCGACGGGCGCGATCGTCCTGATCGGTGAGATCGGCGGCGCGGCCGAGGAAACCGCCGCTGCATGGGCCGCAGAGCACCTGGCGGATATCCCGAAGGTCGCCTTCATCGCCGGTCGGACCGCACCCGAAGGCAAGCGGATGGGCCACGCGGGCGCGATCATCTCGGGCGGCGCAGGGACCGCGGCGTCGAAGGTCACCGCACTCGAAGCGGCCGGCTTCCGTGTCGCCGGCTCCCCCACGGAACTGCCTGGCCTCCTTCGCGACGCCGGATACCGCGGCTAGGACGCACCATGCAGCTCGAGGAACAGGCCGGGATCTCGTCGTGAGCCGAATGATGGACTTGGTCGCCGGCGACGCGCCGGACATCCTGCTCGTGATCAGCCTGGACGACCTGGCGGCGCTGGACGACCGGCGGCGCTTTCCAGCCCACCTCGCGCTGGGTGGTGGGCTGGACCCGACGTGGCTCGACCTGTTCGCCGAGGCTGCACGGGCCGTGACCGGCGGCGATGGGCCGGCCGACTTCATCGATGCGCGGCTCGAGCTCGATGGGCCCGGAGGCGCAGACATGCCCACGATCGAGCGGGTCGATCCGGCCTGGATCAGTGCCGTGGCCCGTATCGGCGACCGCGACCTGGATGCCATCGCCGGCCGCTGGATCGAGCTCGTCGAGGATGAACTGGGCGAGCTGCCGTCCGATGAGAAGCCCTGGATCCGGGATCTCGCCGGCAACCTTGTCGCCTTCTGCCGGGTCGCCGATCGAGCGCCTGACATCCTCTTCGTCTGGTCGCTCTGATGGCCTGGTCGCTCTGATGGTTGCTAATGCTAACGCGCCGTCGCGCCAGACCTCCTTCACCGCCAACCAGGCACTCTGGGACGTCTGGACCAGATCCACACGACCGGTGCGTTCTACGACCTCGAGGGTTTCAGAGCCGGTGGCGTCCGCCTCAGGCCCTACGAGATCGAGATGGTCGGCGACGTCGTGGGCACGGTTGGGCGCGCTGGTGACCGGCGCCGACATCTCACCCGCCGCGATCGACCTGGCGGGCTCGCTCGCGATCGAGCTTGGGTTCCCGGAGGCCCACTTCACTACCGCTGGGACTGCAAGGCCAACATCGGCGCGTGATGGGGTTCACTCACGCTCGATCATCGGCATCGTGAGCACGGGCGAGCCTCGCGCCGCCGCGTTGCGACCCATGCTGCCCAGGCGGTAAGACTCCCTGGGACGACTACCAGGCGGCCTTCGACGAACCACTGAGCACGACCTCCACCGAAGAGGCGCCGTGGTACGTGATCCCAGCCAACGACAAATGGTTCCGGGACAGCCGTCGCCTCGGTCCTCGCAGACACGATGGCCGACTTGAAGCCGGCCTACCTGCCCGCCGCCGACCTGCCACCGAACCTCGTCATCGAGTAGCCGCCGGAGCCGGGTCCGTCGGGGCGCGGGTCTGTCAGGGCGGTCCACCTGACGCTTGATGACTCTGGCTCATCAAAACAGGGCCGGCCGAGCGTGGCATCCTGGGAGTTTCGTCGATTTCGCTGCACCCTCAAGCGTGCTGGGCCGCGATCTGATGAGTACGGCTCATCACGTGCCGGGCTCATGACCGCGGGCCGGGCTCATCACGTGCCGGGCTCATGACCTCGGTCCAGGCCGGGCTGGGTTTCGTCCAGCATCGGCCGGCCGTAGGGCGCCCGGCGTCGTGCCGGGCCAGGCACTTGGCGGCCGGACCGGGCTTGGCGGCCCGCCCAGGTGCAGCCGCCGGCACCGCCGCGGCCGATCGGCGACGAAGCCGGCTCAGAACCCGAGCGACGTCCATGACGGCCCGCCCGGCGCCTCGATCAGCTCCACCAGGACGCCATGTCCTGACCGAGGGTGGAGGAAGGCGACGGGGCCCTCCGCACCACGGCGTGGTGCCGTATCGATCAACTCGATACCGGCGGCGGCCAATCCGCGCAACGCCTCGGCCAGGTTCGGGACCTCGAAGCAGACGTGGTGGAAACCCTCGCCCTTCGAAGCGAGGAAGCGCGCGACGCCGGTCGTATCGTCGGTCGGCTCGACGAGTTCGATCTTGGACTCCCCTACCCTCAGGAAGGCGATCCGGACCCGATCCGTCGGGATGTCCATGACCGTCTCCAGCTCGAGACCGAGGGTATCGCGCCAGAGCGTCAGTGCTTCGTCGATCGAGGCGACGATGAGCGCCACGTGGTGGACCTTGCCGATTCGCCGGATCGCGTCGGGCAGGCGGTCCGCAACAGGGCTCTTCGACATGCCTCCAGCGTACCCCGTACCCCATTCTCCTGGAGAGCGGCGACGGCCGATGGCGGGTCCACTGGCGGATCCCGCTGGGCGTCAGACCGTGATGAGTTCGCGGTGCTCGCCCCAGACGGCCCGCAGGCGGTCGCTGATCTCGCCCACCGTCGCGTAGGCTCGGACGGCTGCGAGGATCGGGGGCATGAGGTTGCCGTCGCCATCAGCCGCGACCCGGGCCAGTTCGTCCATCGCGGCTGCCCAACCCTCGGCTGAGCGCTCAGCCCGGACCCGCCGGACGCGCTCGATCTGGCGACGTTCGCCGTCGGGGTCGATCTTGTGGATCGGCGGCGTGTGGACCTCGTCGTCGCGGAAGCGGTTCACGCCGACGACGACCTGCTCGCCGGACTCGATCGCCCGCTGGACCCGGTAGGCCGCCTCCTGGATCTGCCGCTGCTGGAAACCACCCTCGATGGCCGCCAGGGTACCCCCCATCGCCTCGATCTCGTCAAGGTAGCCCCAGGCGGCAGCCTCCAGCTCATTGGTCAGGCTTTCCACGTAGTAGGAACCGGCCAGTGGGTCGGGCGTCTCGGTGACTCCGGCCTCGTGGGCAAGGATCTGCTGCGTGCGGAGCGCCAGGCGGGCCGCCTCCTCCGTCGGCAGGCCGAGCGCCTCATCGCGCGAGTTCGTATGGAGGCTCTGGGCGCCGCCCAGGATCGCGGCCAACGCCTGGACCGTCGTGCGAACGACGTTGTTGTCGACCGACTGAGCGGTGAGGCTTGAGCCCGCGGTCTGGACATGGAAGCGGCAGACCCAGGAGCGCGGGTTGGTGGCTCCGAAGCGTTCGCGCATGATCGTCGCCCACATCCGACGGGCGGCTCGAAACTTCGCGACCTCCTCGAAGAGCTCGGACCAGGCGGCGAAGAAGAAGCTCAGACGTCCGGCGAAGTCGTCCACATCAAGACCGCGGGCGATGGCCGCCTCCACGTAGGCGATCGCGTCGGCCAGCGTGAAGGCGAGCTCCTGGGCGGCCGTCGCGCCGGCCTCGCGCATGTGGTAGCCCGATATCGAGATCGTGTTCCACCTGGGCAGCTCGGCGGCGCAGAACTCGAAGACATCGGTCACCAGGCGCATGGAGGGGCGAGGCGGAAAGATGTACGTGCCTCGCGCGATGTACTCCTTGAGGATGTCGTTCTGGGTCGTGCCGGCGATGGCGGCCCGTGGCACCCCTTGCGCCTCGGCTGTCGCGACGTAGAGCGCCAGGAGGATCGGCGCGGTCGCGTTGATCGTCATGGACGTGCTGACCTTCCCGAGCGGCAGGCCATCGAGCAGGACCGACATGTCGGCGAGGCTCGCGATCGGCACCCCGACCCGGCCGACCTCGCCCTCCGCCTCTGGCGCGTCCGAGTCGTAGCCCATCTGGGTTGGCAGGTCGAAGGCCACCGACAGGCCAGTCTGGCCCTGCTCCAGCAGGTAGCGGAAGCGCTGGTTGGTCTCCTCGGCGGTGGCAAACCCGGCGTACTGCCGCATCGTCCAGAAGCGGCTGCGATACATCGTCGGCTGGACGCCCCGGGTGAAGGGGTACTCGCCAGGACGACCCAGGTCGCGGGCCTCGTCCAGGCCGGCGAGATCGGCCGGGGTGTAGAGGTCGCGGATGACGATGCCGGACGAGGTCTCGAACGCCTCGCGCCGCTCCGGCGCGCCGGCGAGGGCCTTGGCCCGAAGGGTCTCGCGCCAGCGGTCGCGGCCGGGATCCGGGGCTTCGCCGGCCGCCCGACGCCTGGGCGTCATAGGATGATGACCAGGGTGTCGCCGGGTTCGACGATCTGCCCGGTCGCCGTCGTGACCCGTTCGACGATGCCGTCCCGGGGCGCCCGGAGTTCGTTCTCCATCTTCATGGCCTCCACCGCGAGGAGCCGCTGGCCGGCCGCTACGATGTCGCCGACCGCGACGTCAACTGAGATGACGCGTCCCGGGATGATGGCACGAACCTCGGTCGGCCCGTCGTGCAGGGCCGCCGCCCGGTCGGTCGTGGCGCGCTCGCGGAGGTCCGCAAGGTCGGCATCCTCCACCTCGAGCTCGAACCGCCAACCGGCAACGACCACCTCCACCGAGGTCCGCCCGCGGACCCGGGACGGGGTCGTGGCCCGCAGGACGATGGGTCGTTCGTCGGGCGATGGCGGCGCGGACACGCTTTCAGCGGCGGGATCGAGGTCGCCGACGCGATCACCGGACGCGCGGTCCGTGACCCGGAGGCGGGTCATCGAGGCCACCGATCGATGCTTTCGGCCCGTGCGGCGGCGGCCCAGTCGGAGGCCTCATCAGCCGGACCGGACCCCGGGACGAAGGCCCGGGTCGCAGCCGCTTGGTCCATCGCGGCGGCGTTCGCCGCCGCTCCGACAGCTCTGGCACGATCGGCCGGCCCATCCCAGTGCTCGGCGACCCAATCGGTGGAGACGTCGCCAGCCCGGAACCCGGCATGGCGGGCGACGAATCGGTGGAATGGCAAGGTCGTCTGGATGCCCGCGATCTCTGTCTCGTCGAGGGCTCGCCGCAGGCGGTCGATGGCCATCTCGCGGTGTTGGCCGTGGGCCAGGATCTTGGCCACAAGGTTGTCGTAGTCGGGCGGGACCCGGTCACCGTCAACGATCCCGGTGTCGACTCGCACGCCAGGACCGGCCGGCATGACCCATCGGCGGACCCGTCCGGGCCCTGGGGCAAAGTCTCGCGCCGGGTCTTCGGCCGCAAGGCGGACCTCGATGGCGTGGCTGTCGGGATCCGCAGCACGCTCCGCGGCTGCCAGTGCGACGTCGGACAGCGGACGCCCGGCCGCTAGCGTGAACTGCTCGTGGACGATATCCAGACCCATCGCCAACTCGGTCACGCCGTGCTCGACCTGCAGACGGGTATTGACCTCGAGGAAGTAGAACGCGCCATCGGGCGTGCGCAGGAACTCCGCTGTCGCGGCATTCCGTAGGCCAGCTGCCGTACCGACCCGTACCGCCAGCTCGTGCAGATGGCGTCTCTCGGCGACCGTCAGACCGGGTGCCGGGGCCTCTTCGACGAGCTTCTGGTGGCGCCGCTGCAGTGAACAGTCTCGCTCCCCGATCGCGACGACCCGGCCGGTGTCATCGCCCAGCATCTGGACCTCGATGTGGCGGGCCGGCCGGAGCTCCCGCTCCAGATAAACGGCACCGTCGCCGAACGCGGCCGCCGCCTCCGCCGACCCGGCGGCCAGGGCGGCGACCAGCTCGGCGCTGTTCGTCACCCGGCGCATGCCCCGTCCCCCACCCCCAGCGGCTGCCTTGACCAAGAGCGGGAAGCCGATCCGCTCGGCCATCGCAACAGCTTCCGCCACCTGGTCCGGTCGCTCCGTCAGCACTCCATCGAGTGTCCCAGGCACCGCCTCGACCCCGACAGAGGCGGCGGCACGTCGAGCATGGAGCTTGTCACCCAGCGCATCGATGACTGCCGATGGGGGGCCGACGAAGACCAGGCCGGCGTCCTCCACCGCTTTGGCGAACGCCGCCCGCTCCGACAGGAAGCCATATCCCGGATGGATCGCGTCGGCGCCGCTGGCGATCGCCGCCGCGATGACGGCGTCCATCCGGAGATAACTCTCGGCCGGGGGCGGCGGGCCCAGACGAACCGCCGCGTCCGCCAACCGGACATGCTGGGCTCGTGCGTCGGCATCGCTGTAGACGGCGATCGCCGACATCCCCATCTCGTGGCACGCGCGAATGATCCGCACGGCGATCTCGCCGCGATTGGCGATCAGGACAGACCGGAACGGAGGCGCCGGGTGGGTCACCGTCGGTCGGCGTCTTTGCGCAAAGACGGCCCCGATCCCGGCAGGTCAGAGAGGGATGTTGCCATGCTTCTTCCGAGGGTTCGTGTCGCGCTTGTCGGCCAGGACGTCGAGCGCGCGGATCAGTCGAGGCCGCGTCTCCGAAGGCTTGATGACGTCGTCCACGTAGCCACGCGCTGCGGCGATGAACGGAGTGGCGAACTCGGCGCGATACGCCTCCACGAGTCGCGCCTGCTCTGCGACCGGATCGGCTGCGGCTGCCAACCTGTCGCGATAGATGATGCCAACGGCACCTTCTGCGCCCATGACCGCGATCTCGGCGGTCGGCCACGCGAAGTTCATGTCACCACGGATGTGCTTGCTGCTCATGACGTCGTACGCGCCGCCATAGGCCTTGCGCGTGATCACCGTGAGCTTTGGAACGGTCGCCTCGCAGTAGGCATACAGCAACTTCGCTCCGTGCTTGATGATCCCGCCATGCTCCTGGCTGACGCCCGGCAGGAAACCTGGCACGTCCACGAATGTCACGATCGGCACATTGAATGCATCACAAGTGCGAACGAAGCGGGCGGCCTTGACCGACGCATCGATATCGAGCGCGCCGGCCAGGACCGCAGGCTGCTGCGCTACGATCCCAACACTGCGACCGCCCAGCCGCGCGAACCCGATGAGGATGTTCTGCGCCCAGCCTGGCTGGATCTCCAGGAACTCGCGGTCGTCGATGATCGCCAGCAGGACGTCGTGCATGTCGTATGGCAACCGGGGGTCGTCGGGCACGACGACGTCGAGCGACGCATCCATCCGGTCAGCTGGATCGCTGCTCGTGACTCGCGTGGGCACAGCGAGATTGTTCTGCGGAAGGTGTGCGAGCAATGCACGTGCGGCATCCAGTGCGCTGGCTTCGTCCCGGGCCGCCAGGTGCGCCACACCGCTGCGGGTCGTGTGCGTCTCCGCACCTCCCAGGAATTCCGCGTCGACCTCTTCATGGGTGACGGCCTTCACGACGTTTGGTCCGGTCACGAACATATAGCTCGTGCCTTGGACCATGATCGTGAAATCGGTGATCGCCGGGGAATAGACGGCGCCGCCGGCGCATGGCCCCAGGATCACGGAGATCTGTGGCACCACCCCGGATGCGAGAACGTTGCGCAGGAAGATCTCGGCGTATCCACCGAGCGACACGACGCCTTCCTGGATCCGGGCGCCGCCGGAGTCGTTCAGCCCGATGATCGGCGCACCGACCTTCAGCGCCAGATCCATCACCTTGCAGATCTTCTCGGCGTACGCCTCGGACAACGATCCGCCGTAGACGGTGAAGTCCTGGCTGAACACGAAGACCGTCCGACCGTCGATCTCGCCATGACCCGTCACGACACCATCGCCAAGGAACGAGTGCTCAGCAGCAGCGTCGCGGTTCGTCACGAACGCATCGAGTTCGATGAATGACCCAGGGTCCAGCAACAATGCCAGCCGTTCACGTGCTGTCAGTTTGCCTGCGGCGTGTTGTTTCTCGATCCGGGCCTCGCCGCCTCCCAGCTGGGATGCCGCGCGCATCTGGTCGAGGCGTGCGAATCGCTCCGCGTTCGTCGGCACCGCTGTTGGCTCCTCATCGGCTGTCTTTGCGCAAGGACGCTGCCAATCATAGCCACCTGGGTCCCGCTTCCGGCAGCCGCCCGGATATCCACAGATTCGGTGAACAACCCCGGAACGGTGTGGATAACCCAGGTTCCACAGGGGCGGTCGGAGGAGGTAGCATGGGTACACCCTCTCCGGCCTCCCGGCGGCCCCCGTGCCGCCTTCAAGATCTCGAGGTGATGCCCCGGTGACGAATGTGATCGCGATCGCCAATCAGAAGGGGGGCGTCGGCAAGACGACCACGGCGATCAATCTCGCCGGAGCCCTCGCCGAAGAGGGCTACCGCGTCCTATGCGTGGATATGGACCCGCAGGCCAATCTAACGGCTGGCCTCGGCATCAACCTCAACACGATCGAACGCTCCATGGCTGACGTGCTGGCCGATGGTCGATCGTCGCTGGCCGAGATCATCCTGCCGACCGAGACCACCGGCATCGATGTTGCGCCTGCCCACATCGATCTGGCCTCGACGGAAGGTGAGTTGTTCACGGCCCTGGGAAGGGAACAGATCCTGCGTGAAGCTTTTGATGGGCAGATCGACGTGTACGATTACGTCATCATCGACTGCCCGCCAAACCTTGGCCTGCTCACGGTCAACGGCCTCGTCGCAGCGACCGGCGTCATCATCCCGGTCCAGACGCAGTACTACGCGATGAAGGGCCTGAACAATCTCGTCAAGGTCATCAACGCGATCCGTCTCAAGCTCAACCGGGACCTGCGCATCCTGGGACTGCTGCCGACCTTCTTCGACGGTCGTACCAATCTCGCCCGGGACATGCTGGATGAATTGCGCGGAGTCGGCGACCATCATGTGTTCACGAGCATCGTTCGCAACACGGTGAAGCTCGGAGAGGCGCCACTCGTCGGACTGCCCATCACGTCATACGCGGGCAGCAGCGATGCGGCCCGGACCTATCGCGAACTCGCCCGGGAGGTGATCGACCTTGGCCCGAACTGATTTCCGCGCAGCCGCAGCCCGGCGTCTCTCCGAGGACACTGAGCTATCGCCGGCCATCGTAAGCCTGCTATCCGCGAACAGACCGGCGCCATCGTTCGGCGTTCGCATCGTCCCTCTCGACCGTATCCAGCCGAACCCCGAACAGCCGCGCCTTGTCTTCGAGGAGACCGCGCTCAACGAGCTGGCCGCATCCATCCGCGAGCATGGCGTCCTACAGCCGATCCTGTTGCGACCGGCCGGTCACAACACCTACCAGATCGTCGCCGGTGAACGCCGCTGGCGCGCCTCGAAGCTCGCCGGGCTCAAGACCATCCCTGCGCTCATCGAGGTGATCGACGACGACACGGCACTCGAGATCGCGATCATCGAGAATCTGCAACGCGAAGACCTCACGCCGCTGGACGAGGCGGCGATGTACGACCGGATGGTTCGCGAACACGGCTATAGCATCCGCAAGCTGGCGGAGAAGCTCGGCAAGGACAAGGGCTACCTGGAGAATCGTCTCCGGCTGGCCAGCGCTCCACCGGAGATCCGCGAGCTGGTGTCTTTGCGCAAGGACAGCTTGTCCCACGCCTACGAGCTGATGAAGGTCGATGACCCCAAGAAGCGCCGCCGTCTTGCGGCGCAAGTCGCCCGCGGTGAGCTGACGCTCATCAAGTTGCGCGACAAGATCGAGGGCCGTCGGGCGAGCCCGGTCATGGTCGCCGAGCAGACTGAGGGATCCGGGGCCTCCGAAGCGTCACCGGTGGCGAGGACCGACACCGACGATGAGTGGAGCCGAAACCCTGACCACATGGCCAGTCCGATCACCGACGATTCGCTGATCAACGCCAAGCAGGGCCTCGCCGAGGCAGTCGAGACGATGATCGACGTGGTGCGGAGCAGTGAACTTCGGGACTCCATCACAGCCACGGACCGGGCCAACCTGGCCAAGTACCTGACGATCACGAAGCTGAAGCTCGAGAACGCGATCGCGCTCGTTCGCCGCGACGACGGCTGACGCGCCTCCGCCAGAGAATCAGGAAGCCGGCACCCGACGAAGGGTGCCGGCTTCTTCGCCTTCGGTCCCCTACCCAACCGGCCCCTCCCTAGCTCAGCCATCCGTCGAGGGCCAACCCCGCAAGCCACACCGCCGCCAGCAGGCCGATGCCCGCGGCCTCGAGCTCCCAGGCTCGCTCCCGCCGCTCCGGTGGACCCGACCGGCCGACTGCGATGCCGCCCACGACGACCAGCCCTGCCGCGAGCGTGAACCCGACCGCGGCGGCCGGCACACCCGCCACCACCAGCGATGCGACCGCGACGATCACGGCGATCACGAGCAGCGCGGCGTGGACCCGCCAGGCGACCTCGCTCCCCAATCGGGTCGCGATCGACGCCAGTCCGGCGGCCGCGTCACGCTCCTCGTCCGCCCGGGCGTTCGCGATCGCCAGCCCGGCGCCCGCCAGAACCGCCGTCGGCAGGAGGAGAACGAACGCCGTAGGCAGACTACCCATGGTCCCCAGCCAGCCATAGACAGGCAGGAGCGGGATCCCGACCGCCAAGGGCACCCACGACCAGGTCGTGCCTTTGACGACGAGGTCGTAGGCGTAGCCGATGACCAGGATCGTGCCCGCCAGTGCGACCAGGGTAGGTCCTGAGGCTACCGCCAGCGCGATCCCGAGCCCGGCGCCGACGACCACGACCCCTCGAGCCACGTCCGGGGAGACCCGGCCGGATGGGATCGGCTTGCCAGGCTTGCGCCCCGCATCGTGCGTGGCATCCAGCACGTCGTTGAGCGACCCGATCGACGCCTGCAGCGCGATCATCGAAAGCCCGAGGCGGATGGCCAGCCCGGCGTCAGCCCCGGCCACGAGTGCCACGGCGGCCGTGACCGCACCATCGAGAACGCAGGGAAATGGATGCACCAGCCGAATGAGCCCGACCGGTGATGCGCGAAGCACCCGAGGCCCCTCAGATGTAGACGATCTCTTCGTAGTTCGCCACGAGGTAGGCGATCAAGCGATCGCGGGCATCCGGCAGCTGCGAGCGGATGCCGGGGACCAGGACGTAGAGCGTGATCGCGGGGACCATCAGGCGACCTTGCGCGTCACGCCCTATGGCTGCCGGGGGTCCGCCTCCGGATGCGAACACCCGTTCGAAACTGCGCTCGTCGAGGCCTCCCGCGCGACGGAAGTCGTCGACGACCTTGATGACCCCGCGGCGGATCGCGACGTCACGCATCAATTCCGCGGCCCACGTATCGATCTGCACTTCGGTCTGTTCCGCGAGGCGTGCTCGGTACTCGGTCGGGTCGGTCGACAGACCGGTCTCTACCACGATCCCTCCTGTGTCATTCGGACGGCTCGAAGTATGCCAGACGCGACGCTTCCGACGCCGCCCGAGCGGCGACCCGCGACCCCTCGGGCCAGTCGTTGAAGCGTTCCGTGATCCAGCGGCCCACGGGGCCGGGCTCGGACAGGTCGGGGGCATCGCCGACGAGGTCGTGGAGGTCCTGCCAGGCGCGCGCAGTCAGAGCCGCAACCGCCTCTCGCGTCGGCCGCCCCTCAGCCTGGATGGGCGTGCCGATCCGGACCCGGACGCGCCCACCCAGACGCAGCCAGCTCGTCCCAGCGATCGCGACCGGCACGAGCGGGACGCCCGAACGCAGCGCGAAGTACGCGGCGCCCTCACTCAGCGGAAGGAGGTCCGACTCGCGAAGATGGATCCGGCCCTCGCCGGCGATGGCCACGACCGCTCCCGTCGCGATGACCGCACCGACGTGGCGGGTCACGTCCAGCAGGTCGTTCTTGCCAGGCTTGTACGGGATCGCCGTCCCGGTCCACGTCATGATCCGGTTCCGCCCACCCACGGCCATGTCCTCCTCCTTCGGACCGAAGAACCACAGACGTGGCCGGAACGGCAGGACTGTCATCAGCACGAATGGATCCGACCAGCTCATGTGGTTGAAGCAATAGATGGCCGAACCGGCCGGAAGCCGCTCACGCCCGTCAAGCCGGACCCGCAGATAGGCTCGGACCAGTCCCGCCACGACGATCCGTGACACCCAATACCGGACGGTCCGACGAATCGGATGGATGGAGGGACCCGGTAGTGCGAACCGCCGGGGGCCGGCAGAACTGGTCATGTCGCCGCTCACTCCCGCTCGAAGGATGACGGGAACGATTCAAGTGCCCCTGGATCAAGATCCGCGAGTCGCGCGAGCACATGGTCGGCCAGTTCCTCTGTCCCGGGCGCCGGCGGCACGCTGTCGTTTGGCACCAATACGACCGTCATGCCTGCCGCCTTGCCCGCTCGGACGCCGTTGCGCGAGTCCTCGACCACGAGACAAGCTCCGGGTCTGATGCCGAGCCGCCGGGCGGCCTCGAGATACACGTCCGGAGCCGGTTTGCCGTGGTCCACCTCGTCCGACGACACGATCACCGCGAACTGGTCGTCCAGGCCGATCGCCTCGAGCGCCGCCGAGATGACATCGGCATGGGCCGACGATGCGACGGCGACCGGCCAGTCGGCTGCGATCCGGCGGACAGCCTCCACCGCGCCATCGATGTACGGCGCTCCCTCGCGCCGGTAGCGCTCGACGACGCCATCGACGATCGCCCGTTCGATCTCAGGGTCGGGCATGTCCAGACCGAGGCGCTCATGCATGATCGCCGCCCAGGCCCGCGAATTCGCGCCCATGACGGCCGCCTGGTCGTCTGTCGTCCAGGTCCGACCGTGTTCGGCGGCGAATGCGATCCGCACTTCGTCCCACCAGATCTCTGAGTCGACCAGGACCCCGTCGAGGTCGAAGATGACGCCCTCGATCAGGGCGCTGCCTCCTTCGGGATCGGCAGTCGAGGCGCCGGTTTGGCGGGCTTGCGCGCGGTCGTGGAAGGCGACGCCGAGGCGAATGTGGCTGTCCGTCCATCGACCGCCGCGAATAGCCCAAGGGCGAATACGGCGACCGCGTCAGCATCCGCGTCGGCCCCATGGAGGACGTGCGTCTCAACCTGGAAGGTCACCAGGCGGTGCCCGCCCTGCTGTTCCACGGCAAGTTCGCCGAGTTGGACGCGGCTCCAACGAATGAGCTTGCCGCCCGATCGCGGTCCTTCAATCGGTACGTTGACTCGGACACCGATCTGCAGGAGGCCGGCAGCCGTCGGCACCAGGACCATGTAGCGGCTGCTCGGGTCGTCGCCCCAGACCACCCAGCAATGCGGATCCGTCTCCGCGCCGAGGACCGATAGCGTCGACTCGATCGCCGTGAGGACCTTTGCCGCCATCGCGTCGCGATACGGTGCTCGAGCACGCCACTCACTGAGTCGCATCCGCCCCTCCATCCACTGCCTTCGACCAGGTGGCGCCTCACCCCAACGCGAGGCCCGAGGCTAGCACACGGGTTGCGCGACGGATCGTGATTCGGCCACTGCGCCCGTCGGTCGCGTCATCCGGCGCCATCCGTCCCGTACGATGAGCGGGTGGAGTCGACGTACGGTCCGTGGGTCGCGGTGCTGGCGGGCGGCGGCGTGGTCGCCGGGCTCCTGTTGCTGGCCCGCGGCTTGAGCGGCTATCGCTCGGCGGCGCGGTTCGGCGACACCTCGACCTCGACCGTCAGCGCGATGGCGGCCGCGCGCCCGGACATCGATCTGCGGCCGGCCTGACCGATGGCCAAGACCCACGACGCCGGCCACCACGTCTGGCTTGTCCGCCACGGCGAGACCGAGTGGGCGCGTCTCGGACGGCACACCGGCCGTACGGATATCCCACTGACCGAGAAGGGTCGTGCACAGGCGCGCTCACTCGGGAGCCGATTGGCCGGGCATCGATTCGCGCTGGAGCTGACCAGTCCCCTGTCGCGCGCCGCCGAGACGGCCGCGCTTGCCGGGTTCCCGGACGCAACGGTGGATCCCGACCTCCGGGAGTGGGATTACGGCGCGCTTGAAGGCCGAATGACCGTGGACATCGCGAAGGACTACCGCGACTGGACCATCTGGCGCGGCCCGTGGCCAGGTGGTGAGACCGTCGAAGATGTCGGGGCACGTGCCGATCACGTGGTCGTCCGCGCTCGTGCAGCCGATGGCGACGTGCTTGTCTTTGCGCACGGACACCTGCTCCGGGTCCTGGCCGCGCGCTGGCTCGGTTTGTCGCCCTCGTCGGGCGGCCTGTTCGCACTTGGGACCGCGACGATCTCGATCCTGGGATGGGACCGCGACGCCGCGGTGATCGAGACCTGGAACGAGGACTGCCACCTGCCTGGATGAGGGCACGGCGGCTTGTCCGCGGCGCCCGCCGGACCGGCCCATCCGTCGCGCCTCGGCGACCCTGCCACCTCGCCCATCGGATCGGGACTTCCGGCCCTGCCCGTCATGACCGGCGGAGTCCTACCGTGCGACAGGTCGTGGTCTGGCGTCAGCGGAGGATGGCATGCGAATCTCTCGACGGCATCTGCTTGCCGCATCCGCGGCGGTGTCGGTGGTCTTCATCGCGGAGCGCGGCGTTCGTCTCGTCGCCGACGCTGCCCGTGGCGCCGCCGGCGCGCTGCGGCCGCCCACCCAGGGGACGAGCGCGACGCGTTGCGCGCTGTGCGGGTCGGCGAAGCACACGATGCTTGACCCACGGTGTCCGATCGCCAGGAAGGTGATCTGACGGTGGACCTCGATCGACGCCACTTCCTCAAGGCCGCCGTCGGGACGGCCGGCGGGCTGGCCGCCGGGACGATGCTCCCGGTGCTCCAGCCGGCCGACGTGAAGGCCGCGCGCGGCTACGACGTGCCGGCCAGCCTGCCCGTCGACCGCGTGGTCCGGACCACCTGCTCACCGAACTGCACCGGCAGCTGCGGCCAGCTGGCGTTCGTCCGCGACGGGGTCATCGTCAAGATCCAGCAGGCCGCCGACTACCCGGACGGCGCCTACAACCCGCGCGGCTGCATGAAGGGCCTCGCGTACATGAACCATGTGTACGGCAAGGACCGGATCCTGACCCCACTGGTGCGGACCGGCGAACGCGGATCGGGTGAGTTCCGCGAGGCGACCTGGGACGAGGTCCTGGATCGGATCGCGGCGGACCTGCGGCGGATCGGCGAGACGTGGGGCTGGGACTCCATCCACGTCTTCGGCCAGGTCCCGGGATCGGGCTATGTCCAGAAGGGCGCCAACTACCGGGCGAGTGCCGTCCTGGGCCTGACCCACGGCACCAGCTTCGACTTCAACGGCGACCTGCCGATGGGCATGCCCATCACCTTCGGCGTCCAGAATGCGGAGCACGAGGCAAAGGACTGGGCGAACAGCCGCTTCCTGCTGCTCGTCGGCTCCAACCCGGTCGAGACGCGGATCCCGGACGTCCACTTCCTGTTCGACGCGATCGAGCAGGGCGCGCGGCTCGTCGTCATCGATCCGAGCTTCTCGCCGACCGCCGCCAAGGCCGACGTCCACCTCCGCATCAAACCCGGGACCGACGCCGTGCTGGCACTGGCGATGTGCCGCCAGATCATCGCGGACCAGGCCTGGGACCAGGACTTCATGCGGACCTGCACGGACGCCGCGCTGCTGGTCCGCGCCGACACGGGCAAACGCCTCCGCGAAGGGGACCTGGTGGCCGGTGGCGCGACCGACCGCTTCGTCGCGTGGGACACGGGCACGGCGGGCCCGATCATCGTGGGGACCGATCGGCTGGGCTTCGGGCCCGACGCCATGCCGGCGCTGGAGGGCACGTTCCAGGTGCGCCTTGCCGACGGGTCCAGCGTGGCGGCGACGCCGGGCATGGCGCTCGTCCGCGCCGAACTGGACCGCTGGACACCCGAGGCCGCGGAGATGGTCACCGGCATCCCGGCCGAGACCACCGTCAAGGTCGCGCGGGCCTACGCGACCACCAAGCCGGCGGCGATCCTCATGGGCGGCGGCTCGAATCACTGGTTCCACGGCGACCTGACCGGGCGGGCGTTCGCGCTGCTGGCGGCCCTCACCGGGAACATCGGGCGGTCCGGCGGCGGATTCTCCGTGTACGTGGGGCAATACAAGGTCCGCGTCGACGTCTCGCCCTGGTGGAACGCGGGCGAGACGAAGGCGAAGATCGTCCCGAGCATCTACTTCGTCCGCGGTCGGACGCCGACGATGCACCCCGACGTCCCGTACCCGGCCAACGGCTTCCACGGGCTCGTCTGCACCTTCTCCAACATGTTCGTCCAGGCGATGGACGTCAATCGACTCCACGAGACCCTGCGCGGGCTCGACCTCATCGTCGTCGTCGACCACCAGATGACCGAGACGGTCCGCTGGGCGGACATCGTGCTTCCGGCGACGACCTGGTACGAGAAGACCGATCTCACGGCGACGCCCCTCCACCCGTTCCTGCAGCTCCAGCAGGCGGCGATCGATCCGGTCGGCGAGTCGCGATCGGAGCTGTGGATGTGGCGCGAGATCGTGCGGCGGATCGACCCGGCCAAGGCCGCCGAGTTCTTCGAGATGGACGAGACGGCCGCGATCGAGGCGATCCTGGCGGCGGGCGGCGGCGAGGGCGGTCCGACCCAGGGGATCACTCTGGACGCGCTGCGGGCCGGTCCGGTCCGGCTCAACGTCCCGGACCCGGACATCCCGTTCCGGCGCCAGGTGGAGGATCTGGAGCCATTCCCGCCACGTTCCCTGCCGGCCCCCCTGGAGAAGACGGCCGCCTTCATCCCGACCCGCCGCATCGAGTTCTACAAGGAGGAGGACCGCTTCCTGGAGTTGGGCGAGGCCGTCCCGACCTACCGCCCGCCGTACGACGACACGATCCACGACCCGGCTCGCTGGCCGCTCACCCTGCTCACGCCCCACAGCAAGTGGCGGATCCACTCGACGTACGCCAACAACCCGTGGCTGGACGAGATCCACGGCGGCCGCCCGGAGGTGTTCATCTCGCCGGCGGATGCCGAGGCGCGCGGGATCGCGACCGGCGATCCGATCCGCGTCTGGAACACGCGGGGTGAGGTGGAGGCCTGGGCCCGCGTGTCCACGTCGGAGCAGCCGGGTTCCGTGACCTTGTATGAGGGCTGGTGGCCGCGTCAATTCCGGAAGGGCAAGGGCGTCAACGAACTCACCTCGTCCGAGGTCAACCCGATCCACGAGGTCCATTTCGTCGGGAACATGTGGGCCCCCTCCACCGGCTGGAAGGACTGCCGGTGCGAGGTTGCCCGGGTCGAGGAGGGGTGACGCGATGACGGACAAGATCTCACCGGTCGATGCGCTCCCGCCGGCCTCGCGCGCGTGGGGCGAGATCGGCGACCGCTCGGATACACCGCACTGGGGTATGGTCATCGATCAGGAGCGGTGCATCGGATGCTGGTCGTGCGCGGTCATCTGCAAGAGCGAGAACGACCTACCGCTCGGTACCTGGTGGAACCGGATCCTGACCGAGGGCGACGAGCTGGACCAGCCGATGGAGGTTCGTGGCGGCGCGCTCGAGATGGCATGGCTGCCGCTGACCTGCCAGCACTGCGAGAACGCGCCGTGCGTGAAGGTCTGCCCGGTCCAGGCCACCTATCACCGCGACGACGGGCTGGTCATGCAGGACAACGATCGCTGCATCGGCTGTCGCTACTGCATGATCGCCTGCCCCTATGGCGTGCGGGCCTTCAACTGGGGCGAGCCCGTCCGTCCGACTGAGCACGAGACCGGGATGGTCGCGGCGCGCCCGGTGGGAACGGTCGAGAAGTGCACGATGTGCGTCCACCGCCTGGCAGAGGACCAGGTCCCGTCGTGCGTCTGGTCGTGCCCGACGGGAGCCCGGGTGTTCGGCGATCTGAACGACCCGGACAGCCGGATCAACCGACTCATCCGCGAGCGCGAGGGCTTCGAGCTTCTCGAGGAGGCGGGCACGAAGCCGTCCGTCCACTACCTGCCGCCCCGTCGGAAGAACGAGTTGTGAACGTCACCACGTCCATGCCGCACAGCGCCGCTCATGCGGGTCGGCGGGCCGGGCGCCGGCGGCTGGTCGCCTGGATCGGGCTTCTGCTGGTCGTCATGGCGATCGGGGTCGCGGCGTTCCTCTACCAGTTCGCGAACGGCCTCATCGTCACCGGGATGCGGAACACGGTGATGTGGGGCCAGTACATCCTGTTCTTCATGTTCTTCGTCGGCCTGTCGGCCGGCGGGCTCATCGTCGCGTCGGCGGGGCGCCTGTTCGGGATCAACGCGTTCAAGCCGATCATCCGCCTCGCGGTCCTGGAGGCGACCGTCGCGGTGATGCTGGCCGCGACCTTCATCCTGCCGGACCTGGGCCGCCCGGAACGGATGCTCCACATCTTCCTGTACCCGAACTTCACCTCCCCGATGATCTGGGACATCATGATCATCATGGTCTACATGGCGCTGTCCGCGTTCTACGTCTGGCTCTACGCGCGGGCGGACTTGGCGCGTCGGGGGTCGCCGCTCGCGTTCGGGACCGGGACCTCCGAGCGGGCGCTCGCCCGCGACGAGCGGCTGAAGTCGATCATGGCCTGGGTGGCCCTGCCCACCGCGATCCTGCTGCACTCCGTCACCGCCTGGATCTTCGGCCTGCAGATCAGCCGGGGATTCTGGTACTCGGGGATCATGGCCCCGATGTTCGTCACCTCGGCGCTGGTGTCCGGACTGGCCCTGGTGATCCTGCTGGCGCTTGCCCTGCGCCGCCTGGGTCGGCTGCAGTTCGGGAACAGCCTGGTGGCCATGCTGGGCGGCCTGCTCGGGGTGTTCATCGCGGTCTCGGCATTCCTGCTGGCGGCGGAGTACCTCACGGCGGCCTACCCGGGCGCACCGGAGGCCGCGGCGGTGGATCGGCTCCTGACCGGCCCATACGCGCCGCTCTTCTGGTTCGAGGTCGGCGTCGGGCTCGGGGTGCCGTTCCTGATCCTGGTCGTCCGCCGGCTGCGCCAGGATCCGCGCTGGGTCGCGATGGCGGCCGCCATCGCGATCCTCGGGATCTTCGTCCACCGCCTGAACCTGCTCCTCAACGGCCTGTCCTACGCGAACATCCAGTTGCCGCCGGGCCTGTCCATCGGGGCCGATCAGGCCGCGGGATCGAGCTTCGCCACGACCTACTGGTACGTCCCCACGCTGATCGAGTGGCTCGTCGTCGCGGGCGTGCTCGCCTTCGGGGCGCTCGTCTTCACGCTCGCCGTGCTCATCCTGCCGATGCAGGAGCCCGAGGCGCACTGACCTGGGAGCCGATCATATCGTTCGCTCCGACTTCGCCCTCGCGTTGCGCAAGCACGAACCTGTCGGCGGCGACGACCAGTTCGCTGATGGCCGGTTCGGAGAACCGCTCGTCAAGGATGTAGCCGACAACAGAGGCCATCCGGCCGAACGCGGCTGGGTACGAACGGGAGGTCCATAGGCTTTCGGGCGAGCATCTGGCGGCATTCAGCCGGCTCCACTGCCGGGGGTGCGAGCGGGCCTGATGCTGGGAGCATTGGACGTCGAGTACTCGGGCGACCCGCCCTGCTCGATGGCCATCTGCCCCAGCGGCCACGTCTGCGTCAATATCATGGTCTTCGTCTTCCCCGTACCGGGGCCGGCGAGGAGACGCGCATCGTTCGTCCGGGGCACGGCGGCTGCGGCCTGCTCGAGCAGCAGGCCGCCCGTGATCGTCCGGTCTTCACAGACCATGCGCCTCTCCGTTCCACGTTGTCACAGAACGTGCGTCCGCCCTGCCAGCCCGGGAAGGACGCCCTGTCGGGTGGAATCACACGTCGCCAAGCAGGGCTAAGGATTCGTCCATCGGCCCCACGATCTCTGCTCGGTCGCCTCGCGCCTCTTCGAGACAACGAACGACGCAACTCAGTCCACCAGACCAGCACAAGTTGGCGGTTTTCGAGAATCCAGCACAAGCTGGCGGAACGCGCCACACGGAGGTCTTTTCGGCACCCGACGAGACGGCTCGGTCCAAGGAAGATGGCTCCGGCGGTAAGATTCGAACTTACGACCAAGCGATTAACAGTCGCCCGCTCTACCACTGAGCTACGCCGGAACAGGACGTGGGGCGGCGGCCTCGAACGTCAGGGCGCCGGGGTCCGGCACCGCGCGAAGGATAGCACGAGGTCAGCGCGGCAGGCCGTCTGCGATACTCCCCGCATGAGCCTCATCTCGACGGACGAATTGGCGGCACGAGTCGGCGATCCCGGGGTCCGAGTCGTTGATGTGCGCTGGTATCTCGGGCGTCCCGGTGAGGGGCGGGTGGCCTACCACGCCGGCCACATCCCTGATGCGATCTTCGTGGACCTGGACTCCGATCTCGCCGCGACGGCCGGGCCGGGACGCCATCCTCTCCCCGACCCGCGGGTCTTTGCCGCTCGGCTGGGCGCGCTCGGGATCGGGTCGGAGCACGAAGTCGTGGCCTACGACGATGTCGGTGGCTGGGTCGCCGCTCGACTGTGGTGGATGCTGGATGACCTGGGGCATCGCGCGGTGTCCGTGCTCGACGGCGGGTATCAGGCGTGGATCGGTGGCGGAAATCCGGTGGCGACGGTCAACACAGAACCTGTGGCCGGGATCGCGGCCGGGCGGCCCGCGGCGCGCCTGGACCTGGCCGATCATTGGACCAAAGTCGTGGACCGGGACGGGTTGCGAGCCCGGCTGGGCAAGATCGTGTTACTGGATGCCCGGGGAGCGCCACGCTATCGCGGCGACGTGGAACCCGTCGATCCGGTCGCCGGACACATCCCCACCGCCCGGAACGCCCCGACGGATGGCAACCTGGGTGTGGATGGCCGGTTCCTGCCGGCGCGCGACCTTGAGGCACGGTTCATCTCCCTCGGGGCGGGCGGCGGCAGCGTGGGCGGTGTGGGTGGCGGCAGCCTCGGTGTGGGTGGCGGCGGCGTGGGCGGTGTGGGTGGCGGCAGCCTCGGTGTGGGTGGCGGCAGCCTCGGTGTGGAGGTAGTCACCTCCTGCGGCAGTGGCGTCTCGGCCTGCCACAACGCTCTGGCGATGCGGATCGCGGGTCTTGTCGACCCGGTCCTCTACCCCGGCTCGTGGAGCGACTGGAGCAGCGCCGGCTACCCAGGGGCGATCGGCCCCGAACCCGGCGAGCTGCCGAGCTACTGAGGCGGGGGCGATCGCCCGCCCGGGGCGGATCGCCCGCCCGGGGCGCTGAGCCCGCCCGGGGCGGATCGCCCGCCCGGGGCGCTGAGCCGAGTAAGCCGCCGATACGGCCCCGTCTGGATGATGGCGCGATGGCGACGAAGGCACGACCAGCCGATATCGGCGACGCCCGTGGTCGAGCTGCGATCGCAAGACTCGCCTCAGACACGAAGACCGCACGGGTGGCAGCCAGTCTCTCGCAGGACGCGGTAGCGAAGGCTCTCGGGATCTCTCGCTCGCAGTACAGCCGGATCGAGCGAGGCCTGAGCCTCGATCTGAGCATCCGGACGGCCAGTCGAGTATCCGCGGTGCTGGGATTGGACCTCTCCGTGCGAACCTATCCTGCCGGCGACCCGATCAGGGACGCTGCGCAGCTCGCGTTGCTGCAGCGGCTCCGGACGAGATGCCACCCGTCACTCTCCTGGCGGACCGAGGTCCCTATGGCCATCCCCGGCGATCGTCGGGCGTGGGACGCTACGTTGACCGCGTCCGCGTGGCACGCTGGCGTAGAGGCCGAGACGTCCATAGCCGACGTGCAGGCCCTGGACCGTCGACTCGCGCTCAAGGAACGTGACGGCGGGATGGATCGGGTGATCCTGCTCCTCCTCGATTCGAGACGGAACCGGGCGGTCATGCGCATAGCCGGCGACGTGCTGCGGCTGCGTTTCCCGATCGCGTCGGAGGCCGCCATGGCGTGCCTCGCCCGCGGGGTCGACCCCGGCGGGAATGCCTTGATCCTGCTCTGAGGTCCGCCAACCCGCGTGCATCCGATGCACACAAACGACGTCCGCAAAGCCGTTCAACACCGGCATTGCGCGAATGGCTGGGAATGGCGGCATCAGATGCCACATTTGGCGCACATTTGGCGCCGTACAAGCCATCGAACCCGCCGATCCAGCATCAGGCCTCGAAGATTCGGGCCGCGACGGGCCATCCAGTGCACGTTGTGTGCATCGAATGCACGACCGCGGCCCTCCCGGGCCACCAGGCCCGGGCCGCCCTCCCGGGCCGCCCCGCCCGGCGCTGCCCCCGCGGCCGAATGCACGACCGCGACCCCCCGCGTCCGCCTGCACGGCCCCCCGCACCAGGCCCGGGCTACTCCAGGTAGTCCTTGAGCTTGCGGCTCCGGGAGGGGTGGCGCAGCTTGCGCAGTGCCTTGGCCTCGATCTGGCGGATCCGCTCGCGGGTGACGTTGAACTCCTTGCCGACCTCCTCGAGCGTCCGTGCTCGGCCGTCCTCCAGCCCGAACCGGAGCTGCAGCACGCGCCGCTCGCGACCGGTCAGCGAGTCCAGCACCGCTTCGACCTGCTCCTTGAGGAGCTGATGCGACGCCGCCTCCGCCGGCGCCAGCGCACCGCGATCCTCGATGAAGTCGCCCAGGTGGGAGTCTTCCTCCTCACCGATCGGCGTCTCCAGCGAGACAGGCTCCTGCGAGACCTTGATGATCTCGCGGACCTTCTCGGGCGTCACCTGGACCTCCTGGCCCTTCGACATCGCCTCGGCGATCTCCTCGACCGTCGGCTCGCGGCCCAGCTCCTGCAGAAGCCCGCGCGACACCCGGATCAAACGGTTGATCGTCTCGACCATGTGGACCGGGATCCGGATGGTCCGAGCCTGGTCGGCGATGGCGCGGGTGATGGCCTGACGGATCCACCACGTCGCGTATGTGGAGAACTTGAAGCCCTTCTCATAGTCGAACTTCTCGACCGCCCGGATCAGACCGATGTTGCCTTCCTGGATCAGGTCCAGGAACGACATCCCACGCCCGATGTACTTCTTGGCGATCGAGACGACGAGGCGCAGGTTGGCCGAGGTCAGCTGTTCGCGCGCGTCGCGCCCGATGACCACGATCGTGCCCTTGCGGTCGCGCAGCTTCGTGTTGAGCGGCACCTCCGGGTCGTAGCCCATCCGCTTGAGCAGGTCCGCGTCATTGCCCGCGAGGATCCAGCGCTCCAGGGCCGGGAACGCGACCTCGTCGCGCGCCCAATCGTAGATCGCCCGCAGGCCGACGTTGTCGCGCGAGTCGAGGTCGTTGTTGTGGACCGCGAGGTAGGCCCAGTCCATCAGGTCCTGGAACGTCTTTGGATCGAGCGTCTCGCCGTAGGCGTGAACGAGCTTCTTCGCTTCCTTGAGTCGCCCCTTCGTGCCCTCGGACTGCACATCTCGACCGGCCTTGACCAGGTGGAAATCCGGCGACGGGACCAGCAGATCCGCGTTGCTCTCATCAGCGAGCGAACGGCGCACCAGATCGTGGGCCTCGTCGCCGAAGAGCAGTCGGTGCTGCGGCTTCGCCGTCCTGGTCTTGCGCTCCGTGTCGTGCAGGGTCCACTCGTGGAGGGAGATGATCCCCTTCCATGGTGCCTCGACGAGCTGCTCCCCGAGCTCGATCGCCTTGGCCAGGACGACCTCCTCCTCGGCGGTCAGGAGGGCGACCTTGCCGATCTCCTTGAGGTACATCCGAACCGGATCGTCGATGCCGATCATGTCGGCAGAGATCGCGTCGAGGTCCTCCGCCGAGGGCTCCGCGACCGACTTGGGATCGAGCCTGGCCGGCGCGTCGTCAGGCAGCTTGGCGGTCTGGTCGAGCGCGCTGTCCTCCGTCACGACCACGATACCGACATCGGCGCCATCGGCGCCTGTCGCTCCATGGCCGAGGTCGTCATCGTCATCGTGGGCCACCGCGACACCGGCCTTTGGGCGCGACAGACGCATGCCGGCCATCCTGGCCTCTTCGACGTCTGCCTTGGCGCGACGGGGCCGTGACAGGACGGCCTCGACAAGTTGCTGGTCCAGGGGATCGGCGGACATGGGTGCTACCTCCGGTGGCTGGCTAGCAGCCGGGTCTGGTCTCGGCGTCGGTCCAGTGACAGACGCGCTTCATTGATCTGGCGTCGTTCGAGCATCAGGCGGGCGATCGCCTCGCGATCGCCCGCCCGCTCCGCCTCTCCTTGGGCGGCCTCGTTGTAGTCGCTGCGCTCATGCAGCACGTCGTGTTCCAGTTCGAGTTGGAGGCGGGACACCTCGTAATCGAGCTGCGAAGCGTCCAGCCCTCGCGGATCCGGCCCCGGCTTGGCGACCAGGGCACGGGCCAGGGCGGCAGTCTCGTCGTCGAGCCCCTGCAGGAGCTCCTCCCAGCGGAACGGCGGGTGGATGCCCTGATCGTTGGGGGCCCGCTGCAGGACGAGCGCCCGGAACAGCTCACGCGCGACCGTGCTGGGCAGCTGGTCCGGGCCGAGCTCGTCGACCACCCGCAGCTGCTCGTCTGGCACGAGCAGGAGCAGCCTGAGCAGCTCCGACTCGACCGGCGTGATCGCCCGCAGGATGTCGTGGACGGGCAACGCATCCGGCGAGGATCGGACCGCGTCCGCGGTGATCCGTGACTCGCCACGATTACTGGCGCCCGACGATCGCCCCTGGGAGATCGGGTTGCGAGCCGGCCGCTCCAGGACCTGGAGCAGCACACGCTCCTCCACCCCGGACACGCGCCGCACCTCGCCGAGGGCCTCGTCGCGACGAAGAGGATCGGCGATGTCGCGGATGGCCGGCATGACCGCCTCCACGAAGCCGATGCGCCCGGACGACGTCTTGAGGTCGAACCGGCCGGCATGGTGCTCGATGAGGTATTCGACGAGTGGCTTGGCCCTGGCGATGGCCGCCTCCCAGAGTGCCGGCGATTCGCGCACCACCTCATCCGGGTCCTTGCCCTCGGGCAGACGTGCGACCCGGACATCCTCCAGCTTGACGCCCGAGGTGTCGCCCTGGAGCTGGCCGATCAGCCCGGCCAACGCCGTCACGCCGAGGGTCCCGGCCTTCTCGCCCGCCGCATCGACGTCGTAGGCAAGGACGATCCGGGTCGCATAGCGCGTGAGGAGTGCCACCTGACCCGGCGTGAGCGCGGTCCCAAGGCTCGCCACGACGTTGTCGAATCCGGCCTGGTGGGCGATCAGGGCATCCGTATACCCCTCCACGATGACCGCCTGGCCCGTCTTGCGGATGGAGCCCTTGGCCTTGTCGATGAGGTACAGCGTCCGACTCTTGTCGAAGAGCGGCGTCGCTGGCGAGTTCAGGTACTTGGGCCCCTCGCCCTCCAGGAGGCGCCCGCCAAGACCCACGGCGTGCCCACTCTGGTCCCGGATCGGGAACACGACGCGCGATCGGAACTTGTCGTAGACGCCGCCCCGACCACTCTGCCGCGGCGAGGCGAGCCCGACCTCCACCAGCTCGTCCGGCCGGATGTCGCGCTTGGCCGCAAGAGCCCGAGTCATCTGGTCCCAGCCGCCGGGCGCCCAGCCGACCTGATGCGCGGAGATGGTCTCGTCGGAGAAGCCCCGGCCGTGCAGATAGTCGAGGGCGCCCGCGCCCGTCTTCGAACTCGTCAGGACGGCGTGGTAGAAGGCGATCGCGCTCTCCAGCACCTGGCGAAGCCGCGCCTTGTGCGCGTCCTCCCGCTTCGTCCGCTCATCGATCTCGACGCCCGCGCGTGTGGCCAGCGTGCGAAGAGCCTCAGGGAAGCCGACGCTGTCGCGTTGCATGACAAAGCTGAAAATGTCACCGCCCAGACCGCAGCCGAAGCAGTGCCAGCTGTCACGCTGCGGCGTCACCACGAACGACGGTGTCTTCTCACCGTGGAACGGACAAAGACCCTTGTAGGTGGTGCCCGCCTTCTTCAAGCTGACCGACTCGCCGACCACGTCGACGACGGACAGCTTGGTCTTTACTTCGGCTGCGACACCGACCGCCAAATGACCCCTCCAGGTCCCGAACATGGCTATGGGCCTGTCAAGTATTGACAAGCCCGATTACCGCCAGTTTCGGTCCTTGCAGCCTAGTTTGTCAAGCCTTTTGTCAATACCCGGTGGGAGTATCGGAGGCGGACTGGCCGCCCGCCTGCTCCCGGCCATCGGGCGGATAGCCGAACTGATGAGGCGCCAGCATATCGTCGCGCGCATCGCGGCGCGCACGGTATCGGGCGATCGAAGACTTCAGCAAGGAGCTTCGGCAGAATCTCGGAGAGGTCCTGGCCCTCCTGCCGCTCCCGGCACACGAGGCGACCGTCGAGTCGCTCGATCACGGCGGCTCCGGCTACAACGTCGTCCTTCGGCTCGTCGGGGAAACCGACGAGGTTCTGATCCAGACTCGCTGGAAGGAGCGCGATGGCCAGTCGACGATCGTCGAGGCAAGTCACCTGAGCAAGACGGCGCTGGCGGCCCCCGACGGCGAGGCAGACGGGGAGGTCGCGGCCGACGAAACCAGCTGACCGACGGATGCCTTTGTCGCTCCGTCGGCGACAAGTCCGAGGTGATATCCCAACGGCGCACCATCTAACCGTTCCGGTCGGGGGCGTCCGGGATCAGCGACCGCTAACGCAGTCGCGTCGACCTCGAACGCAACCGGCGTGCTCGAGCCTTCAACGCAACTTTCCAGCGCGCGCAGGTTGTCATCCGGTCGTCCTCCCTATTGGGGGTCCATGACCATGTCACTCCAAGGGCCCGGCCCTGCAAAGGACGAGCGCTGGCTGCTGGAGCGCGGCGTGACGATCCGCTGGCTTTCGTGGCTCGAGCGGGCCTCGTCCCCCAGCGCACGTGCTCGACTCGGACACGCTCCTGCGAGAAGCACTGGAGCCCATCGCCACGACGACGGTGCATCCCTTCGGCGACGGGTGCCGTTGCCGCGACCCGCATGTCGCGCCCAAGCTGCGCGAGGAGCGCTTCGGCGCACCGCCTCGGCACGCTCCCCCACCGGCCAGCCGCCCAGTCCCTTAGCCCGGATCCACCGAACCGGGCCACCTGACGACGTAAAACGGTCCGGAGGGGTGCAGCCGACCCCTCGACGCCGGTGATCGACACCCCCGACGTGGTGTGGACGGTCCGTGGCGGCCGGACAGGCCCCCATGGCGAGCGCGCAGCTGGCCCGCGGCCGATTGCTTCACAGGCTGACGCCGGCCCCCGGCGCGGCGAGCGGGTCAGGAGGCGGTCAGGCGAGCAGCGGCAGGGAGCGCAGCCTCCCGAGGGCGGCGGAGCAGTCGGCGGCCCACGGCCAGTCTGCCGGGAGGTGGAGCGTCCAGCGGCGGGCCGAGCGGGTGATCCGGCCGGCGAGACCGAACAGCCGCCGGCGCAGGGTCTTGGTCGTCACGATCCCGGATCACAGACCGAGCCGGGTCGTCCAGCGGGCGAGGTTGTGGGCCATGACCTGGACCGCGAGCCAGGCCCCGTTCGCGGCGAACTTGCCGGACGGCAGGTGGTTGAGCCCGACGCCGTACTTGAGGTCGCGGATCGCGTTCTCGATCTCGGCGTGGCGGCGGTGGTCGGCTTCGAGCTCGAGCAGCCCGCCGACCCGGTCGGTGATGAAGGCGTGGTAGTCGTACAGGGTGAAGAAGGCGAGCTGGCTGCCCGGGGTCGGCTTCACCCGGCGCACGATCAGGCGGACCGGCAGCGCGTCCTTCTGGTCGGCGAACGGGGTATACGTGATCTCGGGGTACGTCGGCACCGCCGTCGAGCCAATACGGGATCGGGGTCTGGGCCTCTTCGGGGATCGCCTCGATCAATCGGCGCACGCTCCGGTGCCCGCGGATCGTGATCGAATAGCGAACACCCATCTTGCGGCAGACCGCGACGACGGCATGCGCGTAGAAGCCACTGTCGGTTCGCACCGTGAGCTGGCC
>JBCLDE010000009.1:0-49652 GCA_038915165.1 Candidatus Limnocylindrales bacterium
CGGCACAGGCGGCCAGATACTCGCCCACGGACTCTTATGGCACGATTCCGAGGCTTGCACGCCAGGATTGCGACCGCGGGCGGTGGATCCGAGCGTGGATCTCGGCTCGACGCGTCCCGTGGTGCCCGATTTCCGGCCGTACCAGTCCACCCAAGGGTATCTGGCACAAATCAGGGCAGGACAAGGCCAGATCGTCACGGGACGACTCCAGGGCCGAGCGCGTGGGCCGGACGTGGGCCGGACGCGCGGGCCGGACGCGCGGGCCGGACGCGGGCCGAGCGAGGGCCGGGCGCGTGGGCCGGACGCGTGGGCCGGACGCGGGCCGGACGCGGGCCGGACGCGTGGGCCCGTCACCGGAGGCGGCGGGCTCTCCAACGGATGGCAAACAGGCCCAGGCCGACGATGAGCATCGTGCCGGAGACGACGATCATCGTCGAGGGTCCACTCCGCTCACCGGCGCCGGGTGCCTGGTCCGCGAGGGTAGCCAGGCTGCCGTTCTGGGCCTCGCCGTTCTTCGTGTAGGTGCCGTCGTCCGGGCTCTGGACGGGCATCTGCGACGTGTCGGTGGCCGTCGCTCCTTGCAGCGTGGGCGCGACGGCAGCAGCGTCGGCCGCGGTGGCCGCTGGGCTCGCCATGGCGGCTGCGGCGCGTGGCCCGTCCGTCTGGACAGCCATGTCGCTGAGCGACGGTCCGGGGCTGCTGACCGAATCCTTCGCGAGCTCCTGCGCAGATGCTCCGTCGGCCACGGATGATGCGCCGGTGGCGGCCGATGCGCCGGTGGCGTTGCCGGTCGTCAGGATCGACGGGACGGTCGCGACGAGAAGACCGGCCAGCCCCAAGGTGGTGAGGCCCACAGCGAGAGGCCGGCTGAACCCGTCGCGCGCCGTGCCGATCCCCGCGATGAGCCGACGCCACCCGCCGGGGCGGACCCGTGCAGCGTCGGCCGGGCCGAGTGTGTAGGCGCGGGGCCGAGGCGGCGTGGGCATGTCCCGTATCGCTGCGCTCAGGGCGATGAGGTCATCGTGGAGGCCGGCACACAGGGTGCAGCTCTCGACAAGAGCGGTGGCCCGATCGCGTTCCGGTCCGGCCGACGAATGGTCCGCGAGGGACGCGACGAGGAGGGTGTCATGGCTGGCATGGCGGTGGATATCGGTCATCACCCCGCTCAGACGGGAGCTCGGCGTGACCGGTTCCGCCCCGGGCGCCGCGCTGAGCCGGGCGGCATCGGCCGCGGTCAGACGAAAGTCGCGTTTCCGTGGCGGCGTGGGCAGCGCGAGCACGGCGTTCGACAGCTCGAGCGCGGCGCTGGACAGCGCGAGCAGATCTGCGTGCAGCGCCGCGCACTCCGGGCAGGTGGCGACGAGCGCCCCGGCGACCGCGCGGTCCGACGCGGTCACGTCGCGATCAAGCAGGCCCGCGATCGCCAGAGGGTCGTGGCCCGCGTGCGCCGCGTGGGCCGCGTGCGCCGCGGAGGGCGGAACGCCCATCTCGCGGTCGTCATTCACGGAAGAGCTCCATCCGATCCTGGAGCAGGTCGCGCAGGGCGAGGCGACCCCGATGGATCCGCGACTTGACGGTCCCCAGCGACACGCCGGTCATCCCGGCGATCTCCGCGTAGTCGTAGCCCTCCACGTCGTACAGGACGATGGCTGCCCGTTGATCGTCGGTGATCATCGCGAGGGCCGCGGACAGGGCGCGGGTCCGCTCGGAATCCATCGCCGTTCGTTCCGGATCAGCCTCGATGCCGGCCGGCGGCTGCCAGCTTTCGTCGTCGAACTCGGGGTACGGCTGGACGGGCCGGCGCTTGCGGGCCCGCTGGGTGTCCATCGCCGCGTTGACGCAGATCCGGTTGAGCCACGACTTGACGCTGCCGCCACGAAACGAGGACAGGTGGCGGAACGCCGAGAAGAACGCCTCCTGGACAACGTCCGACGCCTGGTCGCGGTCGGGCACCATCCGCACGACGAGTGCGAACAACTTGTCCTGATACAGCACGACAAGGTCGTTGAAGGCATCGAGGTCGCCGTCTCTGGCTCGCTCGAGCAGGATGAGGTCGCGGCGCTGGACGGGGTCATCGGAGACCGTGGTCGAGCGAAGGTCCTCCACGGTCGGGGGATCCCTCCAGACGGCGATTCTGAGGCTGGGCGAGTCTAGCATCGGTTTCGGCGGAGACGTCGCTGGTCTTCGCCAGGTTCCGCGTTCACGCGCTACGATGCCCGAGGCACTCGGCCGGAGTGGCGGAACAGGCAGACGCGACGGTCTCAAACACCGTTCCTTGCAAGAGGGTCCGGGTTCAAGTCCCGGCTCCGGCACCAACGTCGTCCAGGGCACCTTCGTCGCCGTCGGTCCTGACCACCCGGCCTACGAGCGCTGGTAGAGGAGTTCTCATGTTCGATCGCTTCTTCGGGTCCAGGAACTCGGCGCTCTCAGCGTTCGCCGCCCCGCCGGTGCCCGCCACTCCCGCGCCGTCAGCCGCCGGCGACACTGCGACCGTCCGCCGGATCGTGGCGAAGCTGGAGGCCATGCCGCCCGAGCAGGCCCGCCTCATCGCGTCCGCTGCCTACACGCTGGCTCGGGCGGCCAACGCCGACCTCGACATCAATGACAAGGAGACGGCCGCCATCGAGCGTGAGCTTCAAGCACATGGCGCGCTCGACGAGGCGACGGCGGTCCTTGTCACCGAGATGGCGAAGCTCCAGGCCAAGACCGTCGGTGGGACCGAGGACTACGTCGTCACCCGTGAGTTCAAGGCACTCGCCAGCCAGGAGCAGAAGCTGCAGGTACTCCGCGCTTGCTTTGCCATCGGTGCCGCCAACGGGACGATCTCGGCCGAGGAGACGGCGGTCGTCAACCAGATCGCCGGGGAGCTCGACATCGACGACGCGACGCTCAACGCGATCCGCGCCGACTACCACGAGCAGCTGTCGTCCGTCCAGGAGATACGCCGGGTCACCGGCGCCGGCTGAGCGACGGGGCCTGACCGCGGTTTCCAGGGAGGCTGTGACTCCTCAGCGCGCGTCGCGTTCCTCGCATAACGTCATCTGCAGACTGCTACGGAGCGAGTCCCGGCCTAGCGGAGCGAATCCCGGCCCGCCGGACTCGATCCGACCTCGCGCTGAGCGTGGACCCGGTGACCCCGACTCCCGCAGGGCACGAACCGATCCGTACCAGTCCGTGCAAGATGTTTTGCGAGGGTCGCGCCGGCGGGCATCACGGCTGGCCGGCCGTACCCGACTGTCGTCGGCCGCCGATCAGGCGAGGCGCAGCTCGATCCATCCGTCCGGCAGGCGCCGACGGACCTCCGCCAGCAACTCGACGTCGTAGGCCACGCGCCGGCGCAGCTCCATCGGCAGCGCGGCTCCACCGCCGGGCGCGGGCACATGGATGACGACACGTGTCTCACCGGGCCGGTCGCGCATCACCGCCTTGAACGCCTCCATCGCGCCGACGACACGGTCGGACGGGGCATTGCCGGCGAAGCGCACATGGAGGATCGTCTCCGGCCCGGCGTCGATCGGTGCGTCCGCGGTCGCATCGGCCATGATCCGGGCCCGAGCCTCATCGGGGACGGACGGCTCGTCGTCCTGGTCCGGTCCGACCGCAGCACCGGACACCGTCGGGTAGGCGGAGACTGGTTCGGCGGGCGCGATCAGCGGGAGCGGGGTGTCGCCCTCGGCATCGTGTCGGCGGGGCGAGACGAACGTGATGGCCGGCGGCGCTGCCTCCCCTGCCGCGTTATCGACCGCGGGCGGGACGGCCTGGCCGGGGCCGACGGCGACGAGCGGACGCGCCTGCGCAGCCGCGCCATTCGACCCGCCGCCGCGCCGGCTGCTGCCGCGGTCACTGGCCGCCACCTGCCGGGCGAACGCATCGGCCCCGCCGGCAGCCGCTTGGTCCCACTCAGCAACGAGGTCGGCCAGCAAGGAGATCTCCTCGCCCTTGTGGTCGACCCGGCCGGCGACCAGCAGGATCTCGCCCTCGCGCCAGATGGGGCCGGTCTGCTCGTACAGGCGGGGAAAGACGACGACCTCGACGGTCCCCTGCAGGTCCTCCATGGTCACGATCGCCATGGAGGCCTTGGCCTTGGTCACGACCATCCGGACGCCCGTCACGATCCCGCCCACCACGACCCGCTGGCCGTCGAGCGATTCGTCGCGCAGGTCGCTTGAATAGGCGCTCACGAACTTGCCGACCTGCTCGGCGACCTCGCCCATCGGGTGCTCCGAGAGGTAGAGACCCAGGAGTTCCTTCTCCCAGCGCAGACGCTCGCGGACGGGGACCTCGGTCGCACTCGGCAGCGGCCGCTCCAGGGCGTCGGCGTCGGCCGCACCTAGATCGAACAGCGACGTCTGTCCGGAGATCCGGTCGCGCTGGGTCGCCTGCGCGGCCGCCACGGAGTCTTCGAGGCCCAGCAGGATCTGGGCCGGATGGCCGAACGCGTTGAGTGCCCCGACCTTGGCCAGGGCCTCAAGGACCTTGCGGTTGGCCAGGCGCAGATCGATCCGGGTGCAGAAGTCGGCCAGCGAGCGGAACTCGCCGCCCTCCTCGCGCGCCGCGATGATCGATTCGATGGCGCCCTGGCCGACGTTCTTGATGGCCAGCAGCCCGAAGCGGACGGCGTCGTCCTCTACGGTGAATTCGAGATGGCTGTGGCGGACATCCGGCGGCAGGACCTCGATGCCAATCCGCCGGCACTCGGCGACAGCGGCCGCCACCTTCTCCTCGTTCGAGCGGAACGCCGTCAGGACCGCGGTCATGTAGTCGACGGTGTGGTTGGCCTTCATGTAGGCGGTCTGATAGGCGATCAGCCCGTAACACGTCGCATGGGCCTTGTTGAACCCGTACCGTTCGAACGGCTCGAAGGCCTTGAAGACCGCGTCGATCGTGTGGGCCGCCACGCCGCGTTCGGCGGCCTGCGTGACGAACTTCTCCTTCTGCGCACGGAGGACCGCTGACTTCTTCTTGCGGATCGCATAGCCCAGCGTGTCCGCCTCGGGGCCGGTGAAGCCGCCCAGGGCCATCGCCGCGGACATGATGTCCTCCTGGTAGACGAAGATCCCGTACGTCTTCTCGAGATACGGCTCCAACAGCGGATGGAGGTAGGTCACCGGCTCCTGACCGTGCTTTCGCCGAATGTAGGCGGGAATGTTGTCCATCGGCCCCGGGCGATAGAGCGCGACCATCGCGGCCAGGTCGTGGACCGAGGTCGGCTGCAGCTCGCGAACGTAGCGGCGCATCCCGGCCGACTCGAGCTGGAAGACCCCGGTCGTCTCACCCGAGGCGAGCAGCTCGAACGTCTTGGCGTCGTCGAGCGGGATGTCGTCGAGATCGATCACCACCCCCCGGTTCTCGCGCACGAGATCGACCGCCTGGCGAAGGATGGTCAGGTTCGAGAGGCCCAGGAAGTCGAACTTGAGCAGGCCCAGGGCCTCGATCGCGTGCATCTCGTACTGGGTCATCAGCCCGTCCGAGTTGGTCGCCTTCTGGAGCGGCATGAGCTCGGTCAGCGGCTCCCGGCTGATGACCACGCCGGCGGCGTGGGTCGACGCATTGCGGGCGACCCCCTCGAGGTGCCGCGCGAAATCCGTGATCCGCTTGACCGCCGGGTCGCCTTCGACCAGTCCGCGGAGCTCGGGCGAGGTCTGGATCGCCTCGTCAAGCCGGATCCCAAGCTGATTCGGGACGGCCTTGGCGATGCGGTCCACCTCGCCGTAGGAGTGGCCGAGCACCCGCCCGACATCGCGGATCGCGGCCCGCGCGAGCATCGTGCCGAAGGTGATGATCTGGGCGACGTGGTCCTGGCCGTATTTGCGACCGACGTAGGCGATGACCTCCTCGCGTCGGCCGTCCTCGAAGTCCACGTCGATGTCCGGCATCGTCACCCGGTCCGGGTTGAGGAAGCGCTCGAACGGGAGCTGATAGAGGATCGGATCGACCGGCGTGATACCCAGGGTGTAGGTCACGATGGAGCCCGGCGCAGAGCCACGACAGGTCGTCTGGATGCCCTGCTCGCGGGCGAACCGGATGAAATCGGCCACGATCAGGAAGTATCCGGCGTAGCCCATCGTCAGGATCACCCCGAGTTCGTAGTCGAGGCGCGTCTGGAGTTCTGGCGTGACCGTCCCGTAGCGACGTGCCAGGCCGCGCTGGCATTCCGCCCGGAGCCAGCTCTCCACGGTCTGACCCTCCGGGACCGGGAAGTGCGGGATGCGCAGCTGGCCAAGCGGAAGTGACAGGTCGGTCATCTCGGCGATGCGCCGGCTGTTGCGGATGGCCTCGAGCTGGTCCGGGAACAGGGCCGCCATCTGGGCCGCCGACTTGACATAGAACTCCTGCGTCTCGAAGCGCAGGCGATTGGGCGTGTCGAGGTTGTTGCCCGTGCCCACGCAGAGCAGGACGTCGTGCGCCTCGGATTGGTCCTGGCGAACGTAGTGGAGGTCGTTCGTCACGACCAGCGGCAGGCCGGCCTCCGGGGCAAGGCGCAGCAGCTGCTCGTTGAGGCGACGCTGCTCGGGCAGGCCGTGGTCCTGCAGCTCCAGATAGAAGCGGTCCTTGCCGAAGATGTCGCCGTACTCGCCGGCGAGCTTGCGGGCCAGTTCCCAGTCGTCGGTCTCCAGCGCCTTCGGGATCTCGCCGCCGAGGCAGGCGGAGAGGCCGATCAGCCCCTCGCTGTGGCGGGCGAGGTGGTCGCGATCGATACGTGGCTTGTAGTAATAACCGTCGATGTGGGCGTCGGTGATGAGCCGGCAGAGGTTCCGATAGCCGACGAGGTCCTGGGCCAGCAGGATGAGGTGGAACGGCTGAGCGTCGGCCTTGCCCTCCTTGTCGGTCATCGACCGACGGGCGACATAGGTCTCCACGCCGATGATCGGCTTGATGCCCTTGGCCCTGGCCGCCTGGTAGAACGCGACCGCCCCGTAGAGCGCGCCGTGGTCCGTGATGGCCATCGAATCCATTCCCTGCTGGGCCGCCGCGTCGACCAGCTCCGTGACCCGGCCGAGACCGTCGAGCAGGCTGAACTCGGAATGGACGTGGAGGTGAGCGAAATCGTTCGGGGCGAGGGTCGTCACGGAGGGTCCATGGTAGCCGGGACGGGCTGGTCAACATCCGCCGGTACGCCTAGCTCGAGAAATGGCAACTCATCACCAGCTGGCGCATAGCTGGCCAGCAGGCGAGCTGGACGCAGACCCACCTCGAAGCGGTGGAGGGTTCCGCGCGGGATGTGGATGAAGTCGCCTGTCGAGGCGGCAAGCCGTTCTGAGCCGATCTGGAATGTGACGCCTCCGTCGAGAACATAGAAGCTCTCCTCGGCCGTCGCCAGGAAACGAAAGAGGTGCTCGCGGACCCAGTAGGCCCGTGCGGACCCAGCCTTGACGCGGAGCGCTAGGTTTGGCACATCGCCTCCTGAGTGGTCGTCGCCGAGTATCTGGCGGGGCTGTGGGGGCATGTTCGAGCATATCGGATTCGGGTGGATGCTTCGGTTGGGCTGGGCCTCCGTGGCGGTCGGCGCAGCGGAGACCGTCGGCCCGGCTCGAGCGCCGCGCGCTCCTCGGCGGCGGGCCGACGTAGCCGCTGGCCCTCGACATACTCTCGCTCGCGGGGTTGACCGTCCAGCGCGAGACCCTGCAACCTGGATGGCGATGGTCCGACCACGTGAAGCCGATGGTCGGTGGCGAAAGTTGCCAGCGCTACCACGTAAAGTACATCCTCTCCGGAAGGCAGCGCGTCCTGATGGAGGACGGGACGGAGTTGCTGCTCGAGCCTGGAGACGTTGCTGTCATGCCCCCAGGTCACGATGCATGGGTCGAGGGCGACGAGCCGAATGTCCTGCTGGAGTTGGTCGGACTGATCCCGACCGCCTGATCTTCTCGACCACGTGGAGCGGCGGTCGTACGACCGCTCGAGGCAACGCACGTGCCGCGCTTCGTCGTTTCGCCGGACCGGCTATCGTCATCGGATGTTCCTCTCGGACCCATCCGATATCGATATCGAGGGCATGGTCATCGACGCCCTGGAGCGGCTGCCGTCGCCTTTCCGTGACCAGCTTGGCAGCGTGGCCATCGTGATCGAAGAGGAGGCGACGCCGGCCCAGCTCACATCCGTCGGAGCGCGCGGGCTGTATGGCCTGTATCAGGGCATCCCAAGGACCCAGTTGTCGGCCGATGCCGCGCCGGCACCCAGCAAGATCACGATCTTCCGTGGGCCGCTCGTCCGCGCCAACCGGACGCCGGAGACCCTGGCCGACGCGGTGGCCGACACCGTCTACCACGAGATCGCCCACCACTTCGGGATCAGCGACGCGCGCCTCCACGAGCTCAAGCGCGCCAGCGGGGAACGTTAGGCGGGGAACGATGGGCGCCGACCCTGGTCGCGCGTCCCATCCGCGGCCTGTGAGCCACGCTCGTCTACCTCCGGCCGCTGGAGCCCGATGATGCGGGTCTGGTCCATCATTGGTACGAGGACACCGCGTGCCGAGCCGCCCGCGGCGACACGTGAGAGGACTCGCCCCGGGGCCGGGCAACGCGATCCAGACGGCAACGCGATCCTGCCATTTGTTCACGTGGTGCACCTTGGGCACAGGATCATGGCCGAACAAGGCACCCGACGCACTGGAGACGGTGTTTGCACGCACGAGTCCGTCGTCGATCGGCCGTCGAGACTGGGTTAGACGCGCCGTAGGTGCATTCCCTGCACGTATGGCATGAAACGGGCCCTGACCGGATACGAATCCTCGACGACCGGCAGGATGCGTTCCACCCAGCGCCGGTACTGCGCGACGCTGGCATGGAGCCCGTCCGCCGCCACGAGCGACCGGTCCGTGGCGGCCTCAAGTGAGATATCGAACGTGTCCACGTATGCGATCCCGCGGTCACCCGCCAGACGTTGCATGGTCGCGTTGCTGGCGACGATCCCGTCGTGCTGCTGGCCCGGTGGCGCGCATCGTGCTGCTGGCCCGGTGGCGCGCGTCGCCTCCGGTGCGCATCGCCTCGGCGCGCATCCCCGTAGTCGACGCGGCGGTGCCTACGGCAGGTCGCAGAACGCGTCGATGAGGAGCCGCTCGAAGCGCGTCCGATCGATCCTGATCCCGACGTCGGCGTTCGAGGTCCGGCCATCGCGCGAGAGTCGGTACGGCAGCCCATCGCACACGGTCCGTCCACGAGCCGGCCCCTGCGTCGTGTCCAACGTGACGTGGTACGGAGCGACCGCGACGAGGTCCGGGATGGCGAGGTGGGCCACCGCGACGGCGTCGTGGATCGCCTTGGTCGTGGCTCCGGTCAACTCCATGTTCCGATCCAGCGCGTACTCAGTGAGCTCGGCGGCGATCCGCGCGGACTTCCCACCACTGGCCCGGAGCGCCGCGACCGAATCGCGGTCCAGCAAGGCCTGGTGCGTCACGTCCAGCCCGATCATGGTGATCGGAACGCCAGACCGAAAGACGATGTCGGCGGCCTCGGGGTCCGCATAGATGTTGAACTCCGCGGACACGGTCGTGTTCCCCTCGCCGATCGACCCGCCCATGATCGACAGGTGGGCGATCCGACTCGCCAGCTCCGGATACAGCCGAAGCAGGAGCGCGATGTTGGTCAGCGGGCCGATCGGCGCGATCGCGACGGGCTCTGGATGGTCGCGGATGAGGCGCGCCATCAGCGCCACGGCGCCCTCGTGTGTGGCCGTGGCGGGGGACGGATCCAGCCGGGTCGTCCCGATCCCGCTCTCGCCATGAACCTCCGTGGCCCGCACGACGTTGCCGATCAAGGGGCCCGCCGCACCTTCCGCGACCGGTACATCGCTCCGGCCGTAGGCGTGCAGGAGGCGCAGCGCGTTCTCCGTACAGTGGCGGACGTCGGCGTTGCCACCCACGGTGGTGACCGCCAGGAGATCCAGCTCCGGTCGGGCCACCGCGAGGCCGATGGCCAGGGCATCGTCCAGACCGGGATCGCTGTCGATGATGAGCGGGAGCGGGTGATCCGCCGTCCCGAACGGCGCCTTGCGGGGCGTCGCGGCGACCGGGAACGCCGTCGGGACGGAATGGACCGGTGCGCCGACGTCCTGCCAGCCGGCGCTCACAACGTCAAGCCTGATCGTACGGCTGGCCGGCAGCCGCCGGCCCACGCACCCGCCCGACCACGCCAGCGACGACGACGATCGTGACGATGTACGGCACGCTGTTGAGGAGCTGAGGTGGAACGTCCACGCCGAGGATGGACATGAGGGCCTGGATCGCATCCGAGAATCCGAACACGAGCGCGGCCCCGAACGCCCCGATCGGGTGCCAGGCACCAAAGATGACCGCCGCGAGGGCGATGAAGCCGCGGCCGGCGCTCATCCCCATCTGGAAGCTGCCAGCGCTCGACAGGCTCAGGTACGAGCCCGCGAGGCCGGCCACGGCGCCAGCCAGGAGCATGGACTGGTAGCGGATCTTGATGACGTCGATGCCCACCGTCCCGGCCGCCGACGGATTCTCTCCTGACGCCCGCAGACGGAGGCCCCATCGGGTCCGGAAGAGCATGTACGTCAGGAAGAGCATCAGCGCCAGTGTGAAATAGAGATACGGCGTCCCGGAAAAGAGGAGCGGCCCAAGGACTGGGATCTCGGACAGGCCCGGGATCTTGATCCTGTCGATCGTTGGCGGAGTATTCAGCCAGGTGTTCTTCGAGAGCACCCGCAGGAACAGGAAGTTCGTGATCCCGATCGCGCCGATGTTCACGACGACGCCGGCGATGATCTGGTCCACCCTGTGGCGGATCCCCAACCACGCCAGGAGATAGCCGACCGCAACGCCCGCGAGCATCGCCGTGATCACACCCACGAGCACGCTCCCGGTGATGCTGGCCGAGATGACCGCGGCACACGCTCCGATCAGGAACTTGCCCTCGATCGCGATGTTGAACATGCCGCTGCGCTCGGACAGGATCCCGGCGAATGCACCGAGCGTGATCGGGACCGCCAATTCCAGGCTGCCCGCGAAGACGCCGGTCATGTTGGCGACCTTCCCTGCCAGGAGCGCGCCGAGGATCGCCGCGATGTACAGCGGACTCAGGACGATGAGTGACCGACGCCACGGGAACCGAGCGCCGCGGACCAGCTGGGCGATGCCCGCAACGGCCGCCGCAATGCCGGCCAGGAGCCACAGCATCCCGACACTCGTCGCGATGGTCAGACTCTCACCGCCCTGTTTGCCCAGCCAGAAGGAGAAGGCCGCCGGGACCTCGAACGACCCCCCGGCGGCCTGGAAGGCGGAGACGCCAAGCGCCGCGATGATGACCCCGCGGATCCGGGCGGAGCGAAGACTGCGACGATCCGCCTCGCCCAGCTCGGTCGCCATCGGGGTCATGGTGGGAGCCGCGACCGTCATACGGGCGATCCCTCATCCAGCGGCCGAGGGTTCATCCGGTAGATGGACCGGATGAGGACTGGCGCGGCAACGAACATGATGACCAGGGCCTGGATGAAGAAGAGCAGGTCCAGCGGGATCCCCGTCTTGATCTGCATCAAACCACCGCCGGTACGCAATGCGCCGAAGAGCAACGCGGCAGCGACCACGCCGGCGGGTCGGTTACCCGCAAGGAGCGCCAGGGCGATCGCGTTGAAGCCGAACCCGGCGCTCAGATCGTTCGACATCTGGCCCACCGTCCCGAGGACTTCGAACGAGCCACCGAGCCCGGCGAGGCCGCCCGATAGCGCCATGGCCAGCATGACCGAACCACCGGCGCTCATGCCCGCGTAGCGGGCCGCGGTCAGGTTGAAGCCGGCCGCCCGGAGCTCGAAGCCCTTGGTCGTCTTGAACATGAACCACGAGACGATCGCAGCCATGATCAGCGCCACCACGAAACCGTAGTGCAGCCGGACCGCCGGCAGGTCGAACATCAGCGGGACGCGCACGACCGTCGACAGGACCTTGGAGATCGGGGCCTCACTGCCCGCCTGCTTCAGGAACTCGGAACGCAGGCCGAACAGGACGAGCTGCGCGGCCACGTAGTTGAGCATGATCGTGGTGATGACCTCGTGGGCCCCGGTCCTCGCTTTCAGGAAGCCGGGGATGAAGCCCCACGCGGCACCGGTCAGGGTTCCGATCGCGAGCGCCACCACCAGGAGGATGGGCGGGGGCAGGTCGCGGAACGCCAGGACGGCCACCGTGGCGCCCATCGCACCCATGATGAACTGGCCCTCGACACCGATGTTGAACAGGCCGCTCCGGAAGGCGATCGCGACGGCCAGGCCGGTGAAGATGAGCGGGGCGGAGACCACCAGGGTCTCGGTCAACGGCCGGAAGGCGGACGCGATGACCTTCGGATCGGTGGTCCCGATGGCGGCGACGATCCTGGTCGGGTCGCCGAAGGCCCCGATGAGCAGCGCGTAGTAGGCGTTGCCGATGTTGACGACACCGGCCACGATCGTCCCGGCCGGATCCGAAGGCAAGGTCTTGAGGTTCTCGATGTCCGTGATGAACAGGAAGACGGACCCGACGAGGAACGCGGAGAAGACCGCCAGGATCGGGACGATGGCCGGGCGGACGATGCGCCCAAGGCGCTTCAATGGCCGCCTCCCATCAGCATGCCGACGGACTCGCGGGTCGCCTCGCCGCCTTCCAGGATCCCGGCGATCCGGCCGCCGAACATGACGGCGACGCGGTCACCCACGGCCAGGACCTCGTCCAGCTCCGTGCTCAAGATGAGGATCGCCACTCCCGCATCGCGCTGCTCCACGATCCGGGAGTGGATGTACTCGATGGAGCCGACATCCAGGCCGCGCGTCGGCTGCGCCGCGATGACGAGCTTGAGCCGCCGCGAGAACTCGCGCGCGACGACGACCTTCTGCTGGTTGCCGCCGGACAGGGAGCTGGCCATCGAGTCGATCGACGGCGTCCTGATGTCGAAGTCCTTGACGCCCTGCTCGGCGGCCTCATCGACAGCCTTCGCATGGAGCATCCCGTTGGAGCTGTAGGGCTCCCGATGGTACGAGTTCAGGATGTAGTTCTCCGCCACGGTCATCCCCCCGATCAGGCCGTCGCGCATCCGGTCCTCCGGGATGTGGGCGACGCCGAGATCTGCGACATGCCGGGGCGAGGCGTGGATGATGGTCGCGCCGGAGATGGTCATCTGGCCCGAATCGATGGTTCGAAGCCCGGCAATGGCCTCCACGAGCTCCGTCTGGCCGTTCCCCTGCACGCCGGCGACGGCCACGATCTCACCGGCCCGCACTTCCAGGGAGACACCCTTCACGGTCATCTGGAAGCGGTCGTCCATGATGAACACGTCCTTGAGGCTGAGGACCACGTCACCGGGCGTCGCGGGGCCCTTGTCGACGGTCAGCTCCACGTCCCGACCGACCATCAGGTTGGCGAGTTCCTCGCGGGTGGTCTCGGATGGGTTCACCGTCCCGGCGACCGTGCCGCGCCGGAGGACCGTGATGCGATCCGCGACCTCAAGGACCTCGCTCAGCTTGTGGGTGATGAAGATGATCGTCGTCCCGCCCTCGGCCAGGCCGCGGATGATCCCGAACAGTTCCTCTGTCTCGGCTGGCGTGAGGACGGCGGACGGCTCATCGAGGACGAGGATGTCGCTCTTGCGATAGAGCGCCTTGAGGATCTCGACCCGCTGACGGACACCCAACGGCAGGTCCTCGATCGTCGCATCGGGATCCACGTTCAGGCCGTACTGCGTGGACAGCTCCACGACACGCTTGCGGGCGGTCGCCCGGTCGAAGGTACCCAGGGGTCCGGTCACGCTTTCCGCGCCGAGCGCGACCGATTCGACGACATCGAAGACGGGCACGAGCTGGAAGTGCTGGTGGACCATGCCGATGCCTGCACCGATCGCCTCGCGGGGATCGTGGAACGTGCGCGGCTCGCCGTCGATGAGGATCTCGCCCGAGTCCGGGCGATACAGCCCGGACAGGATGTTCATGAGGGTGGTCTTGCCTGCCCCGTTCTCGCCGAGGAGACCGAGGACCTCCCCGCGGTCCACCGAGATGGTGATCCGGTCGTTGGCGAGGACGCCCGGGAAGCGCTTCGTGATGTCCTTGAGTTCAAGCCGCATGGACAGTCCGTTCCTCGGGGTGGATACAGCTCGCCCTCAGCCCGCGGAACGGGCTGAGGGCGAGAAGCCTGAGCGTATCCGGTGACTACTTGAGGTAGTCGGAGACCTTCACGGTACCAGCCACGATCTCTGCCTTGAGGGCGTCGAGGGCTGCCTTCAGCTCGGGCGTGATCTTCGCGTCGAAATCGTGGAACGGCGCAAGCGCCACACCTCCGTTCGCCAGAGTCCCGATGTAATTCTCACCACCGGTGTCGCCACCGGCGTTCTTCTTGATCAGGTCCAGAACGGCCACGTTGATCACCTTCTCCGAGGAGGTGATGAGCGCCCCAGCGTACTCGGGAAGCGACAGGGCCTGGTCGGTGTCGACACCGATGGCGTACATGCCGGCCGCCAGCATCGCCTTGATCGTCCCGTTGCCGGTCCCACCGGCGACGGGATGAACGATGTCCGCACCCTGATCGAGGAAGATCTGAGCGAGCTGCTCGCCCTTGGCCGGGTCACCCCACGGATTGTCCCCACCGACGAACGTGCCGGTCTGGGCCACGGCGTCCCACCCGAGAAGGGTGACGGTCTTGCCCAGCTTCAAGTTGTAGTACTTGATGCCGGCGTACATGCCGTCCATGAACCGGGTCACGCCGGGGAACTGCAGACCGCCGTACGTCCCGATCTTGCCGGTCTTGCTGAAGCCGGCCGCGAGGTACCCGGCGAGCATCCCGGCCTCATCGATCTGGAAGTCCAGGCCGGTGAAGTTCGGGGGGAAGGGCAGGTCGTCGGCCGTTCCGGGCGTGAAGTCGGCACCAGCCTCGGGCCAGGTAGCGTCGATCTGGGCGAAGTTGATGGTCGGGTTGGCCAAGGTAGCGTCGACCGTCGCCTGCCCCTGGAGGAAGCCGACGGTCACGATCGTCTGGCAGCCCTCGTCGATGAGACGCTGGATGTTCGCGGCGTAGTCCGTGGCACCCTGCGCTTCGGCGTAGGCGGTCTGGAAGCCGAGCGCCTTGGCATCCTCCAGGCCCTTCAGGGCCAGGTCGTTGAAGCCCTTGTCACCAAGACCGCCGGTGTCAAATGCGACGCAGGCCTTGTACTTGACTTCGGCCGCAGATGGAGCCGCAGGCGACGAGCAGGCGGCAAAGACGAGGATGGACGTCGCGCCGAGCGCGAGCATCCTGCTTGAGATGTGCAACGTAGCTTCCTCCTATCGAACCTGGCATGCCCCTCCCAGAACGCGGGCTCGCGTAATGTACGTCAGCGAATGCCACCATGTCGACAGAACTCATCAACTTCACCCTCAAGCGAGCGGCGGGCTCGACGTGACCCGCGCAATGGCTGGGCGCGGGGCCGAGTCCGGCTGCATCGTTGCTTGATGGCGCCAAAGATCCGGGCATGCTCGTCACGGCACGCCGCATCGCCGTCGTCCGCAATCCAGAGGGAGGTCACATGGCACAGATCCACCTGCACGCCGAGCCCGGCGACTACGCGCCGGTCGTCCTTCTGCCGGGCGATCCGAACCGGGCGACCCGCATCGCCGCCCGATTCGACGGCGGCCTGGAGGGCTCAAGGCTGGTGAATGCAAACCGTGGGTTGCTCGGGTACAGCGGGACGGTGGACGGCGTCCCGGTCTCCGTCCAGACGACCGGGATGGGCACGCCGACGACCTCGATCGTCGTCGAGGAGCTCCTCAACCTCGGTGTGGCGACCTTCATCCGGGTCGGGACCTGCGGCGGATACCGCGGGATGGGGCTGGGGCACGTCGTGGTCGCGATGGCCGCCGTCGCCTCCGGCGGGATAGGCCCGATTCTTGGGGAGGGCGAAGCGACCGCCCCGACGGCCGACTTCGACGTCGTGCTGACGCTGGCCCAGGCGAGCCGGGATGCCGGGCTCACCACTCATGTCGGTCCCATCGTCACCTCGGACGTCTTCTACGACCCGCACCCGGCCGGCGGCGGCCGCTGGGGTGCACGCGGCTACCTCGCGGCGGAGATGGAGTCGGCGGCGCTGTTCCTCCTCGCGATGCGCGAGCGCGGCAAGGGTCGACCGGTCCGTGCCGGGACCATCCTGACCGTGTCGGACGTCATCCTGGACACGTCAGAGGCCAGCGCATCCACGCCGGCCGCGCACGGCTGGGAGCGGCTTCCCGAGAACGAACTCCAGGTGCGGATCGACCTGACGATCGGCGCAGCCCTGGCGGCCGCGGCGACGCTGGGGCGCGGCTGACGGGGTCCGTCTCAGGCCACGTGCGACAGCCCAAGCTCGAAGTCCGCGAGCAGGTCGTCTACGTCCTCGCAGCCCACGGACAGGCGGATGAGGCCGCCACGCTTCGGCTGTGGATAGACCAGCGTATGGACGTCGCCGAGGCTGACACCGATATCGCATAGGGCGAGGTTGTCCGTGAAGGCCGCCATCCCGTCCACGCCTCCGCGTGGCTGGAACGTGAGCATCGCCCCCGCGTGATCGCCCAGAAGACGTCGGGCGACCTCGTGGTCCGGGTGCGAGGCGAGGCCCGGGTAACGGACCCACTGCACCTTGTCGTGGGCCTCCAGGAACGTGGCGATCCGGGCCGCATTGGCAGATGAGGCCCGCGAGCGAAACTGGAGCGTCCGGACGCCGCGCAGGACCAAGAAGCGGCGATGATCGTCGGGCGCTGGACCCCTCTCGGTGACCTCGGCGACGTCCTCGGACAGATCCCGGGCCAGCTCTACGACGCCTTGCCGTATCTCGTGACCACCATCGTCCTGGCCGGATTCGTGCGGCGGAGCATCCCGCCGCCGGCCGATGGCCAGCCGTACGAGCGCGAGGCGACGACCTGACGCGCGAGAAGCGCGACCGAGTGGCGCCGGATCAGGGCCGGATGAGGAAACCGAGGAAGACCAGGACAAACCCGACGATGGCGATCAGGCCGGCCCGCTGGGCATGCTGCCGGAGGACCGCCATGGCGACCGAGGCGCCGGTCTTGCCGTCGTTGCGAATCCCACCGCGCCACGATTCGTAGCGGGCCACGTTCTCGTCCTGGGCCTTGAGGGCCTGGTAACGCGCCCACGGCCCCTTGGCGCGCGTGTAGCCGACGACGATCAGGACGATGCCGCCGAGCCACAGGGCGATATTGACCAGTCCCATCGATCGCGGTCCTCCGTCAGTCGTCCGTGTCGAGCTGTTCTCGCACCGCGGCCTGGACGAGTGCCGCGTTTGCGTGGCCCCTGGTCGCTTTCATCACCTGGCCGACCAGGAAGCCGACCGCCTGGGCCTTGCCCGCCCGATAGTCGCCGATGGCGGCAGGATTGGCGGCCAGCACGTCCGCGACGGCCGTGGCCAGGGCGCCACGGTCCGAGATCTGGCGGAAGCCACGGGCGGCGATGATCGTTGCGGCGGACGCTGAGGTGGCCACGTGGACCTCGAGGACCTCACGGCCCTGCGCGCGCGAGATCGAGCCGGCGGCGGTGGCTGCAACGATGGACGCGAGCTCTGCCGGGACGACCGACATGGACGTCGCGGAGGCGTTGCGCAGGCGCAGGTACTCGCCGGTCACCCAGTTGGCGACCGGCTTCGGATCCAGCCCGGCATCGGCGGCCAGGGTGGCTTCGAACAGCGCCGTCGCATCGAGATCAGCCACGAGCACCGCCGCGTCGTACGCGCTCAGGCCCAGGACATCGCGATAGCGAGCCCGCCGGGCACCCGGCAGTTCGGGCAGTGCCGCCCGGATGCCGGCCAGGACGGCGGCATCCAGGTGCAGGGGCGGCAGGTCCGGCTCGGGAAAGTAGCGGTAGTCGTCCGAGGTCTCCTTGGCGCGCATCCGGTAGGTCTCGCCGCGCTCGTCGGACCAGCCGCGCGTCTCCATGAGCAAGGTGTCGCCGGCATCCAGGATCGCGGCCTGGCGTTCGATCTCGTACACGATCGCCCGCTCCACCGCCCGGAACGAGTTCATGTTCTTGACCTCGGTCCGAGTCCCGAACGGCTCCGTGCCGCGCGGACGGAGCGAGACGTTCGCCTCGACCCGCATCTGGCCGCGCTCCATGTCGGCGTCGGACGCGCCGATCGAACGTAACAGGAGCTGGAGTTCCTCGGCGTAGCGGCGGGCTTGCTCCGCGGTCCGGATGTCCGGCTCCGTCACGATCTCCATGAGCGGCGCACCGGACCGGTTGAAGTCGACAAGGCTCACCTTGCGGCCCTCGTCATCCGTGCCGTGGACGAGCTTCGCCGTGTCCTCCTCGAGATGGGCTCGGGTGATCGCGACGGTGAACGGCCCATCCGACGTATCGAAGGTGAGCCGTCCCATCGACGCCAGGGGCAGGTCGTACTGGCTGATCTGGTAGCCCTTTGGAAGATCCGGATAGAAGTAGTTCTTGCGATCCCAGCGGGTCGCCGGCGGTGCACTTGCCTCGATGGCTGCGCCAGTCAGCAGGACGTGCTCCACCGCACGCCGGTTGATCGTCGGGAGCGCACCGGGGAGCCCCAGGCAGACCGGACAGACGTGCGTGTTGGGCGGCGCCCCGTCGTAGTCGGTGGAGCACCCACAGAACATCTTCGAAACGGTCTTGAGCTGGCAGTGGACCTCGAGGCCGATGACAGCCTCGTACCGGTCGAGGGCGGCGCCGGACGCGGTCACAGGTCGGGAATCCATCGCCGTAGTTTCGCACAAGACCCGGCGCCGCCACGCAGCGAGGGTCAGGCCGACGCAGCCGCCTCGGCGCGAACCCGCTCCACGAAACGGGCGATCCGGCGCAGTGCCTCCTCGACGCGCTCGTAGGACGTGGCATAGCACATCCGGACGTGGCCGGCCCCGGACGGCCCGAATGCACTGCCGGGTACGACCGCCACCCGTTCCTCCAGGAGCAGTCGTTCCGTGAAGACCTCGTCACTCAAGCCGGTCGAGGTCACCCGCGGGAAGGCGTAGAACGCGCCACGCGGCTCGAACGTCTCGAGCCCGACGGCGTTCAGGCCGTCGACGAGGAGGCGTCGGCGCCGGTCGTACTCGGTGACCATCCGCTCGACGTCCTGCTCGCCCTCGAGGACCGCGGCGAGCGCCGCGTCCTGGGCGGTCGTCGGGGCCGACATGATCCCGTACTGGTGGACCTTGACCATCCCCTCCAGGATCGCGGCCGGCGCGGCCACGTAGCCCACGCGCCAGCCGGTCATGGCGTACGCCTTCGAGAAGCCGCCGATGAGGATGGTCCGCTCGCGCATCCCGGGCAGTGCACTCATCGCCCGGTGGCGGTAGGTCCCGTAGGCCAGCCGGTCGTAGATCTCGTCGCTGTAGACGAGGAGATCGTGGCGGACCGCGATGTCGGCCAAGGCATCCTGGACGGCATCCGGCAGGACGGCGCCGGTCGGGTTGCATGGGTAGCCCAGAAAGAGCGCCTTGGTCCGTGGTGTGATGGCCGCCTCCACGGCAGCCGGATCAAGGGCGAAATCGTCCTCGAAGCGCGTCGCGACGTGGCGGACCGTACCACCGGCGAAGACGATCGCGGGGACGTAGGCGACGTAGCTCGGCTCGTGCAGGATGACCTCGTCACCCGGGTCGCATGTCGCTCGAAGGGCGAGGTCCACGGCCTCCGATGCCCCGACCGTGATGAGGATCTCCGTCGTCGGGTCATAGCGAACGCCATAGCGGCGTTCCAGGTGGTCGGCCAGGGCGCGCCGCAGCTCCAGCGTCCCGAGGTTGCTCGTGTAGTGCGTCCGTCCCTCGCGCAGGCTCTCCACGCCCGCCTCCACGATGACCCGCGGCGTGTCGAAGTCCGGCTCGCCGACACCGAGGCTGATGACGTCGTCCATCGTCGCGAGGATGTCGAAGAAGCGCCGGATGCCGGACGGCGGGACGATCAGCACGCGCTCGGCAAGCGCCCGCTCGGCCAGCGGTGGCCGGCCGGGCACCACGGGGTCGGTCATCAGCGGGCGTACGCGACGGAGAGCGACGCCATGCGCTCGGCCGGGGTCGGCACCAACGGGTCTGCCGCCTGCGCCAGATCGGTGGGTTCGAGCGTCCGCCATTCCGCGTCGGCCGTGATCGCCTCGTAGCCACGCGCCAGGCCGAACAGCTGCGCCTCCGACCAGGGCGCACCGATGAGTTGAAGCCCGACCGGCAGGCCCTCGGACAGGCCGCATGGGATGGAGACGCCGGGCAGGCCGGCCATGTTGACCGGCAGTGTGCAGGCATCGGACAGGTACATGGAAACCGGATCCGACAGCCGGGCGCCCAGGGGGAAGGCGACGGTCGGCGAGGTCGGCGCGACGAGGGCATCGAAGCCCTGCGCCCAGAGGGCGTCGAAGTCGCCCTTGATGAGGGTCCGGACCTTTTGGGCCTTGAGGTAGTAGGCGTCGTAGTAGCCGGCCGACAGCGCGTACGTCCCGAGCATGATCCTGCGCTTGACCTCCGCCCCGAAACCGCGGCCGCGCGTAGCGAGATAGTTGGTCAGCACGTCGCCGTCGCCAAGGCGCGGCCCATACCGGATCCCGTCGTACCGGGCCAGGTTGGCACTGGCCTCCGCCGGGGCCACGATGTAATAGGTCGCGAGGCCGTACTGGGTGTGCGGCAGGCTGACGTCCTCGACGATCGCGCCGGCCGCCTCGAGGGCCGCGACCGCCTCGCGGATCCGAGCCTCGACGCCCGACTCCATGCCGGCGACGAAGTACTCGCGGGGCAGGCCGAATCGCTTGCCGCGCAACGCGCCGGCCGCCTCATCGTCGCCCGACGGCAGGGCGGTCAGTGTCGCCGGAACCGGCTCCGGAGAGGACGTTGAATCGCGGTCGTCGCGGCCGGCGATCGCGTGGAGCAGTGCCGCCGCGTCGCGGGCGTCGCGGGCAAACGGCCCGATCTGGTCGAGGGAACTCGCGAAGGCGACGATCCCGTAACGGCTGACCCGGCCATAGGTCGGCTTCATCCCGACGATGCCGCACAGGGCGGCCGGCTGGCGGATGGAGCCGCCCGTGTCCGTTCCGATCGCCAGCGGGGCGTTGTAGGCGGCGACCGCCGCGGCCGACCCGCCGCTGCTGCCACCCGGAACCCGGTCGAGTGCCCATGGGTTGGCGGTCGGCCCGAACGCCGAGTGCTCGGTCGACGAGCCCATCGCGAACTCGTCCATGTTCGTCTTGCCGAGGATGACCGCGCCGGCCTCGCGTAGACGCTCCGTGATATGCGCGTCGTACGGCGCCCGATAGCCCTCCAGGATCCGCGAGCCGGCCGTGCACTGGCCGCCCTTGACCGAGACGAGGTCCTTGAGGGCGATCGGGATGCCGAGCAGGGGCCGGCGCAGGTCGAGGGCGTGGTCGCCGTCGGAGCGGGCGGCGGTGAGGCGGGCATCGACCGCATCGGCTTCCGCGAGCGCGCGCTCGCGATCGATCGTGAGCCACGCGTTGAGCGCCCGATCGTCGCGTTCCGCGGCCGCCAGGTGAGCCTCCGTCAGGTCCCGCGACGACGCTTCACCGGAACGGAGGAGGGCCGCCATCTCGTGGGCATGGAGACGGGTCAGATCGGTCATCGCCGGGTCAGATCGGTCATCGCCGGCTCAGCGCTCGTCGAGGATGGCGGGCACCACGATGAAGTCGCCCTGGCGTGTGGGCGCGTTGGCGAGCACGTCCTCCACCGGAAGCGACGGTCGGGCCACATCGTCGCGCAGGATGTTCTCGAGCTCGATCGTCTGGGCGGTCGGCACGATGTCGTCCGTCGCCAGCTCGGCGAGGATCGCGTACTGGTCCAGGATGTGGTTGAGTTCGCCTTCCAGTCGGGTCAGCTCCTCGTCGGTGAGGCCGAGCCGGGCGAGATACGCGACGTGCTCCACCTCGGAGCGTGACAGGGTGGCCATGCGCTCGATGATAGACGACGAGGCCGCTACGATCGGACGATCCGGCCACGCGGTGGGCTCAGCGGCGACGCACCGATGGTCCATTCGGTCCGACCGTAGGCAACCGAAGGGGCCATAGCCCGCGCGTCCGCCACCGGCGATGCTGATGGCCAATCGGCACGCCTGACATCCGGAGTCGGAACAACCCATGTGGCTCACCCTCGAACACGCCCGCCGACGCATCGTCGGCGATCCGATGCCCGTCCCGGCTGACGCCCATGCGGCCAGTGCGACGGCAGCGCTTGATAACGCCGCCATACGGGACGCGGATCGGACGGGGAGGTTCGAAGGTTGATCGAGACGGGGCCTGCCTGCAGTGCGGGACCCCCGCCGGTCGCGCGACCTTCTGTCGCCGCTGCGGCCTGCCCTACGGCCAGCCGCCCCGGGCCGATGCGGAGCTCCCGATGTGCCCGGTCTGCTACCAGACGGTCGCGGACGATGGCCGCCTGCCCAGCCTCGACCGGCCCGGGCTGCGGGTCGATCTTGTACGGCACCAGGCCGAACACGACGCCCACCCCGTCGGTGACGATGAGTGGCTGGACTCGCTGCGTGAGGGCGACCGGATCCGGATCGGCCGCTGGTCGGCCTCGTTCGACACGGTCCGCCGCTATCTGGTCACCGGCCAGGTGGATGTCGGGCGCAACCGGGCGCTCGCGCACGATGCGATCGTGACCGCCATGAACCAACTTCGACGCTGGGGTCCCGACGGCCTGATCCTCGGAGACCTGCCCGATTGGGCCGCGGCTCGCGCCGCCGTGACGCAGCTCATGGAACGCTTCGGCCGGGGACGTCGCTAAGGCGCGTCGCTACCCGCGAGCAACGCACGAAAGCCGTCCTCGTCGAGGACCGGGACCCCGAGTTCCTGCGCCTTGGTCAGCTTGGACCCGGCGGCTTCACCCGCCACGAGGTAGTCCGTCTTCTTCGAGACGGAGGCGGCCGACTTGCCGCCTGCGGCGCGGATCGCCTCCTCGGCTTCCTGGCGACTGAAGCCGGCCAGCGTGCCGGTGACGACCAGGGTCTTGCCCTCCAGCGGGCCACCGCTCCCCTCCCGGGCCAGGCCGACGATGGGGCGCTCTGGCACGACACCCACGCCCACCAGCTCGCGCAGGACGTCGCGGGTCGGTTCGTCAGTGAACCAGCGGTTGAGCGCCGACGCGACCGTCGGGCCGATGCCTGGCACCTCGGTCAGGGTTTCGGGCTCGTCGGTCGCGAGGTGGCGCAGCTCCGCCTCCACCGCCGTGAACCACGGATCGGGCACCACGTCCCCGTCCGCCACCGGGAACGCGTCCGGTCGGACACGACCGGCCAGCCAGGTCGCAAGGTCGATGGCGGTCTGCTCGCCGACCTGTGGCATCCCGAGTCCGTTGAGCACGCGCGCCAATGGCCGCCCGACCCGGGCCCACGCGATCCGCCCGGCCAGGTTCTCGGCGCTCTTCTTCGCAAAGCGCTCCAGCGTTTCGAGGTCCTCGGCCCGCAGCCGGAAGAAGTCGGCGCGCGAGTGGACCATCCCGCGCTCCAGGAGCTGGCCCAGGACCCCCCAGCCGGCGCCTTCGATGTCCATCCCGCCACGGCCGACGAAGTGGCCGTATTCCTGGGCCAGCCGGGTGGGACAGCGCGTGTTCGGGCAATAGATGCGGACGGCGCCCGCATCCTGCACGACCGACGTCCCACAGACCGGGCAGCGCTCCGGCATCAGGAATTCGCGCTCCGTGCCAGTCCGTCGTTCGACGAGCGGACGGACGACCTCTGGGATGACATCGCCCGCCTTCTGGAGCACGACCCAGTCGCCGATCCGGATGTCCTTGCGGCGGACCTCGTCGAGGTTGTGCAGGGTTGCGCGAGCCACGGTGGAGCCCGCGACCCTGACCGGCGTCATGTGGGCGACCGGCGTGAGGGTCCCCGTCCGCCCGACGTACGGCACGATGTCCTCGACGAACGCGTCGACCTGCTCCGGCGGGAACTTGAACGCGATCGCCCAGCGCGGCGCGCGGCTGACCATGCCGAGGCGCACCTGCTGGTCGGATCGGTCGACCTTGACGACGACGCCGTCGGTTTCGTACGGGAGCGCGTGGCGAGCCTCTCGCCAACGCTCCGTGAAGGCGATCACGCCCTCCATGTCCAGATCCGAGGCACGATCCGGGTTGACCGGGAAACCCAGGGCGGCGAGGCGCTCGAGGGCGGCCGATTGGGTGCCGACCGATTGGCTGCCGACCGATTGGGTGCCGACCGCTTGGCTGCCGACCGCCTCGGGCTCCTCGACCAGTTGGTAGAACCAGGCCGACAGCTTCCGACCGGCGGTGACGGCCGGATCCATCTGGCGGAGCGAGCCTGCGCCGCTGTTCCGCGGGTTGGCGTAGAGCGACAGGCCTGCCTCCTCGCGCTCCGCGTTGATGCGGGCGAACTCGGCCTTGGGCATGAAGACCTCACCACGCGCCGCGAGCGTTGCCGGTTCCGCCAGGCGCACCGGGATGACCGAGATGGTGCGCAGATTCGCCGTCACATCCTCGCCGGTCGTCCCGTCACCGCGCGTCGCGCCCTGCATGAAGCGGCCGCGGTCGTAGCGCAGGCTGACGGCCAGGCCGTCGATCTTCAGCTCCGCCACATAGCGCAGCTCGGGCGCGGGTTCGGGCGCGGGCGGCAGGCCCAGGCCGCGCCGTATCCGCGCATCGAAGGCGCGCAGCTCATCGTGGCTGAAGGCGTTGGCCAGCGACAGCATCGGCCGGCCGTGGCGGACCTCGTCGAACGTGCCCGAGGGAGCCCCGCCCACTCGTTGCGTCGGCGAATCGGGCGTGGTCAGCTCTGGATGCGCGGTCTCGAGAGCGACCAGTTCGCGGAACCGGGCGTCGTACTCGGCGTCGGTCAGCTGCGGCGCGTCCTGTACGTAGTAGAGCTCGTTGGCGCGATCGATCTCCGCTGCCAGCGAGGCGTGGCGTACCGCCGCGGCAACCTTGTCGAGGGCTGCGGCGGTCCCGACGAGGGCCGGGTCCACGGGCGGAAGCTGGATGGCCATGGGTGCCAGGGTACGGTCAGCCGATGAGGTCGAGGTTGGCCAGGCTGACGAGCATCGTCTTGCGCCCGACCGAGGCGTTCTTGAAGGCGACCGTGACCTCCTCATCGCTCCGCGTCAGCTTGCTCGTCACGACGATGCCGTCGCCCCAGCGCGCATGTCGGACGCGATCGCCGTCGCGGAACTGGCGCTCGCCGGGGATGATCAGCCGGGCCGGCTTCGTAATGGCATCCAGCCCGTCGTCCTGGGCGCGGACCGGCCGGCCCAGTGAGCCAGACGGCGCGCCATCACGGTAGGCCTCGCGTTTGGCGGCCAGATCGCGGCCGGGCCGGAACGTCTCGCCGGGAGCCGGCGCACCGGGCGTGCCGCTTCCCTGCCGGTAGGCGCCACCGCCGCCGCGAGTCGGCGTGCCGAAGCGGCTGGTCCGGCGTGCCCCGAAGACGAGGTCCAGATCCAGGTCGCGTTCGTCGGTGCCACCCAGCTGAGGACCATCCATGAGTTCGGCCGGGATCTCCAGAAGGAAGCGCGAGGGCACGGTCGCCTGGCCCATCCCCCAGGTCGCGCGGCGCCAGGCGTGCGACAGGTACAGCCGCCGCTTGGCCCGCGTGATGCCGACGTAGGCGAGCCGACGTTCCTCCTCCAGCTCCTTCTCGTCGTCGAGCGCCCGGCTGTGCGGGAAGAGGCCTTCCTCCAGGCCGCCGATGAAGACCACCGGGAATTCGAGGCCCTTCGCCGCGTGGAGTGTGATGAGCGTCACCGCGTCGGCGTCGCCCTCGTACGAGTCCTGGTCCGCGACGAGCGCCGTCTCTTCGAGCAATCGATCCAGCGCATCATCCGGGGCGAGATCGTCGTAGCGTGTCGTGACGGAGCGCAGCTCAAGCAGGTTCGCCCAGCGTTCCTCACCGTCCTCGGAGCCGTCGGCGAGCATCGCCCGGTAGCCCGAGGCCTCCAGCGCCTCATCGAGCAGTTCGGGCAGGGTCAGGACGCCGACCCGGGCCCGGAGGCGGCGAACGAGGACGGCGAATTCGGCCAGGGCGTTGCGGGTCCGTGGCGCAAGGCCCCCCAGGTCGCCGCTGACGGCGGCTTCGATCGCACCCCAGGTCGTCCCGTCCTCACGTGCGGCGGCCGCCCGAAGCGTCTCGATGGTCTTGTCGCCGATGCCGCGCGCCGGGACATTGATGATCCGCTCGAAGCTGACGCTGTCCGTATCGGACCGCAGGATCCGCAGGTACGCCAGGGCGTCCTTGACCTCGCGCCGGGAGTAGAACCGCGTGCCGCCGACGAGCTGATAGCGGATCCCGTAGCGAAGGAACGATTCCTCGATCGCCCGGGATTGGGCGTTCATCCGGTACATGACCGCGATATCGCGCGCCCGAAAGCGGATCTCCTCGTCGTCGGCGCGGCGCGTCAGCGCGGTCGATCGCCCGCCGACCAGGCCCTCCACCTGGCGGGCGATCCACTCGGCCTCCTCCTCCTCGTTGTACGCCTCGAAGCGCTGGATGCGGGCCCCGCCGGTGTTCTCCGTCCAGAGCTTCTTGTCCTTGCGCGCGGTGTTGCGCGAGACGACGGCGTGGGCGGCATCCAGGATGAGCTGGGTGGAGCGGTAGTTCTGCTCCAGCTTGACCACCGCGGTCTTGGGCCAGTCGCGCTCGAAGTCAAGGATGTTGCGAAGGTCTGCACCGCGCCACGAGTAGATCGATTGGTCGTCGTCACCGACGACCGCGAGGTTGCCGTACTTCTCCGCCAGCGCCTTGACCCACAGGTATTGGGCACGGTTCGTGTCCTGGTACTCATCGACGTGCAGGTAGCGCCAGCGTTCCTGGTACTTGGCCAGCACGTCCGGCGCCTCATGGAAGAGGCGTACGGCCTCCAGCAGGAGGTCGTCGAAATCGAGCGCGTTCGCTTTCCGCAGGCGCTCCTGGTAGCGGGTCGCCAGCCGCGCGATCGTCCGCTCGCGGTGGTTGGTCGCGTGCTCGTCGAGGACGCCCGGGGCCAGCATCTCGTTCTTGGCCCGACTGATCGCGTTCAGGACGGCGCTGGGGCGGAACTCGCCGGTCAGCGGCATGTCTTCCTCGCGCAGGATCTGCTTCATCAGCGATTGCTGGTCGTCCGTGTCATAGATGACGAAGCGGCGGCCGATCCCGATCGCCTCACCGTCGGCGCGCAGGACGCGCGCGCACAGCGCGTGGAACGTCCCGGCCATGACGTCCCGGCCATCCTCGCCGACGAGGCTGATGATCCGTTCCCGCAGTTCCGCTGCCGCGCGGTTGGTGAACGTGACCGCCAGGATCCGCCACGGGGCGACGTCCTTGACGCTGACCAGATAGGCGATCCGATGCGCCAGGACCCGGGTCTTGCCGGAGCCGGCCCCGGCGAGGATCAGGAGGGGGCCGTCCGTGGTCGTCACGGCGCGAGCCTGCTCCGGATTCAGCGCGTGGACGATCTCGTCGGCTCTTGCTGCGACCTTTGCCGCGCGTGCGGCTGGATCGGGCGGCGGCGGCATGACGGCCGGATCCTCACCGCCGACCGGCGCGTCGCGCAGCCAGGCCGGCTCATCGGGGACCACCTCGGGCGCCTCGGACGGGCCGACGAAGGTGGTGCCGGTGACGGCCAAGGCCGCCGTGATGGCGTCGTCGAGCGTGGCGGTGGCGTCGTCGAGCGTGGGGTCGCCGGGTCGCCGGCGGCGGGTGGGACTCACCCAGCCATTGTAGGTGGGGTGGCTCTCCTGGCTCACCGGGGCCGGCCTAGGACTTGGCCTTGACCTGGTCGGCGGGCGGTGCGCCGATCGACACGGGAACATCCCACTTGGAGAAGGTCAGGTCCAGCTTCACCTTCGTGGAGTCGGCCATCGTGAGCGTGATGGCGATCCCGGCCAGATGGTACGGAAGCGACTGCTCCACCCGCATCGTGATCGAGACCCCGGCACCGCCGAGGTCGATCGGCAGGCCGCTCGCGGCGGGCCCGAGGATGGCTCCGAGCTCCAACGGGCCAAGGTCCGCGGTCACGGTGTAGCACTGCCCGGAGCCGCACGAGGTGTCGCTGCCCTTGATCGGATCCACGCCCGGCTTGAGCAGGAGGTCGCCGATGGCGGCGACGAACCCGCCGGTGTCCGTCGGGTCGATCGGAAGGGTGCTGCCGACATCGACGGGCTGGTACTGGGTGCCGGTCAACGTCGTCTTGAGATAGCCCTTGCGATCGACTTCGATGAGTTCGCCGGCGAGGTTCAGGAGGCCCGGCGCGGCGAAGGTCGCCTTGAGCGAACCAGCGGCCATGTCGAGGTCGGCCGAGATCGTCGTGCCGGTCAGGTCCACCGGAGTTCCGGCGCCCCCGGCGAACGGCAGCGCGATCGTCGCCTTGCCATCGATCGTGCCTTCGATGTGCACACTCTTGGCGTCCTTGGTCGACGTGAGGGCGGCCGTGATGATGGCGGTCGGGTCGGTCAGGGTCGGGCCGGGCGTGCTCCCGCCACAGGCCGAGACCAGCACCGCGAGGGCGGCGATGAGGACGAGGGTGGCAGGCTGGCGACGAGTCATGGAACGACCCCGGTGAGGCGCGGTTCGGCCGATGTTCCCGTTTCGGTCCGGTCGGTCGATAGTAGCCGCGGTCGGGCGCATCGCGCTTGCGGGCCACCGTCCGGCTCGGCAGGCGACCCGCGATCGAGGCGCGAAGCACGAGGCGCGAGGCGCGAGCACCTTCGTCGGCGAGGGCCCTTCGTCGGCGAGGGCCCTTCGTCGGCGCCGATTCCGCTGACAGCATCGTTTGGAGCGTGGGATCTGCCGACAACGGTGAGCCAGCCGGTGCTCTACCTGCGGGATGCGCCAGATCGCGATCCGGGTCGAGCGTGGATGGAGCGTCAGGGGCGCCCGCGAGCGTGGACCCGACTCGTACCGCCACCCGCCGGCCAGGTCAGAGGTGCCTAGCTCGCCGACCAGTGGGCGATCCGCTGCTGGCAGCGGAATCGACCGCAACAGCGCAAGTCGCGAGGCCTGCGGTGGAGCCGTGCCCCCCAGGAATCGCGAGGCCCCCGGCGGTGCCGAGGGCCTCGAGTGATCGCGATGTCGCGTTGGAACGGGAGGACTAGAAGTCCATCCCGCCGCCGTGGCCGCCGCCGCCGCCGCCGCCCTTGTCCTTCTCCGGCATGTCCGTGATCAACGTTTCCGTCGTCAGGACCATGGCGGCGATGGATGCGGCGTTCTGGAGCGCGGAGCGCGTCACCTTGGCGGCGTCGACGATCCCCATCTTGAAGAGATCGACGTACACGCCGTTGAGGGCGTCGTACCCGAAGCCGGGCTTGAGCGTCTTGACGTGCTCGACCACGACTTCACCGTGGGCGCCGGCGTTGTCGGCGATCTGGCGAGCCGGGGCCTCAAGGGCCTTGCGCACGATGTCGACGCCGACCTGGGCGTCGCCTCCGAGCTTGATCTTGTCGAGACACGGGATCGCCTGCAGGAGCGTCGTCCCACCGCCGGCGACCAGGCCCTCTTCGACGGCCGCTCGGGTCGTCGAGAGCGCATCTTCGATGCGGTGCTTCTTCTCCTTGAGCTCGACCTCGGTCGCCGCGCCGACCTTGATGATGGCGACGCCACCGGACAGCTTGGCGAGACGCTCCTGGAGCTTTTCCTTGTCGTAGTCCGAGGTGGTGTCCTCGATCTGGATCTTGATCTGGGCCATGCGGGCCTTGATCAGGTCCGGCTTGCCGTTCCCATCGATGAGCGTGGTGTCGTCCTTGGTCGCGATGATGCGGCGGGCGGAGCCGAAGTCCTCGGCCGTGACGGAGTCGAGCTTGCGCCCGATCTCCTCGCTGATGACCGTGCCGCCGGTCAGGACCGCGATGTCGCGGAGCATCTCCTTGCGGCGATCGCCGAAGCCCGGCGCCTTGACGGCCAGCACACTGATCGTGCCACGGAGCTTGTTCACGACGAGCGTCGCGAGCGCCTCACCGTCGACGTCCTCGGCGATGATCAGCACAGGCTTGCCCTGTGCGACCGCCTTCTCGAGGGCCGGCAACATGTCCTGCACGCTGGAGATCTTCTTGTCTGTGATGAGGATGAGCGGGTTGTCGAGGACCGCCTCCATCCGATCGGGGTTGGTCACGAAGTAGGCCGAGAGGTAGCCGCGATCGAACTGCATGCCCTCGGTATATTCCTTCTCGAGGCCCAGGCTCTGGCCCTCTTCGACCGTGATGACGCCATCCTTGCCGACCTTGTCCATCACCTCGGCGATCATCTCGCCGATTTCCGGATCCGCGGCGCTGATGGCGGCGACGGCCGCGATCTGCGCGCGGTTGTCGACCGGGCGGGCCTGCTTGGCGATCTCGGCCACGACGGCCGCGACAGCAGCCTCGATGCCGCGCTTGACGACCATCGGGTTGGCCCCGGCAGTCACGACGCGAAGGCCCTCGGCGACCATCGCCTGGCCGAGGACGACCGCGGTGGTGGTGCCGTCGCCAGCAACGTCGTCGGTCTTGGTCGCGACTTCCTTGAGAAGCTGCGCACCCATGTTCTCGAACGGATCGTCGAGCTCGATGTCGCGAGCGATGGTCACGCCGTCGTTGGTGATGGTCGGCGAGCCGAACTTCTTGTCGAGGACGACGTTGCGACCCTTGGGGCCGATCGTGACCCTGACCGCGTCGGCCAGACGGTCGATACCGCGCTTGAGTGAGCGACGAGCTGCCTCGTCGAAGAGGAGTTGCTTAGCCAATTCGAGTGTCCCTCCAGGAACCTATGGGGTCAGTAGACGGGGCGACCGAGTCGCCGTCAGCCCTCGACGATCGCGAGGATGTCCTTCTGGCTGACGATGAGGAGCTCGTCGCCATCGATCTTGAACTCGGTCCCGGCGTACTTGGCGTAGAGGACCTTGTCCCCGGCCTTGACGTCCATCGACTCGCGCTTGCCGTCGTCGAGGATGCGGCCTGGACCGGCGGCGATGATCGTCCCCTCCTGGGGCTTCTCCTTGATGGTGTCGGGCAGGACGATGCCGCTCTTGGTCATCTCCTCGCGGGCGCTGGGCTTGACGACGACGCGATCGCCGAGCGGGCGAAGCTTGGTCGAAGTCGCAGTGGCTTTGGCCAACGTGCATTCCTCCTATGACGGCCAGGGCCGACCGTCGGGCGTACATGCTTCGGGACGTCGACCGGGCGGAACGGCCCGGACCACGACGTTCCTGGGGTCCTGACACGCATCGCCGCCTCCCGTCCGACACTCCAGCCGGCGATCCCGGCGCCCGTCGGATGCGAGTCAAGCGATACGTTGGCACTCTCACAACGAGAGTGCCAAGCGGAGACTAGCGAACTCGGGATGCGACTGTCAACCTGGCCCACCCGGTCACGAGTGATCGATCGTGACGGTCACCTGGTTTCCGATCCGTGCGTGACGGTCATGGCGTCCTCCGCGGACCCGGGAAGGTCCGGTCGTACGCGGCAACGAGGACCGGGCCGAGCACTTCGGCCGTCGTGCCGCGGCGTTCCGCGACCCAGGCAGCTGTGACCCGCACCCATTCCGGCTCGTTGCGGGAGCGCGGCGCACCTCGTGGAGCGAGGAACGGCGAATCCGTTTCGACTAGGAGACCGGCCGCCGGGACCAGCGCCGCGACCTCGGCCGACGGTTCCTCGCCGGCGCGGAAGACGAGACCCGAGAAGCTGATCGCGAGGCCGAGGTCGATGACCTGGCGGGCATAGTCGACGGACCCCGAGAAGGAATGGATGACCGCCGGCGGCCGGCCCCCGAATGCCGACGCCCACGCGGAGCCGCCGACTCCCGCCGTGCGGAGGGCAGCGATCAGGGCATCCTGGGCGTCGTGCTGCCCAGTGGCCGAACGGCAGTGGAGGATCGCGGGCTTGCCGGTCTCCAGCGCAAGCGCGAGGTTTCGCTCCAGGTTGGCGAGTTGGGCCGGGATCGGGCTGAAGACTCGGTCGTAGTCAAGGCCCGTCTCGCCGATCGCGACGACGCGGTCGTCGGTGGCCCAGGCCTGGATGGTTCGCCAGCCATCGGCGTCCACCTTGGCGGCGTCGTGCGGGTGGACGCCCACCGCGGCATCCAGCCACGCGAACCGCTCGACACAGCGCAGCGCCCGTTCCGAAGAGGACACGTTCCAGCCCGGCACAAGGATCCGCTCGACGCCGGCCAGTCGAGCTCCGCCAACGACCAGCTCGAGATCTCCGTCGAATCGATCGGCGTTCAGGTGGCAGTGGCTATCGACGAGCTGCATCCGCCCCATCGTAGGCTGGCCTGGGTCGTTCAGGCTGGCTCCGCGTCGACATCGAGCCGCGGGAAGAGCGGCACCGGTGCCGAGACGTGCCCGGCGTCACCGGCGTGCGCGCCCCAGCCGAGTTCGTCCTCGATGGCGGGGCCATCGTTGCCATCGGCCGCGTACGGATAGTCGTAGCCGAGCTGCCCGAGGATGCGCGGCGCGGTGCCGGGCATGAACGGCGCGACGGCCATCCCGATCAGGCGGCAGGCCTCGACCAGGTCGCCCAGGACCCCTCGGAGGCGCTCCGCCGCCTCGGCGTCACCGGCTTTCGCGGCCTTCGCCAGCGTCCATGGCTGCTCTGTGTCGACCAGGCGATTGGCGTGCCCCACAAACTCCCAGAGCGCGGCCAGCGCGTCGTGGAGGAAACAGCTCTCGAGCTTCGCGACGAAGGTCGGCCGCGCCTCCGCCCAGGCATGCTCCGTCCCGGCGCTGCGTGGCGCGGGCCGCTCCCCTTCCAGGTACCGGTTGACCATGCTGACCGTCCGGTTGACGAGGTTGCCGAAGTCGTTCGCAAGGTCGGCGTTGTAGCGGCGCACGAACGAATCCCAGCTGACCTCCGCGTCCCGATCGAACGGGACCTCCCGCAGTGCCACATAGCGGGCCCCGTCCTGGCCGAACGCAGCCACGAAGTCGTTGGGGTCGAGGAAGTTGCCGCGACTCTTGCTCATCCGCTCCCCACCGGCGGCCAGCAGCCAGCCGTGGACCCAGACGTGACGCGGCGCTTCGAGACCGGCACTCCAGAGCATGGCCGGCCAGAAGATCGTGTGGAAGCGGGCGATGTCCTTGCCGATGACGTGCAGGTCCGCCGGCCACCAGTGCTCGAAGGCGGCCGGGTCGTCCGGGAATCCCGCCCCGGTGATGTAGTTGATGAGAGCGTCGTACCAGACGTAGATGACGCCGGCCTCCGGGTCCCACGACCCGTCCTCGCGCAGGGCGGACTCGCCGTTCTCGGCGATCGGGAACGGGATTCCCCATCCGCCCGGCGTCCGCTCGCGGCTGATCGAGAAGTCCTCCAGGCCGCCGCGGATGAATCCCAGCATCTCGTTGCGCCGGTAGTCCGGCTGGACGAAGTCAGGGTGCTCCGCGAAGTGGGCCTCGAGGCGCTCCTGGTAGGCGGACAACCGAAAGAACCAGTTCTTCTCGGTCAGCCACTGGAGGGGGACGTCCGGGTGATTCGGGCAGATCGTGCCGCGCGCCGTCTCCTGGACATCGGTCGCGTTGCGAAAGCCCTCGTTGGGGCAGTACCAGCCCTCGTACGTACCGAGATAGATATCGCCGTTGGCGTGGGCCCGACGGACCATCTCCTGGGCCGATCGGATGTGGTCGGGATCGGTCGTTCGGATGAAGCGATCCGGATTGATGGCCAGGGCGTCCTCTGCCGTCCTGAAGTAGCCGACCTTCTCGTCGACGAAGTCGCGCGCGCTCCGACCTTCGTCCAGCGCGCTCTGGGCGATGTTGATCGAGTGCTCGTCGGTGCCGGTCAGGAAGCGGGTGTCGTCGCCCTTCATGCGGTGCCAGCGAGCGATGACGTCAGCCCCGATCACCTCGTACAGGGTGTGCAGGCCCGGCTTGTTGTTCGCATACGCGATCGCCGTGGTCAGGTAGTAGCGCGGTCGGTCGCTCATGGGGCGCGATGGTAGCAGCGCCGGTCGGGCTACGACGTCGCGCGGAGCGGGTGTCGCCAGCGCAGTCCCGGAAAGCGACTGAAGTCGCGGTCGGTGGTGATGAACTCCGCTCCGGTCTCGATGGCCAGCGCCGCGTGGAACGCATCGGAGACCAAGTTGCCCCTGGCGCCGACGGAGCGACATAGCCGTTCGAAGATCGACCAATGGCGATCGCCGGGCGAAACGACGGTCGCTGTGGCAACCCGGATCGTATCGGTGAACGCCAGGGCGGTCTCGATCGATGCCGGCTGCAACAGGACCCGCGGGTGCGTGACGATCCGGATGAACGCGCTGAGCACCAGGTCGGAGACGGCGACTGGCTCGTCCGTGGCGAACGCCTGCTCCAGCCAGCCTCGATATCGGTCGTGATCGACGGCTCGGATGTCGAACGCGTAGACGAGGACGTTCACGTCAAGGAGCATCAACCTCGGAGTCCGTCCATGAGGTCCAGCAGAGCGGAGGTGTCGTCGAGATCCACGCCCGGCTGGAGGCCACCCCCATCGTGCGTCGGCAGTGCGACGCGTCGCGATCTTTGACCAGATTTACGCTGGCTCAGCGACTGCCGGAGTGCGTCCTCGATCACCGAGGTCAGGGTCCGGCCGGACTTGGCAGCGATCGTCTTGATCTCGATCAGCAGGTGTTCATCGACATTGATTGTCGTCCGCATGCATCAAAGCATCACACCGACGCATCATGCTGTCAACCGCAGATTGCAGAGCTTCGGCCAGGCCCGCCGATCGAGCTCATCTGACTGCGCGCACCGATGATCAGGAGTGGTCCGTTCTGCGGATCGATCACGGCGACGTCGACGCTCTTGTCCTTGGCCACGCCGAGTAGTTTGGCCTCCTCGTTGACATAGACACCGCGGCTCTTCCTGGCCCACGGCGTAAGTCGCGAATCCAGCTCTTCGGCCAAGTGTCGGTGCAAGATCTTGATGAAGGACTGACTTCGAACGGCCCTCGTGGGATTCGGTGCGTAGTCGGCGACCATGAGGCGAAGCGCCTCGGCCAGGTCAAGCTTCGGAGCCTTCTTTGGGCGTGGCATGTTGTGACTCTACCCGAGTCTCGATGACGGAAATGCGCGTCCTGGTGACGAGCATCGGGTCGTCCATGGCATCAATGGCGGAAGTGGCGGATCCCCGTCATGAGCATCGTGCCGTCCACGGCGTCGACCGCGGCGATCGCGTCCGTGTCGCGGATGGAGCCGCCCGGCTGCGCGAACGCGCGGACTCCCGCGGCAAGGCAGACCTCCACGGCATCGGGGAACGGGAAGAACGCGTCCGAAGCGCACGAGGCGCCGACCGTCGAGGCGGGCCCGAGCATCGCATGTGCCTTGGCCACGGCCTGCCGGGCAGCATCCACTCTCGAGGTCTGGCCACTCCCCATGCCGACCAAACGGCGGTCGCGGACCAGGACGATCGCGTTGGAGGTCACGCCCCGGACCAGTCGCCAGGCGAGATCCAGGTCCCGCTGCTCATCGTCGGTCGGGGCACGGCGGGTGGCGCACGTCCAGGTCATCGGAGCGTCGGCGGCGATATCGGGGGTCGTGACCAGGATGGCGCCACCGGCCGTCCGGATCGACCCGGTCGGGGAGGCGGCGTTGCTCGGGATCGGCGTGTCGGAGGCGAGGGCTTCGTCGACGAGGACGCGCAGGTTGGGCTTCGTGGCGAGGACCACGAGCGCCTCCCCGGTATATGAGGGAGCGACGACGATCTCCAGGAAGAGCGAGGTGAGCGCCTGGGCCACCGTCGCATCGACCGCTCGCGTCATGGCCACGACGCCGCCAAAGGCGCTGATGGGGTCGGCCTCGAGGGCTGCCGACCAGGCATCGATCAGCGACGCCCGCTCTGCCGCGCCACACGGGTTCGTGTGCTTGACGATGACGACGCCGGGGCCTCGCAGCGCCCGACCCAGCTGCGACGCCGCAGCCGCATCCAGGACGTTGTTATACGAGAGGGCCTTGCCCTGGAGGGGCACCCGCTCCACGCCGAACAGCCCGTCATCGAGGGTGGAGCCCGGTCGCCGGTAGCGGGCGGCGGGCTGGTGCGGGTTCTCGCCATAGCGGAGCATCTCGACCCTCTCGAGGGCGAGGGTCAGGGTCGCCGGATACGGGTCGGCCGACGGCGGGATCAGGCCGGCCGAGGCCATCCGCCCGGGCAGCTCCGCGGCGATCCGGGCGTCGTACGCCGCCGTGTGGGCGAACGCCTCCAGCGCGAGGATCCGGCGCAGGACGTCATCGATGCCATCGGGGCGACGGAGGGCAGCCAGGACGCTCTCGTAGCGATCTGGTGACGTGACGATCGCGACGTTGGCATGGTTCTTCGCCGCAGCCCGCACCATGGACGGGCCGCCGATATCGATCTCCTCGATGAGCTCGTCGACCGTGATCCCCGGTCGCTCCAGCGCGGCGGCGAAGGGGTACAGGTTGACGACGACGAGGTCGAACGGCGCGATCGCCACGGCCAGCAGCTGGCGCCGGTGGTCGGCCAGGCGACGGTCCCCCAGCAGGCCGCCGTGCACGCGCGGGTGGAGCGTCTTGACCCGTCCGTCGAGCATCTCCGGGAAGCCGGTCACGGCTGCCACGTCGGTCACCGGCAGGCCCGCCTCGCGCAGCGCACGCGCCGTGCCACCGGTCGAGACGAGCTCGAAGCCGCGGGCGACGAGGCCGCGGGCGAAGTCCGTCAGGCCGGTCTTGTCCGAGACGGACAGGAGAGCCCGGCGTGGCACCGGGACGGCCGCATCGGCCCGCTCGAGGTCCACGATGACGTGGCAGCCATCCGGTGCGAGGCGCAGGGCGCCACCCACCAACAGCGCGACGGCCCATGGCAGCAGTCGGTGCTCGACGGCCCGGATCCGCGCGTGGAGCGTCCCGGCGTCGTCGTCAGGCAGGATCGCGACGGCCTCCTGGGCGACGATAGGGCCGCCATCGAGGGTCTCGTCAACGAGGTGGACCGTGCAGCCCGTCACCGTCACGCCGTGGGCCAGGGCGTCGGCGACTGCGTGGGCGCCTGGGAAGGCCGGCAGCAGCGACGGATGCATGTTGAGGATCCGTCCCGGGAAGGCCGCCAGCATGGCCGGCCCGACGATCCGCATGTAGCCCGCCAGCACGACGGCATCCGCCCCGACCGCGACCAGCGTGTCGGCCAACGCGCCGTCGTCGCCGCCTGGGACGAGCGCGGTGTCGATCCCCTGCTCAGCGGCCCATGCGAGCGCTGCGCAGGCGCGATCGGCGAACACCAGGGCGATCTCGCCGCCCAGTTCGCCTCGCACGGCCGCGGCGTGGAGCGCCTGCAGGTTGGAGCCGGCGCCTGACACGCCAACGGCGATGCGCGCGGCCACGCCGACGCTCCTGCCGGCGTCCACGCGGGCGCTCATGCGATCGACTCCAGCGGGCCCTCGACATAACGGGCCCCCTGGACCGTGGAGGCCTGGACGACCTCGCCGACGAGCGAGGCCTCGACGTCAAGCGCGGCGAAGGTGGCGAGGGTCATCGCGACGGCATCGACCGGCACCACGACGACCATGCCGAGGCCGCCGTTGAACGTCGCCCGCAGCTCCGCATCGTCGAGCCCGCCGAGCGCACCGAACAGGCGCATGACCGACGGCATCGGCCAGCGCGCCGGATCGAGCCGAGCCGCCAGCCCCTTCGGCAGCGCGCGCGGCACGTTGCCCGGCAGCCCGCCGCCCGTGATGTGGGCGAGCCCGCGCAGATCCGCGCCCGTCCCGGCCACCAGCATGGCGGCCCGCACGGCGAGGATCGCCCGCGCATAGATCCGGGTCGGCGTCAGGAGGACCTCGCCCAGCGTGGCCATGGCCTCGTGCGGCGCAGCGGCCAGACAGGCATCGGTGGGGGCATCGCCCAGCGTCCGACGAAGGCGTGCCTGGTAGGGCTCCGACAGGGTCAGGTCCCACTCGGTCAGCAGCGACCGCACGAGCGAGTAGCCGTTGGCGTGCAGCCCGGAAGCGGTCAGTCCGAGGACCGCGTCACCCGGCTGGATCTGGGCCCCATCGATGATCCGCGAACGTTCCACCACCCCGATGGCCGTCCCGGCGAGGTCGAACGCGCCTGCGTCCATCAGTCCCGGATGCTCCGCCGTCTCACCGCCGACGAGGGCGCAGCCCGCCGCGCGGCAACCCGTCGCGACCCCGGCGACCAGTTCGGCGATCTGTGTCGGATCGAGCTGACCGACGGCCACATAGTCGAGGAAGGCCAGCGGCTCCGCGCCAGTGCACACGACGTCGTCGGCGCACATCGCGACGAGGTCGATGCCGATCGTGTCGAACCGGCCGACCGACCCGGCGATGGCTGTCTTCGTGCCGACGCCGTCAGTCGAGGCGATGAGCACAGGCTCGCGGTACCCGGCCGGGATCGCAAAGGCGCCGCCGAACCCGCCGAGCCCGCCGATGACCTCCGGTCGCCGGGTCGATTCGACGTGCTCACGCATCAGCTCCACAGCGCGCTCGCCGGCCGCGACGTCGACGCCCGACCGCCGGTATGCGGCGCGCGGGTCAGCCATCCTTCACCGGCTCTTCCAGGATCAACTTGCGGCTCGCCACGTCGTACGGGACCGGGTCCGGATAGTGGCCGTCGAAGCACGCGAAGCAGAACTGCTCATACGGCAGCTCGAGCGCGGCGAGCACGCCCCGGATGGACAGGTAGCCGAGCGAATCGGCATCGATGAACTCACGGATCTCGGGTTCGGTGTGAGTGGACGCGATGAGCTCGGTCTCGATCTGGGTGTCGATGCCGTAGAAGCACGGGTGGTAGATCGGCGGGGCGCTGATCCGGACGTGGACCTCTGTGGCACCGGCCCGGCGCAACAGCTCCACGATCCGCTTCGTCGTGGTCCCGCGAACGATGGAGTCGTCCACCACGATCAGCCGCTTGCCGTTGACGACCTCGCGGAGTGGGTTGAGCTTGATCGTCGCGCCGCGATGGCGCAGTCCGGCCGACGGCTGGATGAATGTCCGGCCGGCATATGGGCTGCGATACATCCCCTCGCGGTACGGCAGACCGGACCCCTCGGCGAAGCCGGCCGCAGCCGGTGCGCCGGTGTCCGGCACCGGCATGACCAGGTCCGCATCCACCGGATGTTCCATGGCCAGCTGGATCCCCATCTTGCGCCGTACTTCGTACAGGTTGCGGCCTTCCATGTACGAGTCCGGACGAGCGAAGTAGATGAGCTCGAAGACGCACAGCGCCGGCGTGGCCTCCGCGAATCGCACGGAGCGTGGCGGCTGGCCGGGTTCGAGGATGACCAGCTCGCCCGGCTGGACATCGCGCACGTACTCGGCGCCGACGATGTCGAGGGCGGCCGTCTCGGACGACAGGCACCATCCTGACGAAGCGTCGTCCTCGGGCCACAGGCCGCCGTCATGGGCACCGGTCGCGGCCTTGGGCAATCGGCCCAGCACCAGCGGCCGGAAGCCGAACGGATCGCGCACGCCGATGACGCGGCGCTCATCGAGGATCACCAGGCTGTATGCGCCACGCACCCGCGGCAAGACACGCTGCAGCGCCTCGACCGTGTCGGCCGCCGGTTCATCCGCCAGCAGCGCCGTGAGCAGCTCCGTATCGGTCGAGGCCGGCAGGCGCGACCGCCCGCCCTTGAGCAGCCCGAGCAGGTCCCGCGTGTTGACGAGGTTGCCGTTGTGGCCGATGGCCAGCGCCCGGCGCGGCCCCAGGCGATAGGTCGGCTGGGCGTTCTCCCAGACGGTGGAGCCGGTCGTCGAGTAGCGGCAGTGTGCGATCGCGAGCTGGCCGCGCAGGCTTGGCAGGCGGCGCTCGTCGAGCACGGAGCTGATCAGCCCGAGGTCCTTGTAGAGCATCAGCTGTTCGCCGTCGCTGACTGCCAGCCCGGCCGACTCCTGGCCGCGATGCTGGAGCGCGAAGAGGCCGAGTGCCGCGATGGAGGCGGCATCGGTCGGTTCGCCGCCGGGGAGGACCACGCCGAACACGCCGCACATCGCTCAGCCCTCCCAGCCGAGGGCCCGGGCCAGGCCGTGATCCCAGGCGTGGCGCAGGTCTCTGAGCGAGACGTCGAGGGCGTCCGCAACCCGGCTGCTCCGCTCATCACCCGCCCCGATGGCCCCGGCGCCGGTCAGTTCGACCACGAGTCGATCACCCCCGACCGTGCCGATCGCCTCGACCGGCAGTCCGTGTTGACGAGCCAGGAGGGCGAGCGCGGCGGCGTGGCGCGGCGCGCAGCTGACGACCAACCGGGACGGGCTCTCGCCGAACAGATCGACGGCCGGCGAGTGGGCCGCCGGCACGCGGACCCTCATCCCGAGGTCACCCCACATCGCGCACTCGGCCAGCGCGACCGCCAGACCCCCGCCGGAGATGTCCTGGGCAGAGGCCACCAGTCCCCGTGCGACGGCCTCCCGGATGAATGTCTGGAGGGCCGCCTCGCGCGTGAGGTCCAGCGGCGGTGGGTCGTCCTCGGGAGCGGCACCGGCGAGCGCAGCGTACACGGACCCGGCAAGACCGGGCTGCGCGTCACCGACCAGCACGACCTGGTCGTCGCTGGCCACGAAGGCCGGCCCCACGAGGGTCGCGATGTCCTCGAGCAGGCCGACGACCCCGATCACCGGTGTGGGGGCGATCGCCCCGGCCGGCGACTCGTTGTAGAGCGAGACGTTGCCACCGGTGACGGGGAGGCCCAGTGCCCGGCAGGCGTCGGCCAGGCCGCGGACGCCCTCGCTCAGCTGCCAGAACGCCTCCGGCCGGGTCGGGTCGCCGTAGTTGAGGCAGTTCGTCACGCCAAGGGGCCGGGCGCCGGTGATCGAGACGTTCCGGGTCGCCTCGGCCACGGACAGCGCGGCGCCCAGCCATGGGTCCAACAGGCCGACAGCGTGATCGCCATCGGTCGAGGCGACGAGAGCTTTGGTCGTGCCCTTGACGCGAAGGACGGCGGCACCACGACCCGGCCCGGCGACCGTGTCCGCGCCCACGGTCGAGTCGTACTGCTGGAAGACCGCGTGGCGGGATGCGAGGTTGGCAGAACCGAGCAGGCCCAGGAGCACGGCTCCGGGATCGATCCCGCGCTCCGGCAGCTGGTCGGATACGGGAGCGGGCGCGCCGGGCGCCGGGGCGCCGCGTCGATGCGTGGGTGGCGAGGCGACGCGGTCGTGGACGATCGCGTCGCTCGTCAGCGCTCGAGCCGGGACCCGCGCGAGTTCACGGGCCCCCGGCCGCGGCTGGCCGTCCGCGTCCAGACCACCCTCGACGATGGCGATGTCGCCGTCGGCCGTCACGCGACCGATGATCGCAACGGGCAGACCCCAGCGCTCGCAGACCTCCTTGACCGCGGGCCACTGTCCGGGGTCCACGGCCGCGCACATCCGCTCCTGCGATTCGGAGATCATGACCTCGAACGGCTCAAGGCCCGGCTCGCGGCGCGGGATCGCGTCGAGATCGATGAGCATCCCCGTGCCGGCTCGATCGGCGGTCTCCGAGGTCGCACACGTGATGCCGCCGGCGCCCAGGTCCTGGAGGCCCACGACGAGGCCACGTTCGATGAGCTCAAGGCTGGCCTCGATGAGCAGCTTCTCCGCGAACGGGTCGCCCACCTGGACGGACGGCCGCTTGGATGGGTCGTCGTGGGTAAACGTGGCGCTGGCCAGGACGGACGCGCCGCCGATCCCGTCACGTCCGGTCGCCGAGCCATACAGGACGACGAGGTCGCCGGGCCTGCCGGCCGTGGCGAGTGTCAGACGCCGTTCCTCCATCAGCCCGATGGCCATGACATTCACCAGTGGGTTGCCCTGGTAGCTCGGGTCGAAGACGAGCTCGCCGCCGACCGTCGGGACGCCTACACAGTTGCCGTAGCCACCGACACCGCGCACCACGCCATCGACAAGGTGGCGCGTCCGCGCATCCGCCGGGTCGCCGAAACGGAGCGCATCCAGGACGGCGATCGGCCGCGCGCCCATCGTGAAGATGTCACGCAGGATGCCGCCGACGCCGGTCGCGGCGCCCTGGTACGGCTCCACGGCGGACGGGTGGTTGTGCGATTCGATCTTGAACGCGACCGCCAGCCCGTCGCCGATCGAGATGACCCCGGCGTTCTCACCCGGGCCGGCGACGACCCCCTCGCCCGCCGTCGGTAGCGTGCGCAGGAGCGGCTTCGAGCTCTTGTACGAGCAATGCTCGCTCCACATCACGCTGAACATGGCGAGCTCGAGGTCGTTCGGGGCCCGGCCGCCCAGCCGATCGCGGATGGCGGCCAGTTCCTCATCGGTCACGCCGAGCCGGCGGTGGAGCGGCTCGGCGGCGCGCTCCGCGACGGTCATCGGGCGGCCGCCACGAGTGGGCTCTGGCTGCCGGCCACCCGTCGGGCGCTCTCGACCAGGGACCGCACGATCCCAAGACCGTCGTCCGAGCCGAGGATCCCTTCCGCCGCCCGCTCCGGGTGGGGCATCAGGCCGGCCACATTGCCGGCCGCGTTCATCACTCCTGCGATCGCGCGTAGCGAGCCGTTGGGGTTCGCCGGGTCTCCCGGGCCGGCGGGGGTGCCGGCTCCGTCGACGTACCGGAAGATGACCTGCCCGTCGCGCTCGAGCGCGTCGAGTGTCGCCTCGTCCGCGTAGTAGCGACCCTCGCCATGGGCGACCGGCATCCGCAGTGGACGGCGGGCGTCCAGCGCATGGGTGAACGGCGTATCGAGCCGCTCCGCGGCGATCGCCACCTCCTGGCCGACAAATCGGAGCGACGCGTTGCGCAGCAGGGCGCCCGGCACGAGGTGGGCCTCGGCCAGGACCTGGAAGCCGTTGCAGATCCCGAGTACGAGACCGCCGCCGGCCGCGAACTCGGCCACGGCCCGCATGACCGGGCTGAACCGCGCGATGACGCCCGCCCGGACGTAGTCGCCGTAGGCGAACCCGCCCGGCAGGACCACCGCGGCGACGCCTTCCAGCATCGCCTGTTCGTGCCACAGGACGACCGGCTCGGCGCCGGCGAGGTCCAGCGCGTGGACCGTGTCGCGGTCGCAGTTGCTGCCCGGGAAGACCACGACACCGATCCGGACGCGCATCGGTCAGCCCTCCCCTGCCCCGTCCGTCGCAGCCGACGAGGTCGTAGTCGACGAGGTCGCCCCGATCGCCTCCACGGCGTAGGCCTCGATGAGCGGGTTCGACAGCAACTCGGACGCCAGGCGCTCGACGATCCCGATGGCGGCCGTCTCGTCCGACGCGTCGACGGTCAGCTCCACACGGCGGCCGATGCGCACGGCACTCACGCCCTCGATGCCGAGGTGAGCGAGGCTGCCTTCGACGGCGCGCCCCTGCGGATCCAGGATCCCGGGCTTGGGAGTGACGTTCACGGCGTAGCGAAAGCTGGTCATGACGCGATGAGGTCCTCCTGGAGGTAGCGCTCGAAGCTGGCGTCGGCGATCCGCTCGTAGGCCTCGATGTAGCGAGCCCGAGTTCCGGCGATGACGTCCTCGGGGAGCGGCGGGCCGGGATCGGTCTTGTCCCACGACTGGGTCTCCAGCCAGTCGCGCACGAACTGCTTGTCGAAGCTCGCCTGCGCCCGTCCGGGTTCGTACGACGCCGCTTCCCAGAACCGCGAGGAGTCGGGCGTCAGCGCCTCATCGATGAGGAGGAGCTCGCCCGTCGCATCGACACCGAACTCGAACTTCGTGTCGGCCAGGATGATCCCGGCCCGGGTGCTGATCGCCGATGCGTAGCCGAACAGGCGCAGCGCGATGTCGCGGATCCGTTCGGCGAGGTCGCCCCCCACGAGCGTCGCCATGGTGTCGAAGTCGATATTCGTGTCGTGCCGACCGGCCTCCGCCTTGGTCGACGGCGCCAGGATCGGCTCCGGCAGAGGATCGCTCTCGATCAGGCCGGCCGGGACCGGTACCCCGCACACCGTGCCGGTCGCCTGATAGTCCTTCCAGCCCGTCCCCGCCAGGTAGCCGCGCACGATGACCTCGACGGGCAGGACCTCGGCGCGCCGGCAGAGCATCATCCGGCCGCGCAGGTGGGCGCGGTCCAGGGTGGCCGCCGAACGGCTGACGAGACCTGAGGCGGGATCCAGCGACTCGGTCACGAACCAGCCATCGGGGATGGCCGCCGGGTCCGTCCCCAGCAGGTGGTTCGCGACGATCCCGCGAGTCTCGGCGAACCAGAAACGCGACAGTGCCGTGAGGACCAGACCCTTGTCCGGGATGCTGGACGGCAACACGACATCGAACGCGCTGATCCGGTCCGAGGCGACCAGCAGGAGCCGGTCGCCGTCCAGCCCGAACAGGTCACGCACCTTGCCCGACCGGACGTACGCGTCAGACAGCGCCATCGCGTGCCCCCGCCGTGCGCGCCAGGCGATCCAGCCGAGCGATGACCTCCGGGACGTGACGCAGGAAGGCCGCGTCGTCGAAGCAAGCGTCCAGCCGCGCGAGCGACAGGCGTGGGGCGAGCCCCGGATCGACGGCCAGGAGGTCGCGCAACGAGGTGCGCTCATCGGCGGCACGCAGGGATGCACGCTGGACGATCGCGTAGGCCTCCTCGCGGGCCATCCCGCCGTCGTCGACCAACGCGACCAGCACCCGCGACGACGCATGGAGGCCGAGACCGCGGGCGATGTTCTCGAGCATCCGCTCCGGACGAACGATGAGGCCTTCCATGAGGCCGGCCATCCGGACCAGCATGTAGTCGAGCACGATCGTCGCGTCCGGCAGGATCACGCGCTCCGCACTGCTGTGGCTGATATCGCGCTCATGCCACAGCGGCTGGTCCTCCAGGCCTGTGTGGGCATACCCTCGCAACAGTCGGGCCAACCCGGCGATCCGCTCGGACAGGATCGGGTTGCGCTTGTGCGGCATCGCCGACGATCCCTTCTGGCCGGCCCGAAACGGCTCCTGGAGTTCGGCGATCTCCGTGTGCTGGAGGTTCCTGATCTCCGTCGCGAACCGCTCCAGCGAACCGCCCAGGATCGCGATCGCGGTCAGGAATGCGGCGTGCCGGTCGCGCTGGACGATCTGTGTGCTGACCGGGTCGGCGTGCAGACCCAGGGCCGCCAGGACCTCCGCTTCGAGGTCCGGAGCGAGGTGGCTGTAGGTCCCCACCGGGCCCGAGATCTTGCCCGTGCCGATCTCATCGACCGCCACCAGCAGCCTGGTCCGGCCACGATCCAGCTCGAACGCCCAGCCGGCGAGCTTCATGCCCAGCGTCGTCGGCTCGGCATGGACGGAGTGCGTCCGGCCCATCATCACGGTCGCCGCCTCCGACCGGGCCCGGCCGATGAGGACCGCCAGCAGACGATCGACATCACCCAGGAGGCGCTCGCCGGCGGCCCGAAGCTGGAGGGCCAGACCGGTATCGACCACGTCACTGCTGGTCAGTCCCAGGTGCAGGTAGCGGCCGTCCGCGCCGACCGTCTCGGCGACCTGGCTGACGAATGCGATCACGTCGTGGTCGGTCGTCTTCTCGATCTCGGCGATACGCGCGACATCCACCCGCGCTCGCCTCTCCAGCGCCGCCAACGCTTCAGGCGGGACCTGGCCTCGAGCCGCCTGGGCGCGAGCGACGGCGAGTTCCACCCGGAGCATCGCCTCGAAATGCGCTGTGTCGGACCAGATGGCACCCATCTCGGGCAGCGTGTAGCGCGGGATCATCGGGCCACCGCCGGTGCCGGCGCCAGGCCGATGTCGCCACGTCGATGCAGGCCGGCCGCGTGGATGCGATCCGCGGCGGCCGTTGCCGCCAGGCCGGCGCTCTCGAGGTCCGGGCCGCGCCCGACCACAGACAGGACGCGTCCGCCCGCCGTCCGTACGGTCCCATCGACGTCGCGCCTCGTCCCGGCATGGAAGACCAGGGCGCCGGTCGCGACGGCGGCTTCAAGCCCCTCGATCGCATCACCGCTACGTGGCTGCTCCGGGTAGCCGGCTGCAGCCAGGACCAGCGCCACCGTCGCGCCGGGCAACGTCGGCACGTGCCCGTCACGCAGCTGCCGGCTGTTCAGGGCGCCGCGCAGGTCGCCACGCGCCGCCGCGAGCAGGAGTGGACCGAGGGCGACCGCCAGCCGCGGCACGATCGCCTGGGTCTCCGGGTCGCCGAAACGCGCGTTGCACTCGAGCAGGACCGGCCCGTCTGCGGTGAGCATGAGTCCCGCGAAGAGCGCGCCGCGGAACGGTGTCCCGCGACGAGCGAGCTCGGCGAGGATCGGCCGGTGGATCGTCGCCAGAAGGCCCGTCGCGGCGTCATCGGCCAGATCTGGCAGCGGGCTGTAGGCGCCCATGCCGCCGGTGTTGGGACCCTCGTCGCCATCGCGCAGCCGCTTGTGGTCGCGCGCGAGTGGCAGGGCGACCGCATCGCGGCCATCGCACAGGGCGATCAGGCTCGCCTCCAGCCCACGCAGCCGCTCCTCGACGACGACCCAGGGGCGGCCGTCGTGCTCGGCCGCGCCCTCAGCCAGGGTGGCGATCGCACGTTCCGCCGCGGCGGCGGTGTCGCAGACGGTCACGCCCTTGCCGGCCGCCAGACCGTCCGCCTTGACGACGACGCCAGCCCCGGCCTCCGCCGCGGCGAGCCCCGTGGCGTATGCGACGGCTGCGGCCGCGTCCGTGAACGCCGCCGCCTTCGCCATCCGGACGCCGGCCGCCGCGGCGACCTCGTGGCAGAACGCCTTGCTCGCCTCGATCCGGGCCGCGGCGGCCGTCGGCCCGAAGACAGCGAAGCCGGCCTCGATGAGGGCATCCGTGACGCCGACAGCCAGCGGCCCCTCGGGTCCGATGACGACCAGCTCCACAGCTTCGCGGCGGGCAAGGGCCACGACTGCTGCGGGGTCAAGCGGGTCCAGGCCCGCCACGCACCGAACGCGCGGTTCATCGGCGATCGCGTCGCTGCCGGGCGCCACGACGACCTCGTTCACGCCCGGCTCCGCCGACAACTTCCAGGCCAGGGCGTGTTCCCGGCCACCGCCGCCCACGATGAGGATCCGGGTCGGCATGATCAGGCTCACGCAGGCAACGCCGGTCGGTGGCGCATCGGGCGCCAGGCGCGCTCGATCGTCTGGGTGCGCTCCGGCCCGACCGAGACGAGCACGATCGGCACCGCCGCGTGTTCCTCGATGGCCGACACGTAGCGGCGGGCGTTCTCCGGAAGGTCCGCCATGGAACGCACGTCGTTGATCGGCTCCGCCCAGCCGGGGAACTCCTCGTAGATCGGCGTGGCCCGCAGGAGGGCGGCGCCGCTCGATGGCCACGTCTCCACCCGCCGTCCGTCCAGCTCGTAGGCGACGCACAACCGGATGGTCTCGATACCGGACAGAATGTCCAGCTTGTTCAGCATGATGCTGCTGACGCTGTTGACCGCCACGGCGTAGCGCAGCGGGACCGCATCGAACCAGCCCACCCGGCGGGGCCGACCCGTGACCGTGCCGAACTCATGGCCGCGCTCCGCGATCCCGGCGCCGATCTCGTCGTGCAGCTCCGTCGGATAGGGGCCGGACCCGACCCGCGTCGAATACGCTTTCATGACGCCGATGACCTCATCGACCTGGAGCGGCCCGATGCCGCCCCCGGTGCACGCGCCGCCCGCCACCGGATTGGACGACGTCACGAACGGGTAGCTCCCGTGGTCAAGGTCCAGCAGGGTCCCCTGCGCGCCCTCGAACAGCACGTGCTCACCACGCGCAAGCGCCGCCTGGACCAGCCAGGTCGTGTCGTCGAGGTGGTCGCGGAGCCGCACGCCCCAGGCGGCTGCTTCCTCGACGAGCGGCTCCACCTCGAAGCGCCCGCCGCCCATAGACGCGAGCAGCAGGTTCTTGTCGGGCAGTGCCCGCTCGATCCGTTCACGCAGGACGGTCCGGTCGAGCAGGTCCTCCATGCGCAGGCCCACCCGCCAGGCCCGGTCCCCGTATGTCGGTCCGATGCCGCGCCCGGTCGTGCCGACCTTGGCTCCGCCCAGCCGGACCTCGTTGGCCACATCGAGGGCGACGTGGTACGGCATGATCACGTGCGCACTGCGGCTCACGCGGACCCGTGCCACATCTATGCCACGCTCGGCCAGCATGTCCAGTTCCGCGATGAGCGTCAGCGGGTTGACCACGACGCCATTGCCGATGACGGATGTGATGTGCGGATAGAGGACACCCGACGGGGTCAGCTGGAGCTTGAAGACCTCGTCGCCGCTAACCACCGTATGACCGGCGTTGTCGCCGCCCTGATAGCGCACGACCATCGCGACCTGCTCGGCCAGGAAATCCGTCGTCTTGCCCTTGCCCTCGTCGCCCCACTGCAGGCCGACGATCACGGTAGCTGGCATCAGTGCGCCCCCCGCCCCCGGCAGGGGCAAACGAAAAGGCCCCCGGCCACGTGGCCTGAGACCCGGATAGACCTCTCCCGTGTCGCGCCGCCGACGGTCCGGCGGGTCGCCATCTTCTCGTCGCTCGGGCGCCTCACGGGACGGCCGATGCGCACTGCAAGCGCGATCGCTGGTCTCCTGGTTCGCGGGTCGCACCCGCTCATTTCGAGGACGCCGCGAGTATAGCAGGGCCGCCGGCTCGCCTCGGGCCGCGCCGGCCGCCTTGCGGTCAGGCCGTCGCGCTCATGATCGGGGCGCCGCAATCGACCTCGTGGTCGGCCGCCGTGTACGGGCGCAGCCGGATCGAGACCTCGTCGGGCCGAACGATGTCGCCGCCGTTGACCGTCAGGACCGGCACGAACTGCTGCGCAGCCCGCTCCGTATGGCCGAAGGCATCGGTGTAGTCGTAGCTGCCCGACTGGATCCGGAAGACGGCGATGTCGGCGCGCCGCCCCAGCTCGAGGGAGCCGATCTCGGATTCGAGACGGATCGCCCGGGCCGGTCGCAGCGTCGAGGCCTCCACGATCTCGCTGAGCGGCAGGCCAGCGTGCAGAAACTTCGACATCGTGGTCAGCATGTCGAAGACCGGCCCTTCCACGGACAGGCGATGAAGATCGGTTGAGATCGTGTCGAGCCGGAAGCCCTGCTCGGTGGCACGGCGATAGATGCTCCAGTCGAAGCTGCCGCAGCCGTGCCCGACATCGAAGATGACGCCGCGTCGCTGTGCGTCCCAGACCTCGGGAAGGATGTCCTGCTCGCCACCGAAGAGCAGCCCGCCGTCATCGGCGATGAACGTGTGGGTAACGATGTCGCCCGGCCGCAGCCGCGGCAGGACGCGACGCAGATCGGCCCCACTCGAGATGTGGACCATGAGCGGCACGCCTCCGCCTTCGGCAGCCTGGAGCGCCGCCTCCAGCACGGCCGTGATGTTCGTGCCGCAGGGCTGCGTGCCGAGGCGGGCCTTGACCCCGACGATGACGTCCGGGTGGCGGCGGATCATCTCGATGGTGTCGACCACGCGGACGTAGCGGAGATCCTCCAGCTCGCCGGCCAGCATCGACGCGCAACCCAGCGAACCGATGTGCAGGAAGACGCGAACGCGAACCGGTGACTCGTCCAGCGAACGGCGCCGGAACTCCGGGAAGTTCTCGTAGCCGGAGGTGCCCGCGTCACAGGGCGTGGTCACGCCGCTCCGCAGGTTGATCAGGGGATCGATGCCCCACGGGCTGCCCTCGTACCAATGCCCGTGCAGGTCCACCAGGCCCGGGCTGACGATCGCGCCGTCGATGTTCACTTGTTCGCCACCTGCGGCGTCGCCCGGCGGCAGCAACCCGGCGATCCGACCGTCGCGGACCACGACGTCCATCGGCGCGTCGATTCCCTGGGCAGCATCGACGACCCGGCCGCCCACCAGCACGAACTCACCCACAGACTGCCTTCCTCCGATCCCGACCCATCGAGTATCAGGCTCCCGGACCGGCCGCCGGAGCGGGCGTCGCAACGACCCTTCGGACCCAAGCGTACCAGTCCGCCGACGCATGCCGGCCGGTCCGCCGGGT
>JBCLDE010000010.1:0-47472 GCA_038915165.1 Candidatus Limnocylindrales bacterium
GCACGTTCATGTACAGCACCGTCGCGTTCTTTCTACACACGGACCTGTCGCTGACCAACCGCCGCTTCCTTGCCTCCCGGCCGAACACGCTGTTCGGGCTGATCCCGGTCGGGACGTCGAGATCGAGCTACCCGATCGAGAACATCGCCGGCGTCAGTGCTGGCACGCGTTTCGATGTCCTGGGCGTGCTCTTCGGTGGAGTTGCCCTGCTGATCGGGCTCGCCGCTCTCGCAGTCCCGAATGCCCAGATCCTCGGCTTGATCCTCGCTCTGCTAGGTGCGGCTTCGGTCATCGGTGCCCCCAAACAATGTGTTGAGGTCATGAACAGCGGTGGCGGTGCCATACGATTCCCCGTTTCCGTGTTCGAGCGGGGGCGAACCCTGGAGTTCGCCAGTGCGGTGTCCGAAGCAATCGCAAGAACGTCACGGACGCATCGGGCAACTCCCGATCCTGCGCCTCCGCCCGCCGTCGTCGACCCGAGTGGGGCCCTCCGACAGCTCGAGCAGCTTCGCTCTCAAGGGTTGATCACCGGGGACGAATACGCCGCGAAGCGGCGGGACGTGTTGAGTCGGTTGTGACGGCGTCCGCGCCGGGGGAGTGGTCGATGCCCTGGAACGCCAGGGACGGCGTCGGGCGGCTCGGCCCGGGCATCCCGAAGTCCGACTTCTGGGCGAGCGACAAGGCGGGCATCGACCAGGTCAGCTGCGTCTACACCGCGCAGGACTTCGAGTTCGACTACGTCGGCGTGATCGTCGGCCCCGACCTCGTCTACAGGCCGATGGACGGGGGATGGGTCGGCCAGCGCGACCAGTCCCACGACCGCGTCGCCGCCGCCGAATTGACGAGTAGATATATGGCAACTGATTGTTTTCGCCGATGTGGCGGTCAGGCGAGGGAGAATACTTTGTGAGATGGCTGGAGGGGGGCGATTCGTGCTACTGACGGAAAGCAGGCTTGACGAATGGGTGCGAGCCAATCCCGAGGCTGCTCAAGGCCTAATCGTTGAAACAGTCTGGCGGCTAGTTGCCGCTTCGAGCCCCAACCCTCGAGAGAGAAGGTTTCCACTTGGAGACAGCGTCGGTCAGCACGGTCGAGACGGGATCCTTGAGGTCGACCTGGGTTTCGAGCCGTACTTTCCAGACGGCCGTAGCTCGTGGGAGATCGGCACAGGCATCGATCCAGCTGGAAAGGCGACTGACGACTATCGCCACGCCACCAAAGCGGTTCCCGAGCCTGAGCGCTCCCAATCGGCTCTGATAGTCGTAACCCCGCTGTCCGGTCGACGGGGTTGGGACGCGGAGGCTCAAGCGCGCTGGCTCGTCAACCGACGGGCGCGCGGAGACTGGCGAGAGGTCCGTGTCATTGACGGAACAATCCTTGTCGATTGGTTGCATCAGTTTCCTTCGGTCGAGATCTGGCTCGCCGAGGCCACAATCGGAATTCGCGCACCCGACATCGATACCTTCGACTCGAGATGGGATGTTCTTAAGTCGTACGGGGAGCCCCCGCCGCTCACCCCCGATCTCTTCTTGCTAAATCGCGATGCGGTGCGCACGAAGCTCGACGCAATATTGGACAAACAGACTGCGCGTCTCCGACTTGAGACGCTGTATACCGACCAGGCGGCCGACTTCGTTACTGCGCACCTTGCTGGCTTGGCAGCCGAGGCGAGGGTTGACGCGGCAAGTCGAGCCCTATTCGTTTCGAGCGCCGACGCTTGGAAACGACTGTGCGAGCTTGATACTCAGCACATCCTGATCACGGAGGCCGGACTCGACCTTTCCGGCGACGATGGCACAAAGCTGATCCAACTTGCCCAGCGAGGCGGTCACGCAGTGATCCATTCGGGCCTACCGGGTGGTCTACCAGATCCAACCTCGGCACCCCTGCCGCCCCCTCGGGTTGAACAGATCGAAGAGGCCCTAAGGACTGCCGGCCACAGCCAAGAACGCTCTCATCTGCTCGCGGAACGATCTGCCGGGAACCTAGCCTCGTTGAAGCGCATGCTTCAAAACCTCGCAGCGTTGCCCGATTGGGCAGACGGCTCAGGCGCGGCAGACTTGGCCATTGGATTGATGCTTGGGGGATGGAAAGAGTCGAGTCCTGCGGACGTCGAGACGGTCGAGGCTATCGCGGGAAACTCGTACGGGGCGTGGATCGATCGCGTTCGAGCACAGTCGTTCCTGGCGGGAGCGCCCCTAACTCAAAGTGATGGCGTCTGGAAGTTCGGCCCACGTTACGAGGGTTGGTATGCACTCGGGCCGCGGATTTTTCGACCCGAGCTGGAGAGGACTCGCGAATGGGTGACGCGAACTCTGGGTGAAACCGATCCTCAACTCGAGTTGTCCGATGAGGACCTTCCGCTCGCTTCGGTGCGCGGTCACACGCTTCAACACTCCGACAATTTGCGACGCGGCCTAGCAGACACAGTCGCCTTGCTGGGTTCGCATGACGCGGCGCTCCGGTCATTGGGACCTGGCGAAGCGGCCGGCGCGGCATACGCGATAGTCCGTCAACTGCTGGGCGAAGCGGATTGGAAGCGAATCGCCAGTTTGGACCGGCTGCTCCCCGTCCTTGCCGAAGGTTCTCCTGAAGCCTTCCTTCATGCCATCGAATCGCTTCTGCGCTTGTCGCCTGGGCCGTTCGACACGCTCTATTCGAAAGAAACGTCGGGCATGCTAGGCCGAACCTACATGAGCGGGACCCTCTGGGCTCTCGAAACGCTTGCGTGGCGGCCTGAGTACCTCGGTAGAGTAGTGCTCATCCTCGGCCAACTGGCTTCTCGAGACCCCGGGGGAAGCTGGTCAAATCGTGCGTCGAACTCCTTGACGACGATTCTCTTGCCGTGGATGCCGCAGACACTCGCACCAGTCGACCTGAGACTCGCGGCTTTCAATGCGCTAGCTCGTGAGGAGCGTGAAGTCGCCTGGACGCTGCTCATGTCCTTGCTGCCGAGGCAGACCCAGGTTTCCAGCGGGTCGCGAAAGCCTACTTGGCGGGCATGGATTCCCGACGATTGGTCCGGTCAGGTGACCGTCGCCGAGTATCGCGAGCAGGTCGAGCTATACGCCGCTCGCGCTGTAGACATCGCCTCGAGCAATGTCCAAATGTTGGTAGCGCTCATCGATCACATGGACACGCTGCCCGCGGCAGCGCGCGAGCGCGTCCTTGCCCACCTGAGATCGGATTCCATCGCGTCTCAAGACGACGCACTCCGGGCACCCATATGGGCCGCACTAACGCGGCTGGTCAGTCGGCATCGACTGTTCGCCGATGCTGATTGGGCGATGGAGCCGTCAGTTGGAGATGACATGGCCGAGGTCGCCGAGCTTCTGGCGCCGACCCGTCCTGACCTGTACTTTGCGCGCCTCTTCACGGATCATGGAATCGACCTATTTGAGAAGAAGGGCGATTACGCTCGTCAGCATGAACTCTTAGAAACCCGGCGCGACGACGCGGTACGACAGATATTTACCGAGTCAGGATTGCCCGGGGTTCAACAATTCGCGGCGGCGGTGGGGACGCCCTGGCGGGTGGGCCTGGGCATGGGCCGAATTGGTTCAGACGACAGCGACCACGTCATTCTTCCCGAACATCTCACGGCAAAGGACACTGCTTTGCGCGAGTTCGGGCGCGGTTACGTCAGTGGAAGGTTTGCGCAAGCCGGCTGGGACTGGATTGACGGCCTACACCTCACGGCGTGGCCGTCAGGTGAGCTGACGTCGCTCTTCGCGATCCTGCCATTTACGCCTGACACGTGGGATCGAGTCGATCGACTCCTCGAGAACTCCGACGAATATTGGAGTCTCACGCACGCGAATCCATATGGTTACAAGGCCGATGTGACACCCGCAATCGATCGGTTGCTGGGAGTTGGGCGACCGTTCGCCGCGCTGAGGTGCATCCATTACGTGCTCGCGACAGAGGGGCGGCTTCTCGCGATGCAGGCGATTGTGGCGCTCCGAGATGGTCTGGTGTCGACCGAGACTCGGGATCAGATGTCGAGCTTCGAGGTCACGGAAGTGCTCAAGGCGCTGCAGGGGTCCGGTGACGTGTCGCCCGACGACCTTCTTCAATTGGAATGGGCTTACCTCCCTTCCCTTGACGAAGATTCGGGAACAACGCCCGTACACCTCGAGCGGCGACTCGCCGATGACCCTGGGTTCTTCTCACAGATCCTCAACCTCGTATTCAAGGGGAACCCCGACGATGAGCAGGAAGCGCGCAATCCAGCTCTGGCGGCTAACGGCTATCGCCTCTTGACGGACTGGTCGATCCCGCCCGGACTTCAAGAGGACGGCTCCTTTGACGGGAAGCGGCTTACGACATGGCTCGAGGAGGTTGGAGAGCGCAGTCGCTCGAGCGGTCGGGAAGCCGTCGCCATGACAATGGCGGGACATGTGTTGATCCACGTGCCCGCCGACCCCAATGGCTTCTGGATCGACCTCGCGGCCGCTCACTCGCTCGATGGGCGTGACGCGGATGACTTGCGGGACGGCTTCCGCTCGGCGGAACTCAACTCACGAGGAGTGCATTTCGTCAATCCGTCGGGCGAGGACGAGCGAGAGCTCGCCGAGAAGTACCGTCTTCGCGCGGAGGCTCTTGATGCTGAAGGCTTCCATCGCTTCGCTGGCACCCTGCGTGAGCTCGAGAGCAACTACCGCCTGGAAGCTCAGGAGGTCCGAAGAAGGGAGTGGTGAGTGGACCCCGACCGTTGCAGACATAACTTACATTATCGGAAGTAGTTGTGGACCGAGAGCGGGACCCTTGTGTGCGCGTATGGGATCAGCTCGCAGCCAGCTCCGCTGGCGTCGGCATCACGACGATGTGCCCGGCGCCGCGCCGCATGCGCTCGTCGATGGTCAAGAGCGGCGCGCCGTGGATGAGCGCCAACGCCACATACTCGGCATCGTACGATTTCGCCCAGCCGAGCGAGCGCGCCACGTCCCAGGCTCGTTCGTACGATCCAGCGGGTCGGTCGTAACGAATCGGCAGACGGCCAAGTCCGCTCACGGCCAGGCGGGCGTGATCATGCTCGAGTTCACCGCGAAACGTCATCTCGCACAGGGTCGAGGTCACCTCCGATGCGAGCAGCGGTGGCGCGACCATCTCGTGCACCGCGAGCGGGCCCAGGTTGCCGCCGGTCAGACAGATCTGGACGATGACGCTGGCGTCAACCACCACCAGCACGTCAGTGTCCCACGCGAGACCGCCGGACTGCCGCGACGACATCGGGCATCGGGCCGCCCCAGAATGTCGTCTGCCACTCGGGCGGCAGCGAGACGGTGTCGGCAAACCGCCCAAGGACTTCGTCGAGATCCTTCTCGTCGAGGACGTGCTGCGTGCCCACCTTGGTCGAGCGCAAACGCCCCTCGCGGATCCAGCGGCGGATCGTCTCCGGATTGCGTCGTGCCCGACGAGCAGCCTCCGGAACCGTGAGCATCATTGAGCCTCCGCGTGTTGTTGCATACTACACTACGCGTTCGTGGTCGTCCAGGGCGGCGTCGACGCGTTAGAGACAGGTCGACCGAAGCGTCTCAGGCCGGTGTTGGCCCAGATCGATGGACACCCAGTTCGTCCGCGTGGCGAATCGAGATCTGGAGCATGTCGGTTGCCTCGCCGAGCCTGCGCTGGACCTCGGCGTCATCGATCGGCGGCTCATCGATCGGCGGATACCGTGCGACCGACAGGGCGGCTGATAGCGCAACGATGTCGATGTGCGCCATTGCGAGCTGCACATCGGTCGGACAACGCAGGTGCAGGAACACGAGATCGTGGGTTCGGGCCGGTTCGGCACCGCCGGACGCGATGACCGCCTTGAGCGACTTCTCCGCGGCTTGATGGGCAAGGTGCACGGCGACACGAGCCGGCACACCGTCCGCGTCCGAGAGCACACGAGCCGCATGGAGGTCTCCCAGGGCTGTCCTGAGCCACCACGCGGCGGCCTCAGCCGAGTTCGCCACGATCGTAGATCTGGCGGCCTTCCTGGAGTGCCCAGTAGGCGGCGCCGGACGGGTGTCCCGGGACTCGGCCTTCGATCTCGTCGACGGAGGCAACGACGATGTCGGCCGGCACGGGGACGTCTGCGAATGACCGACGTACGGCGATCCGACTCGCCCGCCGGTCCTCTACCGCGTCCAGGACGACGAGCAGTTCGTAGTCGGCGTCCGGGTGCGTCTCGCCATGTACGCGCGATCCGAACAGGATGATCCGCACGGGATCCACGGCTCGCACGATCCGGCCCACGATCGCCGGCAGCCAGTCATCGGTCACCCCTCCCCTGTCGGGTGCGACGACCGGACGGGCGGGTCCCGCGGCGACGCAGGCGGCCTGGACCTCGCCGAGGCGATGCGCTCCCTCGGCTCGCTCGGTCCCGCCGCCGATCGCGTCCGCCAGGTCGCCCTCGTCGATCATGTGCTGGGTGCCCACCTTCCAGGACGTGAGCTTCCCCGCCCGGATCCAGCGCCGGATCGTCTCGGGGTCACGGTTCGCGCGTTTCGCCGCGTCGGCAACGGTCAGCATCGTCGTCGCATACTACTCCATACTACGACACCGTCAAGGCCTCGAAGTCCGGTACGACCGAGAACTGCGTCCGATGGAGCCTGGCGTACAGCCCGTCACGTGCCAGCAGCTCGTCCTGGGTGCCCAGCTCGACCAGCCAGCCGTCGTCGAGGACGACGATCCGGTCGGCCTCGCGGATGGTCGAGAGGCGGTGCGCGACGATGATCGTGGTGCGGCCCACCTTGAGCCGGTCCAGGGCCTCCTGCACCAGCCGCTCCGACTCGTTGTCGAGCGAACTGGTGGCCTCGTCGAGCAGCAGGATCGGTGGGTCCTTGAGGATCGCCCGGGCGATCGCCACCCGCTGGCGTTGCCCGCCGGACAGTCGCGAGCCGCGGTCGCCAACGACGGTGTCGTAGCCGTCGGGCAGCTCGACGATGAAGTCGTGGGCGTTGGCTGCTTGGGCCGCATCGACCATTTCCGTTTCACTGGCGTCGAGCCGGCCGTAGAGGATGTTCTCGCGGATAGAACCGCCGAACAGTGTCGCCTCCTGCGCAACGAGGCCGACCTGGCCGCGCAAGCTCGCGACCGTCACGTCGCGGATATCGACACCATCGATCCGGATCGTGCCCGATGCCACGTCCCACAGGCGCGGGATGAGGCCCACGAGAGTGGTCTTGCCGGACCCGGATGGTCCGACGAGGGCGAGGGTCTCCCCTGCCGGGATGTGCAGTGAGACGTCGCGCAGCACAAGGCGATCCGGCAGATAGCCGAACGACACGCCGTCAAGCTCGATTCGGCCGACGACGCGCGTCATCGGCCTGGCGTTGGGGGCGTCCACGATGGTCGGTCGGGTATCGATGATCTGGAAGACGCGCTCGATGGCCCCAGTCCCCTCTCGGAACTGGCCGTACAGGCTCGCGATGGACCCGAGGCTCGCCCCGATCGCCACGCCATACAGCAGGAACCCGGTCAGCGTGCCTATCCCGAGCGCGCCGTCGATGACCTGGTGGCCCGTGTACCACAGCAGCGCCGCGATCGCACCGAACCCGAGGAAGCCCATCAGCGCCCCGAACATGGCCCGCCAGAGCGCCAGTCGGGAGCCGATCGCGACGGTCGTGCGGAGGTCGGCGTCGTAGCGTTCGAGCTCCCAGTCCTCGCGGACGTAGCTCTTTACGACGCGGATCCCCGACAGCGCCTCCTCCGCGGTCGTCGTGCTCCTGGCGATCGTGTCCTGGACCTGGGTGCTGACCCGCTGGAGCGGTCGACCGAAGACGATCGCGACGACGATCAACGCCGGGGCCAGGAGCAGGACGATGAACAGGAGCGTGGGATTGAGGGTGAATAGGATGACGATCGACCCGAGAAGGGCGATGAGCGACGACAGGAGGCTCGTGACCGTCTGGGTCAGCATCGTGCGCACGAGCGTCACGTCGCTCGACAGCCGCGATACGAGCTCGCCAACGCGCCGTTGGGCGTGGAAGTCGAGCGACAGGCTCATCAGGCGACCGAACAGCTCGCCTCGGAGCTGGGCCACCACCCGCTCCCCCACCACCCCGAGCAGATAGGTCTGCAGGAAGCTGCCGACGGCCTGGAGGCAGAACAGGGCGACCAGTATGACGATCAGCCGATCAAGCCCGGCAGCGTCGCCGCCCGCCACCACCTCGCTTGTGATCCCGGCGATGACAAGCGGAAAGGCCAGCCCGATACCCGATCCGATGACGAGACCGACGAGGGCGATGGAGAACGGTCGAAGGTGCGGCCGCAGGTACCTGAACAGGCGGCGCCAAGGCACCCCGCCGAAGCTGCGTACCTCCCGAACGACCGCGCCAGCATCGGTCGGCACGCGCGCGAACTGCTGGGTCATGTGGCGATGATGTCACGCGCGCTAGCCGGCGGCGTCCCGGGCGCACGGGTCAGACGTTGCTGCCTGTGATGATGAGGAGGACCGGCCCGTCCGGTGGCGGTCCGCCGAGGACGCCGGCCCACGAGGCCGCTGCGGCGCCCTCGGCGGCGATCCCGAGCTCGGCGGTCAGCTCGTCCTGGGCGGCGTGGAGGGCGGCCTCCGATACAAGGACCATCCGGCCCGACACGCAGGCGATCGGCCGGTCCGGGCCGATCCTCCCCTCCCTCGCCAGGCCGCCCACGGCGACGGACGTCCCGCGTCCCTTGAACGAGCGGATCGGGTTGGCCGACTCGACCTTGACGATGACTGGCACGCTGAGGCACCCGGAGAGGCCCTCATGGACGTACTGCGGAGAGTGGCTGAAGACCGCGTCGATGCGGGCATGCGCGGCGCGGATGGCGGCGGGCTCAAGCCCAGGCTCGCGAATCGCGGAGAGCAGCTCCACGTGCGGGCGGGCAGGCGGGCGGGCGGCGGACACACAGAAACGCCCGAAGGAACCGCCGGTCCGTAGTCGGCGCCGCTGATTTGCATCCGCGACACCGCTTTCGGTCTGGGGCCCCTTCGGGCAAGACCTACGATAGTCGACCGGCCGTGGGCGTGGCTACGGACTTATCCACGAGTTTCGGCGAAGTTCGTGCCGTTGCCACGCCTTGTCCACAGTCTATCCACAACACGCCCGCGATCAGGCCTCCAGCGGCCAGTCCATCGCGTCGGCCAGGCCGACCGGGACGCCGTCCGCGTCGAGCGCGAACCGCTCGACCATGCCGTCGCGCTCGAACAGCCAGCGGTCCTCGGCGGGGCGCTCGACACGCACGATGGCTGTTCGCAGCTGCAGCACGGTGTCGATCACGATCATCGGAACCTGCGTCCCCTCCCCCACCCGGATCCGTGGCGCCAGGTGGCGGGCCGCTACAGCGCTCGCCAAGGGTCGACCCTCGACCTGCAATTCATGCTCGGGGCTCCAGGCGAAGGCAAGGTGGCGCATCCCATCCGGCGTGGTGACGTTACCGTGGAGCTCGGTCTCGTCGGCTTCGGGATGGAGCGTCAGCAGTCCTGCGGCCGTGGTCAGTTCGACGCGCGACACCCGGCCGTCCGCGTCGACTTCGAGCAGGAGCGCGTGGGTCATCGCCCCACGGACCGTCGTCATCGCCCGCCAACGCCGGCCGCGGCGGCCATCGGCGACCGTCCAGACAAGCTGCGAGCCATCGAGCAGGGTCGCGCGCCCCGCCCGGCGCACATTCGGGCTGGTCACGACGCGCTGGATCCGACCTCTGTGGCGCTCTCGTCGTAGGCGATGGCCCCATCACCCTGGAGCATGGCTGCCGCCGAGCGCTCCGCCACAGCGTTGATCTCGCCGGCCAGTGACGGCGCCACGCGTCCCCAGACACGCACGTCACGTTCCCCGTACTCGAGCTCGATCGCTCCCCGTTCGCGAACACGGGCGAGGAGCTCGCCCGCCGCGTACGGAAGATGGACGTCGACATCCACCCATAGCGACGCCAGTAGGGCGCCGATCTGGGTACGGAGCGTGTCCATCCCGTAGCCCGTCAACCCGGACACGAAGACGGCGCCGGCGATGGCCTGAGCTGAGACTGCGGCATCGCGCGCCGCCGGGTCGAGCAGATCCGCCTTGTTGAAGACCACGAGCCGCGGCTTGTCCCCGGCACCGAGCTCGTCGAGGACCGTCTGGACGGTCGTTCGATGCTCCGCGAAGTGACCGTCGGAGGCGTCGACGACCTCCACCAGGACGTCCGCGCGATTCACCTCGTCGAGGGTGGCCCGGAACGCCTCTACCAGCTGGTGAGGCAGCTTGTGGATGAAGCCGACGGTGTCGGTGACGATCGCCGTCTGGCCGTCGCCGAGCTTCACCTGGCGGCTCGTCGGATCGAGCGTCGCGAATAATTTGTCCTCCACCTTGGCGACCTCGCTGCCGACGAGCGCGTTGAGCAAGGTGGACTTGCCGGCGTTCGTGTAGCCGACGATGCCGACGGTCGGCCACAGCCGACGATCGCGGCCGCGTGCCGCCGTCTCGCGCTGCTGTCGGACCTGGGCGACGCGTTCCTTCATCTTCGTGATGCGCGTCCGCACGATCCGTCGGTCGGTCTCGAGCTGCGACTCGCCGGGGCCGCGCGTGCCGATGCCGCCACCGGTTCGGCTCAGGTGGGTCCACAGCTTGGTCAGCCGCGGCAGCTGGTACTCGAGTTGAGCCAGCTCCACCTGGAGGCGACCTTCGTGCGTGGTCGCATGGAGCGCGAAGATGTCGAGGATGAGCCGGCTGCGGTCGATGACCTTGACCTTGAGCAGTTCCTCCAGCGCGCGCTGCTGGGCGGGCGACAGCTCGTCATCCGCGACCAGGACATCGAATCCCGTCTCGCGCTTGGCTGCCGCCAACTCCTCCGCCTTGCCTTTGCCGACGTACCAGTTCGGGTCGACATGGCGGCGGTTCTGCCATTCGGCGCCGACGACTTCGGCACCGGCGGTCGTGGCGAGGTTGGCGAGCTCAGTGAGCGAGTCCTCGGCGGACCAGCCATCGTCATCACCGGTATCGACGGCGACGAGGAAGACCTTCTCCATGGGTGGAACGAGATCGATGAGGTGGTTCGGCATCGTCCCCAAGGATAGTCCCTCTTGCCGCGGGGCCCTGCTTTGTCGCTCGACGGAAGATCGTCGACTGGGAGTCGACGTTTCATGCGTCTGGGGTTGACGGCGGGGCCGTCAGACCCGACGCGGCAAGGATCGTCGACTGGCAGTCGACGGTTCATGCGTCAAGGTCAGGCGGGGGCGTCTGGAACCGGTACGACGCGCGGTTCATGCAGGTTTCGTCGACTGAGGGTCGACGCTGACTTCTCCCCGACCTCGAAGCCGGCGAGACGGATCAGTGTCCAGGAGGCGACCCACGAGTCGCTGCGCACGGACATCCCGGTCTTCCGTGGCGTCCAGCCAGGTGATCCCAGGCTCGGATCGGAACCAGGTGCGCTGCCGCTTCGAGAAGGCGAGGTTGCGCTGAGCGTCGAGGTCGATGGCCGCGGACAGGGTCAGCTCGCCGTCGAGAACGGCCCAGGCCTCCCGATAGCCGATGGCCGAAAACGCTGGCAGGGCCGGGTCGAACTGCTCGCGCAACGCGCGGGCCTCCTCGAGCAGGCCTGTGTTGAACTGGCTGCGCGCCCGGGTCTCGATCCGACGGGCGTGGACCGAGGGCTCGACGGTCAAGCCAAGCCAGAGGACCGACCCCGGGTAGCCGAGCGGTGCCGGCAGAGCGCCGTCGCCGCGCAGCTCGGCGATCTCCAGCGCCCGGACGACGCGACGCGGGTTGCGTGTCTCGATGCTTGCGGCGAGGACTGGTGCCAGGGCCTCGAGTCGCTTGACGAGGGACGCAGGGCCGTCCTGGATGAGGTCCGATTCCAGGCGGGCCCGGAGCTCGGGATCGGACGGCAGTGACGCCGTGTCCAGGCCGCGCGCGACTGCCCGCAGGTATAACCCGGTCCCGCCGGCAAGGATCGCGACGGCACCGTCTCGCGCCAGGCCCGCGAGAACGCCGCGGGCATGGTCCGCGAAGTCGGCCATGCTGAAGCGCTCGTCGGGATCGGCGAGGTCCAGGCCGTGGTGTGGAACGCGCGCCCGGTCGGCAGCGGAGACCTTGGCCGTGCCGATGTCCAGGCCACGGAACACCTGGCGTGAATCGGCCGAGATGATCGCTGCGGGCCGGCCATCGCGGGTCAGCGCTTCGGCCATACGGATCGCGAGCTCTGTCTTGCCAGTGGCGGTGGCGCCGGCGATGACGATGAGCGGTGGCGCTCCGCCGTCAGGCCCGGTCACGCGCCGGTCACGCGCCGACGAGCGCACCGCGCAGCGCGTATGGGCCGGCGTGCTCGATCCGGACGGCGACGGTCCGACTCACCAGCGCCGGATCACCCACGAGGTGGACCAGTTTGTTGGTCCGCGTCCGGCCGGACAGCCTTGTCCCCTCCCCCGTCGCGCCGCCAGGGCCTCCGTCCCGCCCATCGTCGTGGCCGTGGGTCCGTGCGGGGGTGACAGCGTCGACCAGCACCTCTACCTCACGGTCCAGCCATGCCTCATTGCGCTCCAGGCCGATCCCTTCCTGGAGCGCGAGCAGTGTGTTCAGCCGACGCCGCTTGTCGGCCGCCGGAACGTCATCGGCCAGGCGAGTCGCGGGCGTTCCCGGGCGAGGCGAATAGGCGGCCGCGAAGACCTGGTCGTAGCGGACGCTCTCCAGGAGCTGGAGCGTTTCCTCGAACTGGGCTTCGGTCTCCCCACAGAAGCCGACGATGATGTCGGTCGAGATCGCGATGCCCGGGACGGCCTCGCGAATCCGGGTCAGGCGTTCCTCGTAGTGCTCGATCGTGTACTGGCGACCCATCCGCCGCAGGACCGGGTCCGATCCGGACTGCACGGGCAGATGCAGGTGCTCGCAGACTGAGTCGCACTCGGCCATGGCCGCGATCAGTCGGTCGGACAGATCCCACGGGTGCGAGGTGACGAAGCGCAGGCGCCCGATGGCCGGATGGTCGTCGGCGGTCCGTAGTCCATCGATGGCCCGGATCAACTCAGCCAGGTCCGGTCGGCCGGCCAGGTCCAGCTGACGTCCGGCCCAGCGGGCCGCCTCGACGTGGGCGAAGCGGGGCTCGGCGGCCAGGTCGTGGCCGTACGAATTCACGTTCTGGCCAAGCAGCGTGACCTCGCGATAGCCGGCCGCGGCCAGCGACCGTGCCTCGTCGAGGATGTCGTCGAATGGCCGGCTGCGTTCCGGACCGCGGCTGAACGGCACGATGCAGTACGTACACGTCTTATCGCAGCCGTAGATGATCGGCAACCAGGCCGCGATGGCCGAGCCCCGGGCCACGGTACCGTCCCCGACCGCCCTGGCGCGCGTCCCGGAAAGGTGGTCGGCCACGCCGACGACGGTTCGGCCGACCGTGGTCGTGGCCCCAAGTGCGCCGATGGGCGCCTGCGCGGACGCCAGGCCGAGTTGATCGATGAGTTCGGGCTCCTCATCGGGCCGCAGGAAGAGGTCCACCGCCGGGTAGCGACGAGTCAGGCCCGCGCGGTCCGGTTCGCGCACGGAACACCCGGTCAGCACGACCCGCATCCCAGGGTTTGCGGCCTTCAGCTTCGCGAGCTGTCCCTGCCGGCCGATGACCTTCTGCTCGGCTCCCTCGCGGATCGCGCAGGTATTGATGATGACGAGGTCGGCGGTCTCCATCGACGGCGCCTCTTCACACCCGGCATCCAGCAGCCGCCCCGCCATCTCCTCCGAATCGCTCCGGTTCATCTGGCAGCCAAGGGTCCAGACGTGGAACCGCGGCAGCGTACGGGCCTCCGGGATGTACTCGACCAGTCGTTCGTCCGATGGGGCGGCGGGGTGGCGCGGAGCGCCTTCGACGGAGGCGGGCGCGAACTCCAGCATCGGCAGCGAGCGGGCGAGGGTTCGAGGTTCGGTCACGGCTTCGCCATGGTACGCGGAACAGGCCGCCAGTCGCGATGGCCGCGGCCGCCGATCGGATCGGGAAGCGGCAGCCTCAGAAAGACGCCGACGCGGGGCGCTGAAGGAGCGCGTCGCCAACCTCGGGTGGGACCCACACGGCGGCATGGGCCTCGGCATACGAGCCCAGGTCGCCGTGGTAGTCGGTGCCGCCCGTGGCCTGCAGACGGAGCTCGCGAGCGACGTCCCCGACGGCTGCCACGGTCGCCTGGTCGAACGAGCGGTAATAGACCTCCAGGCCGCCGAGACCAACCTCCACGAGTTCCCGGACGACGTCCATCCTGGACGGCGCCTCGCTGAAATGGGCCAGGGCCGGCAGGCCACCGGCGGACCGGATCGTCGCGATGGCCTCGACCGGGCCGAGGCCATCGCGCGGGATGTAGGCGGGCATCCCGTGGCCAAGCAGTCGCTTGAAGGCATCCTCGACGCTCGCCGCGTGGCCGGCAGCGAGGAGCGCCCGGGCGACGGTCGGGCGTCCCAGGGCATCGCCATCGGCGGCGACCAGATCTGCCACCTGGCTGTCGATCGAGAGATCGAGGTCGCGCAGGCGCTCGATCGTCCGCTCGAAGCGTTCACGACGGCGATCGCGCTGGGCGGAGAGGGCGGCCTCGAAGGCCTCGTTGTCAGGATCCATCCCGAAGCCCAGGATGTGCAGCTCGCCTTCCCAGAGGCCCATATCGCGGCCAACGATCGCGTTGATCTCGACGCCAGAGAGCAGCGTCATCCCCGCCGGCACCCGGCCTGCGGTCACGACCTCGCGATACCCGGCGAGCGTGTCGTGGTCGGTCAGGGCGAGGGTCCGGACGCCCGCATCCCACGCAGCCTTGACAAGGGCCGCCGGCTCGACGACGCCGTCCGAGCGCGTCGTGTGCGTGTGCAGGTCGACCGTCGACGGGCTCGGTGGCTCGACCCGGCCATCGCCTGGCGGTGGCAGCGGGTCGTGGCGCCGCCGGCGCGGCATGGTCACGTCAGCCCTCGACGAGTCGCTGGATCCGCTCGATGGCCAGGGCGCGGCCGGTCGCCGGATCGATGTCGACCTGGACGGCGTTGAAGACGACCGCCCCCTCGCCCACCTCGAAGCGGGTCGGCAGCGCGTTGATGAAGCGCGGGATCACGGTGCGCGGCGCGAAGCCGATGACACTCCAGATCGGCCCGGTCATGCCCAGGTCTGTCTGGTACGCCGTGCCGTTGGGGAGGATCCGCTCATCGCCGGTCACGACGTGGGTGTGCGTCCCGACGACGACGCTGACTCGTCCGTCCAGGTAGAGGCCCAGGGCGTTCTTCTCGGACGTCAGCTCGCAGTGGAAGTCGACCAGGCGGACGGGCGGCAGCGGCTCCGACGACTCGTCCAACAGACGGTCGGCCTCTGTGAACGGGTTCTCGATGGGCTGCATGTAGGTCCGGCCCTGCAGATTGATGACCGCGATGTCGGTGCCGTCGAGCGCCTGGTAGATGCCCCAGCCGCGCCCCGGGACTTCGTGGGTGCCGTAATTGAGCGGCCGCAGCACGCGGTCATTCGCTTCCAGGTACGGGTAGATCTCACGCTTATCCCAGATATGGTTGCCGGACGTGATGACATCCACCCCGGATGCGAGGATGGCGTCGGCAGTGGACGGGGTCAGGCCCATGCCGCCGGCCACGTTCTCGCCGTTGGCGGTCACGAAATCGATGCCACGCTCGTCACGCAGCGCGGGCAGCAGGGCCTCCACCGCGACCCGGCCTGGCTTGCCGATAAGGTCGCCGATCATGAGCACCCGGCAGGCACCGTGTGGGCGTGGGGCGTCGCCGTTGGGCGGGTTGCCGAGGCGCGTCCGACCGATCGGCCCGAGAGCACCCCCGCCATCGGTCGCTACTTCGCGTACTCCACGGCCCGCGTCTCGCGGATGACCGTCACCTTGATCTGGCCCGGGTAGGTCAGCTGCTCCTCGATCTTCCTGACGATGTCGCGGGCGAGGCGAATCGCCGTCAAGTCGTCGATCTCCTCGGGTCGAACGAGGATGCGAACCTCGCGGCCGGCCTGGACAGCGAACGACCGCTCAACGCCGCTGAAGCTCTCGGCGATGGCCTGGAGGTCCTCGAGGCGCTTGATATACGTGTCCATCGCTTCGCCGCGGGCGCCCGGTCGGGAGGCACTGATCGCATCGGCGATCTGGACGATGGGGGCCTCCAGGCAGGCGTACTCGACTTCCTGGTGGTGCGCGGCGATCGCGTTCACGACCTTGGGATTGAGGTTATGGCGGGCCGCGATGGCCGCCCCGATCGCCGCGTGCGGACCCTCCACCTCGTGATCGACCGCCTTGCCGATGTCGTGGAGCAGCCCGCCCATCTTGGCGATCTGGACGTCGGCGCCGATCTCGGCGGCGATGACTCCGGCGAGGTGGCTTGTCTCGACGACGTGGTTGAGTACGTTCTGGCCGTAGCTCGTGCGGAACTTGAGCCGCCCTAGCGTCTGGATGATGTCCGCCGGGAGGCCCGGCACGCCAGCCTCGTAGGCTGCGTGCTCGCCCGCCTGGCGCATGACCGCCTCGACCTCGATACGGGCCTTGGCGACGACCTCCTCGATCCGGCCGGGATGGATCCGTCCGTCGGCGATGAGCTTGGTGATGGCCAGCCGAGCGACCTCGCGTCGGACCGGGTCAAAACCCGACAGGATGACCGTCTCGGGGGTGTCGTCGATGATCAGGTCGATCCCGGTCGCCTGCTCCAGGGCCCGGATGTTGCGGCCTTCACGGCCGATGATCCGGCCCTTCATCTCATCCGACGGCAGGTGGATGACCGAGACCGTGTGTTCAGCCGTGTGATCCGCGGCGACGCGCTGTATCGCGGTGATCACGATGTCGCGGGCCTTGTCCTGGGCCTCCTCGCGGGCACCGCGCTCGATGGCCCGGGCAAGCTTGACGGCATCGCGTTCGGCCTCCTCGCGGACGGCTTCGATGAGGATGCCCTTGGCCTCATCGGCGGACATGCTGGCTACCCGCTCCAGGGCGGTCACCTGCTCGCCGTGTGCATGTGCCAGTTCCTCGCGGGTCCGGTCGAGTTCGCGCTCGCGATCCAGCAGATTGCGATCGCGCTGGCCGAGCATGTCCGTGCGCTGATCGAGCTGTTCGTCGCGCTGGAGCAGGCGGCTCTCGAGGTGGGCCAACTCCGTGCGGCGGGCGCGGGCCTCTTCCTCGGCTTCGCGTTGCATCCGGATCTTCTCGTCCTTCGCCTCGAGGATGAGCTCCTTCTGCCGTGCGCGGGCATCCGATTCGATGCGACGAGCTCCGGCCGTTGCGGCCTTGATCGTCTGGGACGCCCACAGGCTGCGCACGACGACGCCGACTATGGCTCCGCCGACGGCGGCCGCGAGGGCCACCGCCATGACGAGCGGGGTATCCATTGGTAGATCCTCTCATCCGTCCGACGTGTCGGGCGGAGGTCCATGCTGCGGTGGGTGGCGCGATCGAGATCAGTCCTGTGATGCACGCCATCGAAACGGCGCGTGGTTCGTCTAGAGCGTAACCTACGGCCCGAGGTCCCGGAGGGTCAAACCGGCGGTGGCTCCACGTCGTCGTCCCGCATCGTAACCGTGGCTGCGACCTCGCGGCACGTCTCGGGATCGAAGCCGTGCCGGGCGAGGAGCGCGTAGGCTCGCTGTCGGCGCTGGCGAGGATCTGCGACACGATCCAGAGCCCGCCGGTTCTTTGCGAGCAGCCGGTCAGCCGCCGATCGATCCGCGGTCGGCACGACGGTCTCGTCGCCAGGCTCCGAGATCGATGCCGCGGCCGCGGCTGCGTCGCGCCGCTCGCCGAGCACGAGATCGATCGTCTCGCGCTCGATGCCCTTCTGGGCCAGCTCATGGCGGATCGCGCCTTCACCGCGAGGCCGCGCCCGGTCGCGTGACTCGACCCATGCCCGGGCGAAGGCCTGATCGTCGAGCACGCCGATCTCGAGGAGCTTGGCGATGGCGCCGTCGACCAGCTCGACGCGATACCCGGCTCCACCCAGTCGACGACGAACCTCGGCGATGGACCTCGAGCGCGCCTCGAGGAAGCGCCCGGCGGCCTCCAGGACGACCTGCGGATCCTCGATCGCGCCACGGCGCTCTCGCCGCTCGGCGAATGAGTCGCGCGTCGGTCGTTCCCGGGTCATGGCGATGGGCCGCTACTCGGCCTCTTTGATACCCTCGACCGGGATGACGACGTCGTTGATCTTGGCCCGGATCCGGCGATCGATCTCGGCTGCGATGGCCGGATTCGCCCGCAGGAAGTCCTTCGAAGCCTCGCGTCCCTGGCCAAGGCGGGTCTCCTCGAACGTGAACCAGGCACCGGCCTTGTTCACGGCATCCATCGCCACGCCGACGTCGAGCAGGCCGCCTTCCTTGGAGATCCCCTCGCCGAACATGATGTCGAACTCGGCGACCCGGAACGGCGCAGCGACCTTGTTCTTGACGACCTTCACCCGGCAACGATTGCCGACCGAGTCGGTGCCGGTCTTGATCGTTTCGATCCGCCGGATATCCAGTCGGACGGACGCATAGAACTTGAGGGCACGTCCGCCCGGGGTGGTCTCCGGGTTGCCGAACATGACCCCGATCTTCTCGCGCAACTGGTTGGTGAAGATCAGCGAGGTGTTGGACCGCGAGACCGCGCCGGTCAGCTTCCGCAGGGCCTGGCTCATGAGCCGCGCCTGGATGCCCATGAACGAATCGCCCATCTCGCCCTCGAGCTCCGCACGCGGCACGAGCGCCGCCACCGAATCCACGATGACGCAGTCGATCCCGCCCGATCGGATGAGCGTCTCGGTGATCTCGAGGGCCTGCTCACCGGTGTCTGGCTGGCTCACCAGGAGCTCATCGACATTGACCCCGCAGGCCCGGGCATAGCCGGGATCGAGGGCATGCTCCACGTCGATGAACGCGGCGATGCCGCCACGTGCCTGGGCCTCCGCGATGATGTGCTGGCAGACGGTCGTCTTGCCCGATGATTCAGGCCCGAAGATCTCCGTGATCCGGCCACGCGGGATGCCGCCCACGCCGAGCGCGAGATCGAGCGCGATCGACCCGGTCGGGATCGTGTCGATGACGAGTTTCTCGCGCGAACCGAGTTTCATGATCGCCCCGCGCCCGAACTGCTTCTCGATGGACGCCAGGGCGGCCTCTACCGCCTTGGCTCGTTCCCCTTGCGCGAGCTCCACTGTCCGCTCTTCGGTCATCGCCATCTATCCGTCACGCTCCTCATTCGATCCCTGGGGGACCGCTCGACGGAGCGGACGTTGACGACGTCCGCCGGTCGATCAGTCTTCTTGTGCGACGTCCTCCACGACCCGCGGTTCCTTGCGTGGCTTGCGGATCAATTCGACGTTCTGTGGTGGTTCGGAGAGCGGCGACAGGCTGGGCTGCGCGCTCTTGGCCTTCGGCTTCTTCTTGGCCTCTTTGCTCGGTCGATCTCGCGAGCCCATCGCTTCGCCTCCGCGTCGTCTTGCAGATTACCGGTGGATCCTTCACGCCGACTTCTCGGCGCCTTCACTGCCACGTATCCGGCCCGCGCGACGGCGCAGTTCAGACATCGCAGCAGGCAGGGTTCCGGCACGGATCGCGGCCCGGATCCTGACCATGAAGTCTAGGGTGAAGGTCAGGTTGTGACAAGTCGCGAGCCGGTACCCGAGCAGCTCCCTGGCCCGGAACAGGTGGGCCAGATAGGCGCGAGAGAATCGCCGGCAGCAAAGACACGGGCAGTCCTCCTGGACCGGGGCTGGATCGTCCAGGAAGCGTTGATTTCGGATGTTGAGCTTGCCGCCGGGAACCCACAGCTGGCCGTTCCGGGCGACCCGCGCCGGCAGCACCGAGTCGAACAGGTCCACCCCCCGATGCACGGCCTCCAGGAGATCCGCCGGCGAGCCGAGGCCCATGAGGTAGCGCGGCCGTGGATCGTTTGCGAGGAGCTGGATGGCCACATCCAGTGCAGCTTCGCGCTGCTCCGGCGTCTCGTCCCCGGCCAGGCCGCCGATGCAGATGCCGTCGAAGGGCAGGCTCGCGATGTACGCCGTGGAGGCCGCCCGCAGATCCGGCTCCAGACCACCCTGTGAGATGCCGAAGATGGCCTGGTCCGGGCGCGTGTGCGCCGCCAGTGAACGTTCCGCCCAGCGATGCGTCCGTTCGGTCGCGTCGGCGACGACGGCCCGGGGCGAGCTGGGGAAGACCGGCTGGTCAAACGCGAGCGCGACGTCTGCCCCAAGGGCTTCCTGGACGCGGACCGCGACCTCCGGTGTGAACCGGTGGACCGATCCGTCGAGGTGGCTCCGGAAGGTCACGCCGTCCTCGTCGACCACGCGCAGGTCGCCGAGCGAGACGACCTGGAACCCGCCCGAGTCGGTCAGGATGGGGCCGTCCCAATCCATGAATCGATGCAGGCCGCCCAGCCGCTCGATCCGCTCGTGGCCCGGCCGCAGGTAGAGGTGGTAGGTGTTCGACAGGATGATCGTGGCCCCGGTCGTCCGGATGTCGTCGGGCGAGAGGGCCTTGACCGTGGCGTTCGTCCCGACCGGCATGAACTGGGGCGTCTCGACGGTCCCGTGCGGCAGGGTCAGACGACCGAGGCGGGCCCGAGTGGACCCATCCGCAGGAGCCGGCACCTCCACCTCGTAGCGTGCCGCTCGGCCGACGTAGGGCACGCTCACGCGTCGGGCGGGTCGGCGGGGATCGGTGGCGGATCCCACAGGCCAGGCATGCCCGGTTCGGTCCGACGCGGCGGCGGGATCTCGTAGCCCAGGGCCGACAGATGGGTCCGGGCCAGGTCCGTCGCGATCCGACCCTGCGGGGTCCGATCGATGAACCCCAGCCGCAGCAGGAACGGCTCGTACACGTCCTCGATCGTCTCGGTCTCCTCGGACAGGACGGCGGCCAGCGCGGCCACGCCGACCGGGCCGGACGCGAACTTCTGGACGATGGCGGCCAGCAGCTTGCGATCGGTCGAGTCGAGGCCCTCGTCGTCGATCTCCATCGCCCGCATGGCGGCCGTGGCCGTCGTTTCGTCCACGTTGCCGTCGCCATGGACCTGGGCGTGGTCCCGGACCCGCTTCAGGAGACGATTCACGATGCGTGGCGTGCCGCGGCCGCGGCGCGCGATGGCCCGGATGGCCGCATCGTCGATGGCGACACCCAGGATCGCAGCCGAGCGGTCCACGATCGCCGCCAGGTCGTCGTCCGTATAGAAGTCGAGCCGATAGGTCGCTCCGAAGCGATCGCGCAATGGGCTGCTGATGCGACCGGCCCGGGTGGTCGCACCGACCAAGGTGAACGGCTTGAGGCTGAGCCGCAGGGATCGCGCCGACGGGCCCTTGCCGATCATCACGTCCAGTGCGTAATCCTCCATCGCCGGATAGAGGATCTCCTCCACCGCCCGGTTGAGACGATGGATCTCGTCGATGAACAGGACGTCGCGCTCCTCGAGCGAGGTCAGGATGGCGGCGAGGTCCCCGGCGCGCTCGATCGCTGGACCGGACGCGTACTTGACATTGACCCCGAGTTCGCGGGCGATGATCGTCGCCAATGTCGTCTTGCCGAGGCCTGGCGGGCCGTACAGCAGGACATGATCGGCTGCCTCTCCCCTGCCCCGGGCCGCCGTCAGCAGTACCGACAGGTTGGCCTTGACCTCGCGCTGGCCGATGTACTCGTCCAGGGTCCGCGGCCGCAGGGTGCCTTCGATGACGACGTCGCCGTCGTCCTCGAGGTCCGTCGAGAGGATGCGCGAGAGATCGTCCGTCATCGGGGCCGAGTCTAGCACATCCGCACGCGCTTTAGTACGGATGTACGATAGTCCCCGCCAGTCGCATCACTCGATCAGGGTCACGCCGCTAGGATGCTGGCATGCACCTGTCACGCCGCTCGGAATATGGCTTGCGAGCCCTCGTGGACCTGGTTCGCCACGATGGGGGCGGCCCGGTCACGCTGGCCAGCCTCGCGGAGCGGAACCGGCTTCCGGCCAAGTTCCTCGAGCAGATCATGTCGACGCTGCGACACGCCGGGATCGTGCGGACGACGCTTGGCGCCCACGGTGGCTACGCCATAGCCGCCGACCCCGCGACGGTCACCATCGGTCGGGTGATCCGGCTGCTTGATGGCGCGCTGGCGCCGCTGGGCTGTGTCTCGCTCCGCTACTACGAGAGATGTTCGTGTGCGGACGAGGCGACCTGCCCGTTGCGCGACGTGATGCTCGACGTGCGCGACGCGATGCTCGAGATCCTCGATACGGAAACGCTCGCCGAGCTCGCCGCGCGACCCGGCCGAGCCTCGATCGATCCGCACGGTCGACACGCCGACGCCCTGGCCGGCCGCCGGCCCTGATTTCGAGCCGACCCTGAGTTCGGCCGACGGAGGCTGCGTTGCTGCCGACGGACCTCGTGCTGCCGGCACGGCGACCTACTCGCGCAGCAGGCTCCGAAGGGCAGCCTTGACGCGTTCCTCCAGCGTGGCTTCGACACCGACGTCAGCCAGGGCCACGCGCGACGCCTCCCGTGCCTCCGCGAGGGAGTAGCCGAGGGCCTGGAGCGCGGCGACGACCTCGCCCTCGCCGGGGATCCCACCAGCCACGGTCATACCCGAGACCGAGACGCCGGCCGCCGCCACCTTCTCCTTGAGCTCGAAGATGATCCGTTCGGCCAGCTTCTTGCCGATTCCCGGGATGGCGACCAGGACGGCCTGATCCTGGGCCATGATCGCGAGCTGCAGGTCCGGCGTCGGGCGACTGCCGACGATCGCCAGGGCGACCCTTGGGCCGACGCCGGTGACGGTCAGGAGCAGGTTGAAGAAGCCGAGTTCCTCGCCGCTTCGGAATCCATACAGGGCCTGCTGGTCTTCACGGACCAGGTGGTACGTATGTAACTTGAGACGGCTCCCCGGTTGGGCCGTAACCAGGATCGCCGGCGCCGCGAACACCTGATAGCCGAGCCCGCCGACCTCGATCACGAGCGAATCGGCACCGACCGCACCGACCACTCCCTCGACCGAGGCGATCATCGCGCGGCCGCCGCGATCGCCGCGCGACTCGCGGCCTCGCGCGCGGCCGGCCCGTGGCTGCCAGTCAACACCAGCCCACCGAAAAAGGCAGCGCCTGGATCGCCGCACCGCCTCGGCTCAACACCGTGGCTCGGAGACACGCGGGCGTGTCGAGAGTTGGCCGAATCGCCTCGCTGAGGCCGTTCGATGGCCCAGTGTTGACTCATGGACACATGCAGGCGGGGACGGCGTACCAAACCGTCGGCGCAACCACGGCGCATCAAACCGCCGAGCTCACCGGCCGGAGCAGGGCCAAGCTCACGACGCGCTGCGCTTGGCGGCACGCTCGCTGGCCATGGCTTCGCGAACGGCGCGTTGGTAGCTGTTCTCGCCGCGCGTGATCGGCGCGGCGGCCGCCCGATCCAGGACCCCAGCCGTGGCCGCCGGCCCGCCGCGCTCCGTGTTGGCGGCCCAGGCTGCGATGGCCAGCGCGTCGGCGGCGTCGTCCGGGCGCGGTAGCTGGCTCATCCCGAGCACCAGCTGGACCATCCGCTGGACCTGCTTCTTGTCGGCCGCGCCGTAGCCGGCGATGGCGCTCTTGACCTCGTTCGGCGTCGCCTCGCGGACCGGCGTGCCGTGCTGCGCGGCCGCCAGCAGCACGACCCCGCGCGCCTGGCCGACGCCCATCGCAGTCTGGACATTGCGCGAGAAGAAGAGCCGCTCCACGCCCATGAGATCCGGCTGGTGGAGCTCAAGCAACTCAACGACCAGCGAGTGGATGGCCAGGAGGCGGTCCGGCATGGACAGGTCCGGGCTGGTGATGAGACACCCGTGGTCCACCTCGCGCAGGCGGCCACCCTGCCGTTCGACGATCCCGTAACCCAGGGCGGCCGTCCCCGGGTCGATCCCGAGGACCTTCACCCGGCGACCTCGGCGTAGACGTCCTCTGGGATGTCGAAGTTCGCGGTCACGCGCTGGACGTCATCGAGGTCTTCCAGTAGCTCGACCAGCCGCAGCGCCTGGCGCGCCTTGGACGAGTCGAGTTCGACTGTCTGCTTGGCGATCATCGTCGATTCGGCGGAGCCGACCGGGACGCCGGCGGCTTCGAGCGCCTTGCGCACGAGCTCCAGATCGCCAGGAGAGGTATAGATCTCGATCGTCTCCTGGCCATCGGTGTCAACGTCCTCGGCGCCCGCATCGATGGCCATCAGGGTGACTTCGTCGGCGTCGAGACCAGCCCGCGGGACCTCGATCAGGCCACGCGGTTCGAATTGCCAGGCGACCGCGCCGGAGCCGGCGAGCTGGCCGCCGCTCTTCGCGAACATCGAACGTACCTCGCCGGCTGTCCGGTTGCGGTTGTCCGTCTGGGCCTCGACGAGCACCGCGATGCCGCCCGGGCCGTAGCCCTCGTAGACGATCTCCTCGTACTGGACGGTCTCGCCACCGCCGGTCGCCTTGTCGATCGTGCGCTTGATGTTGTCGGCCGGCATGTTCACCGAGCGAGCCTTCTCGATGGCAAGGCGCAGACGATAGTTGGCGTCGGGGTCACCGCCACCCTGCCGAGCCGCCACCGAGATCTCCCGGGCGACCTTCGTGAACAGGGCTCCGCGCCTGGCATCGGTGATGCCCTTGGCGCGCTTGATCGTGGACCACTTGGAATGTCCGGACATCGCGGGGCGGAGTATAGCGGACTATCATGGCCTAACTCGCCCCCCGGACGTCCCGTGTCCCCTTGCAGTCAGGTTGCAGTCAGGAAGGACCGACGAAGCCGATGACGATGAAGAGCATCGATCTCCCCCACCTTCGGAGCGTCGTCCTGGCCGGCCACGCGGGCGCTGGCAAGACGACGCTCGCAGAGCGACTGCTGTTCGATGCCGGGGCCATCTCGCGACTGGGACGCGTGGACGACGGAACGGCTCACCTTGACTTCGAGCCGGAGGAGCAGAAGCGGCGTGAGTCGCTCAGCCTGGCGGTCGGCACGTTCGAGGCGGACGGGATGCGCATCTCGCTCGTCGATACGCCGGGCTACCCCGATTTCACCGCCGATGTCATCGAAGGCTTTGCCGCGACCGATGGCGCGATCCTGGTGATGGACGCGTCGGGCGGCGTGGAGGCCGGGCTGGAACAGGCGGTCGCCCTGGCGCGCTCGACGGGCACGGCCACCTGCTTCTTCATCAACAAATGCGATCGCGAGAATGCCGACCCGACAGCCGCGCTCGATGCCCTCCGGCGGAGCTTTGGCGAGAAGATCGCGCCGCTCCACCTGGCGATCGGCGCTGCCGACACATTCACGGGCTACGTTGACCTCGTCCATCGGAAGGCCTGGCAGTGGGACGGCTCCCGGGACGTCGAGATCCCCATCCCGGAGGCCATGGCGGACGAGGTCGCCCGGCGCCGCGACCAGCTGCTGGAGGCCGCGGCCGCGGCCGACGACGACGTCCTCACCAAGTATCTCGACGGCGAGGAGATCTCCGACCCTGAACTTGAGGCCTGTCTGCGAAAGGGGGTCAAGGAGTCGATCCTGGCGCCAGTGCTCGTCGGCAGCGCCTTCCGGGGCAGCGGCCTGCGTGCGCTGCTGGATGCCATCGTGCGCTACCTGCCGTCCCCGGCCGACGAGCCTCCAGCCAGGGTGACCGACAAGGCGGGCAACGTCATCGACGTGCCGGCGGACGAGAAGGGGCCGCTCCTGGTGCGGGTCTTCAAGACGACGGCGGACCCATTCGTGGGCCGGCTGACCTACCTGCGCGTGCTGTCCGGGACGCTCCATTCTCAAGCCCACGTCTGGAACTCGACCCGCCACGAGGACGAACGGATCGGGCAGCTGCTGTTGCTCCACGGCAAGGACCAGGAACTGATCGGCGAGCTCGAGGCGGGTGAGATCGGCGCGGTCACCAAGCTCGGGGTCACCGAGACTGGAGACACGCTGAGTAGCCGCGACGCCCCGCTTGTCCTCCCGTCGCTGGAGTTCCCGGAGCCGTCGTTGGTGGTCGCCATCGAGCCATCCAGCAAGGGCGATCTGGACAAGATGGGGCCGGCTCTCAGCCGGATGCTCGAGGAAGAACCGACCGTCCGACTGGAGCGCACGGCCACGGGCGAGCAGGTCCTGCGGACGATGGGCGAGGCGCACACCGCGGTCATCATCGAGCGTCTGAAGCGCAAGTTCGGGACGGCCATCGTGACCCACACGCCGAAGGTCCCGTACAAGGAGACGATCCGTGGCAAGACCCAGGTCCACGGCCGATACAAGAAGCAGACCGGCGGTCACGGCATGTTCGGCGATGTGTGGCTGGAGCTGGAGCCGAACCCGGAGGGCGGTGTGGAGTTCGCCGAGCGGATCGTCGGTGGCTCCGTCCCCAAGGGCTTCTTCACGGGCATCGAGAAGGGAATCCGCGAGGCTGCGGCGGAGGGCGTCTTCGCCGGCTATCCCCTCTCGGACATCAAGGCCACGCTTTACGACGGGTCGTTCCACCCGGTCGACTCGAACGAGATGGCCTTCAAGATCGCCGCGTCCATGGCGCTCAAGGACGGCGTCCATCACGCGAAGCCCGCCCTGATGGAACCCATCATGGCCGTCACGATCCGGGTTCCGGAGGCCTACATGGGCGAGGTCAACCGCGATCTGAACGGGCGCCGCGGCCGCGTCCTCGGGATGGATCTGGCCGACGGGATGCAGATCATCACGGCCCACGTACCCCAGGCGGAACTGTTCAGCTACGCCACGGAATTACGCTCGCTGTCCCAGGGTCGTGGCTCGTTCAGTGCGACGTTCGACCACTACGACGATGTGCCCGGGCACATCGCGGAGAAGATCATCGATGCGCACCGCAGGGAAGTCGAGGCTGCCGGAGGTCACGGCGGAGGTCATTGAGCGAGGCTTGCGATCGCCTTTGCCAGGTCGAGGCTCCCGTCGTACATGGCTCGCCCCACGATCGCACCGCCACAGCCCAGGTTGCGCACGGACCGGAGGTGGTCGATGGTCGCGATCCCGGCTGACGCGATGATGACGCCTCGATCGAGCGTGACCATCCGCTCATAGAGGGCGGTATCGGGCCCGCTGAGGAGGCCGTCGCGTTCGATGGCCGTCACCTCGAAGGTCGTGACCCCAGCATCCGCGAGTCGGGCGATGGCCTCCATGGCATCGATGCCGGGGACGCCTGGGGATCCCGTCGCCCACGCATCGCCCACCGCGGCTCCGTCGCGCACGTCGATCGCAACCGCGATCCGCCTCGGACCGTGACTGGCCACGAGCCGCCCGGCGAACCCGGGGTCGCGGATGGCGGCGGTGCCGACCACTATGCGAGCGGCGCCTGCCGCCAGGGCTGTCCCAACCGCATGGACGGTCCGTAGTCCACCGGCGACCTCCACCTGGGCGCGGTCGCCCACCGCGGCGACGATGGCGGCGATGAGTGCTGCGTGCGCCGGTCGGCCCGTGCGCGCCCCATCTAGATCAACGACATGGAGCCACCGCGCGCCAGCGGCGACGAACTCCAGCGCGACCGCGATCGGATCGTCGGAGAACGCGGTCTCGCGAGCGAAATCCCCTTGCTGGAGCCGGACCACGCGACCGCCGCGCAGGTCGATCGCCGGGATGAGGTCGAAGTTGCTTGTCACGCTCATGGGACCATGCTACCGTATTAGCACGGTACTACGCTAACACGTTATCAAGGTGGTCTGGCGACATGGTTGACGACTGGCGGACTCCTGACCTCGAGGCACTATTCAACGCGATCCTGCGTCTCGAGACGACCGACGAGACGGAGCGCTTCTTCCGAGATCTGTGCACACTGAACGAGCTGCGTGATCTGGCTCAGCGCTGGGCTGTCGTTCGGATGCTGGACGGCGGCATGCACTACGCCGAGATCTCGCGGACCACGGGCGCGAGCACAGCGACCATCACCCGGATCGCGTCGTGGTTGAACCACGGCGAGGGCGGCTACCGGGCGATGCTCGGCAAGCTGGATGCAGCGTCCCGGGCGGGCACCCGACCGTATCCAGTCGCGGGCGACCGATGAGGACCCGCCTCCGGTTGGCCATCCCGAACAAGGGTCGGATGGTCGAGCCGACGCTGCGCCTGCTCCACGATGCGGGCCTCATCTTCGAGGAGCATGACCGGAGCCTGGTGTCGCTCGTCCAGAACTACGAGCTGGACATCCTGTTCGTGCGCACGAACGACATCATCGAATTCGTCCGTGACGGGGTCGCCGATCTCGGCATCACCGGGGTCGACCTGCTGAGCGAGACCGGAGTCGAGCTCCCGCGCGTACGGCTCCTCGGCTACGGCCGCTGCCGATTGACGGCCGCCGTCCCAAACGATACGTCGTACCAGCGCGTCGAGGATCTCGCCGGCCTGCGGGTGGCGACCTCCCACCCGAACACGACCCGCCGGTTCTTCGCCGAGCGCGGGATCCCGGTCGAGATCATCCCGATCTCGGGCGCGGTCGAGGTCGCACCCCGCCTGGGGCTCGCCGAGGGCATCGTCGACCTGGTGTCAACCGGCTCGACGCTCGTGATGAACGGCCTCCGTCAGATCGGCGATGTGCTGGCCTCGGAGGCGGTCCTGATCGCGAACCCGGCGGCGGATCGGGACCGGTCGGCGGAGCTGGCCGCGATCGACACGATGCTGGGCGCCGTCATCGCTGCGCGCGGCCGCAAATATCTGATGATGAACGCCCCTGCCGCCAGGCTTGGCGACATCGAGGCCCTCCTGCCGGCGCTCGAGTCGCCGACCGTGATCCCGCTGGCCCACACGGGGATGATCGCCATCCACTCGGTGGTCGGAGCCGACGACGTGTGGGGCCTCCTGCCGCGACTCAAAGCCGCTGGAGCTTCCGGGATCCTGGTCCTGCCCATCGAGAAGATCGTGCCGTGAGCGCCACCAGCCCGACGACCCCCGGCATGGCGACCGGAAGCCTCCGGCTCCGGCGTCTGGATCTTGCCGCCGTCGCGGCCGGCGACGTCGATGCCTGCCGCGCCCACGACGCCCTCGTCCGTCGCGGTGCCGTCCCCGATCCTGCGGTTCGGGAAGGCGCCCGCATAACGCTCGCAGCTGTCCGAACCCGCGGCGATGCAGCGGTCCGCGAGGCCAATGCGGCGGTTGGTGGCGGCCGCCCGGACGGTCGTCTCGTCCTGGACCCCGACGATCTTCGCGCTGCCCGCGACCGCCTGGATCCGCATGTCCGCAGCGCGCTGGATCAAGCGATCAGCCACGTTCGTCGGTTTGCCGAGACCCAACGGCCAGCCTCGACGCGCACGACCATCGTCCCCGGGATAGAGATCGAACGCCGCTGGACGCCACTCGCCCGCGTGGGTGCGTATGTCCCCGGGGGCTCCGCACCGTACCCGTCGTCGCTCGTCATGACCGTCGTGCCGGCCAGGGTCGCAGGCGTCGAGCGGGTCGTCGTCGCCTCGCCAGCCGATCGTGACGGCAAGACCAACCCGGTCCTCCTGGGCGCGGCCGGCCTGCTCGAGGTCGATGCCTTCATCGTCGCCGGCGGTGCCCAGGCCATCGGGGCACTCGCGTACGGACTCCCTGACGCCGCGGTTGCTCCGGTCGATCGCATCGTCGGACCCGGCAACGCGTGGGTCACCGCGGCCAAGATCGAGGTCTGCGGTGAAGTCGGCATCGACCTGCCGGCCGGCCCGTCCGAAGGCATGGTCCTTGCCGGCCCGCCTGCCGACCCATCCCGGGTCGCGGCGGATCTCATCACGCAAGCTGAACACGGCCCGGATTCACCGGCCATCCTGGTCACCATGGACGCGGCTTTCGCGGACCTCGTCGAGACGTGTGTCGTGGAACAGCTGATCACCGCGGCTCGGCGCCCCATCCTCTCGGCGGCGCTGCGTGACCACGGCTGCATCGTGCTGGCGCCGACCCTTGCCGACGCGGTGGCGTTCATCAACGCCTACGCGCCCGAGCACCTGTCCGTCGACGTCGAGCCGCTCGAGGCGACCGTCGCCCAGCTGCGCAACGCCGGCTCGCTGTTCGTCGGCCCGTGGGCTCCCGAGTCTGCCGGCGACTATGCGACCGGCGCCAACCACGTCCTGCCCACGGGCGGGCTCGCCCGTGCCTCCGGTGCCCTCGCCGTCGAGTCGTACGGCAAGTACATCCAGGTCCAGCGCATCGACCGCGAGGGGCTGGCCTCCATCCGGCAGACGGTCGTGACCCTGGCCGAAGCGGAGGGCCTCCTCGCGCACCGCGACGCTGTCGAGATCCGGTTTCGGGAGCCGCAGCCATGAGCCCGACACCGGTCACGTTCTCTTCGCCGACGGCACCGACCAGCTACACTTGGGAGGCGACGAACGACGAGGTGGCGGCACGCTACGGCGTAGACCCGTCGTCGATCGTTCGGTTCGACCTCAACACCTCCCCCACTCCGCCAGCGCTGGTCGCCCGATTGCTGGCGGCAGGTCGGTTCGACGCCCCGCTCTCCGAATACCCGCCGTCGGACTACCGGCGCCTGACCCAGGCGGCGTCCGCCCGCTACGGCGTGACGACCGACGAGCTCATCGTCGGTGCCGGCGCCGACGAGATCCTCGACCTCATCGCCAAGGCGTTCATCCCGGCTGGTGGCCGCGCCGTCGTCCCGACGCCGACCTATTCGATGTACCGGGTCCTGACCGAGCAGCGCGGCGCGTCGGTCGTGTCGGTCCCACGGCTCGCTGCCGGGGCCGGTTGGGCCGTCGACGTGGCGGCCACCCGAGCTGCCGCGGAGGACGCCGCGGTCGTCTGGCTGTGCAGCCCGAATAACCCGACCGCCCTCGCCGAACCCGATGGCGAGATCGAGCGATTGCTCGCGAGCGTGGCCGCCGACGCTGCCGCCGCGGCTCGCCCGGTCCCGATCGTCGTCCTCGACGAGGCCTATGCCGAGTTCGTGGGGCGCTCCCTGCACGGCCTGCGCGAGGCGTACCCGAACCTCATCGTCGTGCGGACCGCCAGCAAGGCGTACGCGCTGGCCGGTCTGCGGGTCGGCTTCGCGATAGCCGAGCCCGAGGTCATCGCGCGTCTCAACCCGTACCGTCCACCCGGCTCCGTTTCCACCATCTCCGTCACGCTCGTGACGGAGGCGCTTCGCGACCCGGCGGTCCTGGACGCCAACCTCGAACGCGTGCGGCGTGAGCGCGCCCGACTCTCCGATGGACTGCGCGCGGCCGGCTGGTCGGTCGGGCCATCGGTCACCAACTTCCTGCTCGCCGATCTCGGGCCGCCGACCCATGCGGCCGCCATCGCCGAGGGGCTGCTGGCACGCGGACTCGTGCCGCGGACCTTCGGTGCCGGTCACCCGTTGGCCGGTCACCTTCGCCTCACCGTGCGCGACCCTGACGAGAACGACCGATTGATCGCCGCCGCCCAGGCGCTGGCCAAGGAGGATCCACGATGACGACCCCGCTCGGGGAGATCACAGTCGGCCCGCGGGAAGGCCGGCGGGTGACCATCACCCGCGCCACGAAGGAGACCGAGATCACGGTAACGCTGGGGTTGGATGGTTCCGGACACGCCGCCATCGAGACCGGGATCGGCTTCTACGACCACCTCCTTGGCTCGCTTGCCCATCACGGCCTGTTCGATCTCGCCATCAGCGCCGACGGCGACCTCCAGATCGACGAGCACCACACCGTCGAGGACGTTGCCCTTGTCGTGGGTGCCGCCTTCGCCGAGGCTCTCGGCGATCGGAGCGGCATCGCTCGGTTCGGCCAGAGCACGGTGCCGATGGACGAAGCGCTCGCGTCCGCCGTCATCGATGTCGGCGGCCGCCCGTACGCGGTCATCGACCTGGCGTTCCACGGCGAGCGGGTCGGCGGCCTGCCGCTGCAACTCATCGAGCATGCCCTTGAGTCGTTCAGTCGCACCGCCGGCGCGACGCTCCACCTGTCGGGCACCGGTCGCAACGACCACCACCTGGCCGAGGCGGCGTTCAAGGCACTCGGTCGGGCGCTGCGCGTGGCCTGTGAGACGGACCCGCGCCGCGAGGGTGTCGCCTCCACCAAGGGCGTCCTGGGATGACGGGCCGGCCCCGAATCGCCGTCGTGGATTACGGAGCGGGCAACATCGTCAGCATCGACCAGGCCCTGACCACCGTCGGCGCCGAGGTCGTGCTCGTCCGCGATGGCGACGCGCTCCGGGGCGCCGATGCCATCATCGTGCCCGGGGTCGGAGCGGCCGAACCGGCGATGGCCCGTCTCGACCGACGTGGGTTGACATCGCCGATCCGCGCCTGGCTCGCGGCAGACCGGCCGTTCCTGGGCATCTGCCTGGGCCTCCAGCTCCTGTTCGATGGCAGCGACGAGGACGGCGCAGTCACGCTTGGCATCCTGGCCGGGCGGACGGTCCGACTTGAGGGCGCCCCGACGCTCCCCCACATCGGCTGGAACCAGGTCGAACGGACGCGATCCCACCCGCTCTTCGATGGGATCGCCGATGGTGCCGACTTCTACTTCGTCCACTCGTTCGTCGGAGCTCCGGCCGGCGCGGGGGACGACGTGGTCCTGGCCAGGACCCGGCACGGCCGGCCATTCGCGTCGGCCATCGCCCGGGGCGCACTGCTCGGCGTTCAGTTCCACCCGGAACGAAGCGGCCCGGACGGCCTGCACCTCCTGGCCAACTTCGTCGACCTCGTGCGAGCCGCCTGATGCTGTGCCGTAGGGTGATCCCGTGTCTGGACGTGGCCGACGGCCGGGTCGTCAAGGGCACCCGGTTCGTGGACCTGGTCGATGAGGGCGATCCGCCCGAACTCGCCGAGCGCTATGCCGCCGAGGGCGCCGACGAACTGGTCTTCCTCGATATCACCGCAGCCCCCGAACGGCGTGGCACCCTGCTCGAGATCGTCGAGCGCACTGCCCGCCGGGCATTCATCCCGCTGACGGTCGGCGGCGGGGTCCGAACGGTGACCGAGATGCGCGACGTGCTGCGAGCGGGCGCCGACAAGGTCGCCCTCAACACGGCAGCCGTTGCCGATCCAACGCTCATCAGCCGGTGTGCAGGCCGTTTCGGGCGCCAGGCCGTCGTCGTCGCCATCGATGCCCGGGCCGTCGCGCACGGTGGAGTCCCGCTCGGTGTCGGCGAGGCAGGCCGGACCTGGGAGGTCGTTGTCAAGGGCGGACGCGAGGCGACCGGGCTGGATGCTGTCGCGTGGGCGCAGCGTGCGGTCGACATGGGTGCGGGCGAACTCCTGGTCACCTCGATCGATCGTGACGGGACCGGGCTTGGCTTCGACACCGCGCTCCTGCGCGCCATCACATCCCGTGTCCACGTGCCGGTCATCGCGTCTGGCGGCGCGGCCGGGCCTGCGGATTTCGTGGCGGCCATCGTCGACGGCGGCGCGGATGCGGTCCTGGCTGCCTCCATCTTCCATCGCCGCATCCATGCCATCGCCGATGTCAAGGCCGCGATGGCCGCTGCCGGTCTTCCGGTGCGACTCGTGCCGGAGGCCGTCGCGTGATGGCCGGTCCGACAGACATGCCGATGCCCAAAGTCCATTTCGCTGCTGACGGGCTGGTGCCGGCGGTCGTCCAGGACGCCCACGACGGACGGGTCCTCATGGTCGCCTACATGGATGTCGAGGCGCTTGCCGCCACGCTCGCCAGCGGCGAGGTCCACTTCCACTCCCGGTCCCGTGGCCGACTGTGGCGCAAGGGCGAGACGAGCGGCAATCTCCTCCGCCTCGTCGACCTCGCCACCGATTGCGACGGTGACGCCCTGTTGCTCATGGCCCACCCGGTGGGGCCCACCTGCCATCGAGGCACCCGCAGCTGCTTCGATCCGGATGGCGCGCCGGCAGGGCGGACGACGCAAGGCTTCGCCTGGCTCGAGGCGCTGTGGGCGACGATCGACTCCCGTGCCACCGAGCGGCCGGTCGGTTCGTACACGACGTCGCTCCTCGGCGGCGGCGTGGACGCGGTCGCCCGCAAGGTGACCGAGGAGGCGACCGAAGTGCTGATGGCCGCCAAGGACGACGCTTCGGCTGAGGCCGCCGGCGCCGATCGAACCGTCACCCGCGCCGCCCTGGCCGGCGAGGCGGCGGACCTCCTGTATCACGCCCTCGTCCTGCTGGCCGAACGCGGCCTCCCGCCCCACGACGTCGTTGAGGTCCTGCGCGCCCGACACGATTGACCGGGGACGGGCCGCCAGGTCCGTTCCGGTCGGCCCCGCCACGTCACATCACGCAGATGGCGAGACATGCGCCCACGGACTGGAAGGGCCGACCCGAACCACCACAAGCGCTATCCCGGCCCGCCAGACCGGGTACCCCACGCTCAGTTCCTTCGTGGCGGCTCGCTCCCGAGCCTCTGAGCCCTCTCTATCGGACATACAAGTCCACGGATGCATCGTCTGCCGCGATCGCACGAGAACGGGGCGTGCAGGTCGCGGTCGGAGGCGTGCTCCGTGCCGATGACCAGGGGCAGCAGGCGCAGGTGTCGGCGATCAGCCGGTCCGGCGCCCGATCTCGCGGCGGCGCTTGCCGATCCGGACGTCCAGCCACTCCCCGGCGATCGGCACCGGAACGAGGGCCGGATCCGTGACCCGCTCCCCGTTCACCGTCACACCTCCGGCGGCGATCATCCGGCGCGCCTCGCCCTTCGAGGCGAATAGGCCCGCCTCTGCCAGGAATGCCGCCGTACCCCCCGCGAGTGATGGAGCCGTGAACGTGAACCCGCCAGACGACTCGAACAGCGACCGGAGCGCGTCGGGGTCAATGATCGCGTCGTTCGAGAACTTGGCCTCCGAGTCGACGATCGCTCGCGCCGTGGCGGTCTCGCCATGCGTGCGAGCCGTGATGTCGCGCGCCAACGCACGTTGCGCGAGCCGTGCTTCAGGCGAGCGCTCGGCCTGCGCCTCCAGTGACTCGATCGCCTCACGCGGGAACTCCGTGAACCAGCGCAGATACGTTCCGACGTCCCGATCATCGGCGTTCAGCCAGTATTGGTAGAACGCGTACGGCGACGTCCGCTTCGGGTCCAGCCAGACCGACTCTCCGGCTTCGCTCTTGCCGAACTTCGTGCCAGACGGCGAGAGCAGCAGCTTGTATGCGAGGCCGTGGGCGGGCTCGGCATCCTCGTCGCCAGCGTGGGTCCGCCGGATGAGTTCCAGGCCCGCCGTGATGTTGCCCCACTGGTCCGCCCCGCCCATCTGCATCTCCACGCCCATCGTCCGGTAGAGATGCTCGAAGTCGTGCGCCTGCAGGAGCATGTAACTGAATTCGGTGAACGACAGGCCGCGCTCAAGGCGGACCTGGACCGAGTCCTTGGCGAGCATGTATGGCACGGTGAAATGCTTGCCAGTGTCGCGCAGAAATTCGATCAGCGAGAGGTCTCCCAGCCAGTCCAGGTTGTTGACCATTGCCGCCGCGCTGGACCCGGGCGAGAAATCCAGGAATTGCTCCAGCTGGCCACGCAACGCGACGGCGTTCGCCTCCAGCGTCTCGCGGTCCAGGAGATTGCGCTCCGACGATCGACCCGACGGATCGCCGATCATCCCGGTCCCACCACCGACCAGAGCGACTGGTCGGCCGCCGTGTCGCTGGAGGCGGAGTAGGCCGAAGATCGGCACAAGGTGGCCGACATGGAGCGAGTCGGCCGAGGGATCGAAGCCGTTGTAGCCGGCGATCGGTCGGCCCGCGGCGAGGCGATCGGGCAACCCGGGTGTCGTGCCATGCAGGATGCCCCGCCATGCCAGTTCCGCCAGCAACCCACCCGGCTCGTGCGTGGACGGATCCGTCACAGGGTCACGCGTCGAGTCGTCTCGACACACCGGGAGGTGGCTGTCCGTTCATTCACGCCCCCTATGCTATCGTGCGGCCACAGATGCAAACCAGCCTCGCGCGGCGCCAGCGCCACAGACGCGCGCTTCGGGACCGCCCGAAGGGGCGCGCAGGATCCACGTTCGCTCGAATCCTCTTCGTCGTTCTCGTCGTCATGCTCGGAAGCGGGGTTCTCCTTGCGGGAGCTGGCGTCATGTTCGTCGTGGGCGCGTACAACCATTACGCGGCCGGCCTGCCAGACCCCGTCGCCACGCTCACGGGCATCCCGTTCGAGCAGCAGACGGTCATCTACGACAGTACTGGCAAGACGGAGCTCGCGCGCCTCGGCGAGCTGAAGCGCGAGATCGTGACCTACGACCAGCTGACCGGCGAGATCATCGATGCGACGACCGCGATCGAAGACAAGGACTTCTGGACCAACGCCGGTTTCGATCCGATCGGGATCGTGTCGGCCGGGCTGGACACCATCGTCGGCCGTCCACGCGGCGCTTCCACCATCACCCAGCAGCTCGTTCGCGCCCGCCTGCTCCCGGCGGATGCATTCCAGGGCTCGACCTATGAGCGCAAGATCCGCGAGATCATCCAGTCGGTCCGACTGACCCAGGCATACCCGGGTGAGAAGGGCAAGCAGGAGATCATCACCGCATATCTCAACCAGAACTTCTATGGCAATCAGAGCTACGGCATCCAGGCGGCGGCCAAGAGTTACTTCGGCAAGACCCTGGCCCAGTTGACCCTGGCCCAGAACGCGATCCTCGCCGCCATCCCGCAGTCCCCGACCAAGTTCGACCTGGTCCGCAGCGCCGAGGCGATCTGCCTGGATAACGTCGCCGAAGGCGAGGAGTGCACCAACTTCAAGCTCTTCGTGCCGCAGGACTCCGAGATCGTCCAGCGCCGGAACCGGGTCCTGGATCTCATGAAGACGCGCAGTACCCTGTCCGGCGACAAGCACACCTCGGCGGAATACGAGGCGGCCAAGACCGAGCCGGTCGAACTGCGCCAGCAGCTGTCGGCGGCCTGGAAGGCTCCGCATTTCGTCTGGCAGGTCCGCCGCGAGTTGGGTCAGATCCTCTGCCCGGACACGCCTGACAGCTGCGACGCGGTGGACGTCGGTGGCTACAGGGTGACGACGACATTGGACTGGACGATGCAGAAGAGCACGGAGAAATGGGTCTACGTCGCCGCCCGCGTCCCAAACTCCAGGAACGCCTCGTCCTTGCTGACCGCTCGCAAGATCCCGGCCGCGGACCGCTCGTGGATCCTGGCCCTGCGCGGCCGCAACATCAACAACGCGGCGGCCGCGGTCATCGACTACCGGACCGGCAGGGTCCTGGCGTATGCCGGGTCGGCAAGCTACACCTCGAAGGGCAACAAGACGTTCCAGCCACAGTTCGACGTCCTGTCGGACGGCTGGCGCCAGCCCGGATCGGCCATCAAGCCCATCGATTACCTCATCGGCATCGACGACAAGACCCTGACGGCGTCGACGATGTTGATGGACGTCGTCACGGACTTCGGCAACGAATTCATGCCGACCCAGGCGGATCTGCTGGAGCGCGGTCCCGTCCGGGTCAGATCGGCTCTCCAGTTCTCGCTCAACATCCCGGCCATCAAGGCGACGATCATGAGCGGGCTCGATCACGTCTTCGAGCGCACCAAGGACTTCGGCCTGACCTACCAAAAGACGGCGATACCGGTGCTGTCGATGGGAATCGGCACTCTTGAGCTGCACCCGATCGATCTATTGGGCGCCTATGGCACGATCGCCAACGGCGGCGTGCTCATGCCTCGCGAGTACATCGATCAGATCGTGGATGCCAAAGGCAGAGTCGTATATCCGGTGAAGCCCATAAGAGGTACGAAGGTCACCAGCTCGGGGGCCGCCTATATCATCACGGACATCCTGGCCGGCAATACCGACGTCAAGGTCAACCCGTTCTGGGGCAAGTGGGCGATCTACGACGGGAAGACCCGCCGCCCGGCCGCCTACAAGACCGGTACCACCAGCGACAACCGCGACGTCGCAGCCTACGGCTTCCTGGCGCCACCCAAGGACCCCCAGACGCCCGCGCTGGCGGTCGGCGTGTGGATGGGCAACAGCGATAACAGCCCCAACGACGGCAAGCTTTCGCTCGACACGTCCGCACCACTCTGGTCGGCCATCCTGCGCGAGGTCAGTCGAGGCGACCCGATCGCTCAATTCAAGGCCCCCGATGGACTCGAAACGGCGAGCGTCGACGCGTTCACCGGGCTGAAGCCAGGCCCGTTCACGACCAAGACCGTCAAGGAAATCTTCCTGCCGGGGACCGTGCCGACCCAGAAGGAGACGATTCGATTCGCGGCGGCCGTGGACGAGGCGAGCGAGCTGCTGTGGCAGGACGGCTGCGTGGGACCGAAGGTCACTCGCGGCTTCTTCAACCTGTCCGAGGTCGAGGCCAACTTCCCGGCCTGGCAGAAAGCCAACGCCGCCTGGGGCGCCCGCGCGGCGGAGGGCTCCGGCGTGCGCGGCGGACCGAAGGACACGCGGACCTCGTACTTCTACAACGGGGCCTTCCTGCCGTTCGGGCGATCGTGGGGCGCCCCGTTCGCGCCGCGCTCGCTCTGCCCGCTCGCACCGCCCCCGGTGGTTTGTGGTCCGATCGTCCCGTCGCCGGACCCGTTGGCGCCGTTACCCGATCCGTCGGCGCCCCTTCTGCCGCCTCCGCCCGAATGCACCCCGTCACCGAGCGACCCGGGCGGGGCGGTAAGCTCGACGCCGACACCGACGCCGACGCCGACGCCGCCACCAATACCGAGACCGAAGCCACCGCCGAAGCCAACCAAGGCACCCTGAACCTTCCGGTATCGCGGCCGGACGTCAGAGCTCGACGATCGTCGCTCCGTCGCCACCTTCGCCGCGTTCGCCCGGTCGGAGGGAGCGGACCAGCGGATGGTCCGCAGCGGTGGCCCGGACCGCATCACGGACCGCGCCCGTGCCCATACCGTGGATGATCAGCACCTTGTCCAGGCCAGCCAGGGCGGCATCGTCGAGGTAGCGAGCAAGGGCCTCCAGGGCCTCGTCGACCCGAGCCCCACGCAGGTCGAGTGACGAAGCGACGGACCGGGCTCGCTCCAGGCGGATCTCGCCGGCATTGCCGGTGTCGGTCGCTTCCCCACCGCTCTGCGGGCGCCCAGACCCATCGTCGAGGGCCGCGACGAGGTCGTCGGCATCGACTGTGACCCGCATCCCACCCGCTTCGAGCGTCGCCCGTTTGCCGCCGCGTTCGAGGGCCGCGATCCGACCCTCCCAACCGCCGGATCGACTGCGCGCCCGCTCGCCGAGGCGCCACTCGCGGGCGAGCGCAGGTTCGGGTGACGGTGCGTCCTCGGTCGCCGGAAGGCGGCCCAACTCTCCTTCGGCCCGCGCGACGGCCGCGTCAAGCACCGGGGCCGTCAACGTCTCGCGTTCCAGTGATGCGCGGGCGGTTTCGACCTCCGAGCGGAGATCGGCCACGATTCGCTCCCCTTCCGCACGGGCCGCTCGGACGGCCTCGTCCCGCTCCCGCCGCGCGCGGCGGCGCTCCTCCTGGGCGACGTCCAGTGCCTCCACGGCTCGCCGTTCAGCAGATCTGGCGCGGTCGAGCGCATCGCTTGTCTCGCCCTCTGTGGCTCGGATGGAGGCCAGTGTCGCCTCGAACGATCGTTGCGTTTCCGTGAGGCGCGAGCGGGCATCGCTGACGATCGGCGCCGGCAGGCCCAGTCGTTCCGCGATGGCGAATGCCTGGCTGCCACCCGGCAGGCCGATGGTCAGGCGGTAGGTCGGCGACAGCGTCTCCAGGTCGAACTCCACGGCAGCGTTGCGGGCTTCGGGGGTCGTATGCGCGTAGGCCTTCAATTCGGCGTAGTGGGTGGTTGCCGCCACCAATGCGCCGGCGCGGATGAAATGGTCGAGGAGTGCCTGGGCCAGGGCCGACCCCTCGGTCGGATCCGTACCGGCGCCCAGCTCGTCAAGCAGGACCAGCGTACCGGGGCCGGCATGCTCGACGATCCGGATGATCGACCGCAGGTGGCCGGAGAACGTCGAGAGCGATTGGGCGATCGATTGCTCGTCGCCGATGTCGGCAAACAGGTCGCGCCAGATCGGGAGCCGGCTGCCGGGCGCCGCCGGCACGTGCAGACCGGCCTGGTGCATCAGGCTGAGCAGCCCCAGGGTACGCAGGGTCACGGTCTTGCCACCCGTGTTCGGGCCGGTGACGATCAGGGCGGTGTAGCCATCGCCGATCCGGATATCGATCGGGACCACCCGTCCAGTCAGGCCCGGGTGGCGGGCCGAGAGGAGGATCGCCTCGTAGCGGTCGGTGGTCTCGGCCCGACTGGCGCCCATCTCCGATGCGAGCGACGCCTTTGCGGCCCACAGGTCGAAGCGCGCCAGGGCGTTCAGGGTTTCGCGCAGCCCCGTCGCATTGGCCGCCACCAGGGCCGACAGCTCATCGAGGATCCGGGCGATCTCCTCGGCCTCGGCGATCTGCGCCTCTCGCCAGGCGTTGCCGAGCTCAACGACGACAAACGGCTCGATGAACAGGGTCTGACCGCTACCCGAGGTATCGTGCACGATGCCCTTCACGCGAGAGCGTGCCTCGGCCTTGACCGGCACCACATAGCGGCCGTTGCGAAGGGTGATGATCGGCTCCTGCAAGTCAGCCCGGAGCTCCGCTCCCACCAGCAAGTCGAGTCGGCGTCGCAGCCGGTCGTAGGCGACTCGGACGGCCGCCCGCAACCCACCGAGACGCGGCGATGCGGTGTCCAGCAGCTCCCCGGCCGGATCGAAGCTGCGCGTCAACGTGGATCGCACCGCCGGCAGGGAATGGAGCTCGTGGCCGAGCTCGCGCAGCAGGGGTCGGCGCTCCTCGGCCAGCATCGTCTCGAGACGCGCGGTGGCATCGAGGGTGTCCGCGATCTCCAGGAACTGGCCGGGCTCCAGGCGCCCGCCGCGAGCCGCCCGTTCGGTCGCGGGGCCGATGTCCCGCGCCGCGCCGATGCCGACTCCGGGCCGTTCCTGGAGGAGCGCCCCTGCCTGGTCAGTCTCGTCGAGGCCGCGGGCGACGATGACCGGGTCGGTGGAGGGCTGGAGCGACTCGGCCAGGCGGCGTGAGGGCGCGAATGATGTGACGTCCGCCAGGCGGCTGCGGATGGCCGGGAACTCGAGGAGAACGAGCGACCGTTGATCGATCATGCCAGGATCGCTCAGCGGGCCGCGGACGGGCCGGAGACGGAACGATGGCCGCGTTCGATCAGCCGCCACAGCTGAGCGGCCCCATCCTCACCGGCATAGTCGATGCCGATGCGTGCGGTCGTCGCGACCATGGCCCGGGGTTCGCCAGACGGCGCCGCCTCCAGGTGGAGCGGCGAACCCGGGCCACACAGGTCAACGCCAGTCCAGGCCCTATCCAGACCGAATGCAGCGGCCACCAGGCCCGGGCCACTCGCCAGGCGATGGGCCGGCAGCGCTTCGATCCGGGCGGCCTCCGCGGCTGCCTGCTCCGGACGAACGCTGCGCCGACGCATCGTAGCGCGCAGGATCCGGTCCACACGCATGGCCTGGATTCCCTCGAGCGGTTCGACGGCGCGGATCAGCAGCGCGGCAGGTGCGCCGCTTGGTTCGGTCACCACGTTCAGGCAGTCGTACATCCCGTAGACAAGGTACACGTAGGCCAGGCCCGGCGGTCCGAACATGACCCGGTTGCGCGCGGTCTCACCGAAGCGAGCGTGCGATGCCCGGTCGTCGCGTCCGATGTACGCCTCGACCTCGACGATCCGCCCGACCCGGCGGCCGGTGGCATCCTCCCGGACCAGCCGGGCGCCGATGAGCGCGTGGCCGGCCTCCAGCGTGGGCGCTGTGACGATCGCCCGGTCCAGGACGGTCAGAACGCCGACGCGTAGTTCGCCTTGATGTTCTCGGGGATGAACAGGCCCGTCAGGGCAAAGAATGCCGGGATGAGCGTGTCTCGGAAGAGTTCCACGAACTTCGTCGTGTTCAGCGCTTCCCAGATGGTGCGGAGGAACGGCAATTCCTGTGGATCTGCGGGGATGCCCGGGATCCGGAAGAACGAGTCCAGGATGATGATGAACGCGCCGAGGATGAGGGCGGCCTGGACCAGGCCGAGCAGGGCACCGATGATCTCGTCCACGAACCGCGCCTTCTGGAAGAGTGGTTGCGGCTGGTAGAACCCCTGGCCGACCAGGGCGAACGCGACGCTCGACGCCACGAAGACAGTCAGGAAGCCGACCATGTAGCTGTATTCCCTGGGGAACTGCGTCCAGTTCGCCCCCAGGAACTCCCCCAGCGGTGCGGCCAGGTTGACCGCCAACAGGAACGAGAACAGGATCGAGCCGAGGCCGAGCAACCGCCGGATGGTCCCCTGGGCGAATCCGAGGACGAAGAATCCGATGAAGTACAGGACCAGCAGCAGATCGACCGTGCCGATTCCGCTGAGATAGCCGCCGATATCCAACCAGGCCCCTCCGTGGTGACGCCTCGGTCGGAGCCGGGGCCGCGCAAGGGTAGCAGCGCCCGTCTGCCGCTCGCAACAGGACGAATGCAGTTCGGGGTGTCGCCGGAGTCAGGCCCGCAGGCGCCCGCCCACGTCAGTCGCGAGTCCGGCCGCGATGGCCCCCATCGCCTGATCCACCTCACCGTCGGCCAGCGTGCGGTCCTCGGTCGCGAAGGTCAACCGCCAGGCCAGGCTCTTGGCCGTCTCGTCGAGCGGCCGCCCACGATAGACGTCGAACAGCTCGACCGAGCGCAGGAGCTCGCCGCCGTGGCGGCGGATCGAGTCGGCAACGGCCCCCGCCGCCATGCCACCGGCGACGACGACGGCGAGGTCGCGGTCGACGGCGGGGTAGCGTGACGGCGTCGATCCGTGCGGGACCGGGAGGCGACCCGACGCCAGCCCGGCGATCGCCAGCTCGGCCACGATGATCCGATCAGCCCGCAGGTCGAGACGCTCGATCCGCCCGGGATGGAGCTCCCCGACGCGGCCCACGAGGTTCCCCCCGGCATCCACGCGGGCGGTCCGACCCGGATGCAGACTCGGATCGTCGAGCAGTGGCGTGTAGGTCGGCGCAGACAGGCCCAGGCGTCGGCAGAGGAGCTCTACCACGCCCTTGGCATCGTCCAGATCGTATGGGCGTGCCGGCCGGTTCCACGCCGTCGGCTCCGCGGACCCGGTCAGGGCAAACCCGAGGCGCCACCATTCGTGGGTGGTCTGTCCGTCGATGGCGCCATAGCCCTTGCCGATCTCATACACGGCCACGTCGTCACGCCCGTGGCGAAGATTCGTCGAGACGACCTCCAGCAGGCTGCCGAGCAGACCCTGGCGCAGGACGGAGTGCTGGCTGGAGAGCGGATTGGTGACGCTGATCGGCCGGCCCGCAGCCCGCTGATCTGGCTCCGCTGCTGGGGCACCGTCATCTGGCGCCGCGAACAGTTCGATCATGGCCGGCGAGACGAGCGCCGACGTGACGACCTCGCTGAGCCCGGCTCCCACGAGGATCTCCCGGATCGCGTCGCGGACCTCCAGCGGATCGTGGCGGTGCGGCGGCATGGAGGTGCGCGGCAGGATCGACGGCACCGTTTCATACCCGCGGATCCGGATGACCTCTTCGGCAATGTCCGCTTCGACGACCAGATCGCGGCGCCAGGTCGGTACGGTCGCGAGCCAGGTCTCGGCGTCGCCGCTGTCGACGATGAGCGGCCTGGACCCCGCCGCAACCACGATCCGGGTGCCGCTCGGAGCGGGTTGCGCCTCGATCCCGACCCGGGCGAGGAGGTCGCGCTGCTCATCGGCCCTGAGCTCGATCCCGATCAGGCGATCGATCCGGGCCGGCCGGTACGCAACGCGGGCCGGCGGCGGTTCGAACGGGGCGCTGTCGACCGCGCCCGGCGCGACAGTCCCGCCGGCCCACTCGGACACGAGACGGGCCGCCCGGTCGGCGCCGATCCGGGCGAGGCGGAAGTCCAGGCCTTTCTCGAAGCGCAGGCTGGCGTCGGATCGCAGGGCGTAGCGGAACGCCGTCCGGCGGATGTTCACGGGGTCGAAGATCGCCGATTCGACGATGACCTCCGTCGTCCCCTCCCCCACCTCCGACCCGGCGCCACCCATGACACCCGCGATGGCGATGGGCCCGACGGGATCGGCGATGACCAGGGTTTCGGCATCGAGGACGCGCTCGACATGGTCGAGCGTCTCCAGACGTTCACCGGCAAGCGCGCGGCGGACGACGATCCGGCCCTCGTGGACCGCGGCGGCATCGAACGTGTGGATCGGCTTGCCGAGCTCCACCATGACGTAGTTGGAGGCATCGACGACGTTGCTGATCGGCCGCTGGCCTGCGGCCAACAGGCGCATCTGGACCCAGTCCGGCGACGGCCCGACCCGGACGCCACTCACCCAGCGGCCGACGAAGCGCGGACAGAGCTCGGGATCGAGGACCTCGACCTGCAGGCGCTGAGTGGCATCACGGCCCGACTCGACCACGTCGGTCAGTGGCAGGCGCAACGGCGCGCCGGTCACGGCCGCCACCTCGCGGGCGAGCCCGACGATCGACAGGGCGTCGCCGCGGTTCGGCTTGACATCGACGTCCAGGATGATGTCGCCATAGAGCTCCGCCAGCGGACGGCCGATCATCGTCCCCGGCGACAGGATGAGGATCCCGTCGGCATCGGTGGTCAGCCCGAGTTCGTCGCCCGAGCACAGCATCCCGTTGCTGACGACGCCCATCTTCTCGGTCCGCTCGATCCGCCGGTCGCCGGGCAGGATCGCGCCGGGGAGGGCCACCGGGACACGCTGGCCGGGCGCGATGTTGGTCGCGCCGCAGACGATGTCGAGCGGTTCGCCGGAACCCACGTCGACACGGGTCAGCGACAACCGATCGGCGCGTGGATGGCGCTCGACGGCAAGCAGCTCCCCCACCACGACGTTGCGCCAGTCGGCTCCCCACGTCTCGAGCCCCCGGACCTCCATGCCGAGCAGGGTCAGGCGTTCCGCCAGGGCTTCCGGGCTGAGGTCGACATCGACGAATTCACGCAACCAGGAGAGCGGCACCCTCATCGGAACTGCTCCAGGAAGCGCAGGTCGTTGTCCAGAAAGAGGCGCAGGTCCGTGATGCCGTGCTTGAGCATCATGATCCGTTCCGGGCCCATCCCGAACGCGAAGCCCTGGTAGCGCTCCGGGTCCAGACCACCGTACTGGAGCACGACCGGGTGGATCATGCCAGCGCCCAGGATCGTCATCCAGCCGCTCCTGCCACAGGCCGGGCAGCCGGATCCGCCGCACACCAGGCATTCGACGTCGAACGCGACCGACGGCTCCGTGAACGGGTAGTACCCGGGCCGGAAGCGCGTTCGCTTATCCGCGCCAAACATCGCCTTGGCGAACTGGTCCAGCAGGCCCTTGAGATCGGCCATCGTCGTGCCCTCATCGATCATGAGTCCCTCCACCTGGAAGAACTCCGAGGCATGCGAGGCGTCGATCGACTCGTAGCGAAAGCAGCGTCCAGGCAGCAGCGCCCGGATCGGTGGGGTGGTGGACTGCATGACCCGGATCTGACCCGGTGACGTGTGGGTCCGCAGGAGTCGGCCCTCGACATCCAGGTACAACGTGTCCCACAGGTCCCGGGCCGGATGGTCCGGCGGGATGTTCAGCATCTGGAAGTTCGTGAGATCGTCCTCGATCTCGGGGCTCTCATACGACACGAAGCCGAACTGGCCGAAGATCTCGGCGATCTCGCGCATCCCCTGGATGCTGGGGTGGAGCGTCCCGCGCTTGACCGGCCGGCCGGGCGTCGTGACGTCGCTGGTTTCCGCGGCCAGGCGATCCGTCAGGGCCGCGCCACGCAACGCCACGCCGCGTTCCTCGAGCGCGGCCTCGATGGCGCTGCGGACGACATTGGCGACGCCGCCAACGCGGGGACGGTCGTCTGGCGGGAGCCCGCCGATCCCGCGGAGAACGCCGGTCAGGCGGCCCTTCTTGCCCAGAACGTCGACGTTGAGTGTTTCGAGGGACGCGACGTCAGCGCTGGCCTGGATCGCGGCCAGCGCCTCGTCACGCAGCGTCTCCAGCTCTCGGGTCAAGTCCGACAGGTCCACGGGGCCTCTTCGTATGTTGCGCTAACCGTGAATCGCGAGCCCTCGATCGTCCAGCGACGTCGAGGGCTCCGCTTCGGGTGATCGTCGGCGGTTGCCGGCCGGTGTCAGATGCCCTTGGCGAGCTCAGCGATCCGACCGAAGGTGGCCGTATCGCGGATGGCCAGGTCGGCGAGGATCTTGCGGTCGATCTCCACCTCGGCCTTCTTCAGGCCGTTGATGAACTGGCCGTAGGTCAGACCGTTCTGCCGTGCCGCCGCGTTGATGCGCACGATCCATAGCTCACGCATCTGGCGCTTGCGCTGCTTGCGGTCACGAGTCGCGTAGGCGAGTGCGTGGAGGAGCGCCTCGCGCGCCGGCTTGATCAGACGCGACTTGGCCCCCTTGCGGCCCTCAGCGTCCTGCAGAAGGCGCTTGTGGCGCCTGTGGGACGTGACGCCCCGCTTGACTCGTGCCATGAGGTGATCCTGCTCCTAGAGGTACGGCAGCAGGCGACGGACCTGCTTGGCGTGTTCGGGCCCGATGATCGCCTTGCCCGCGTAACGGCGGGTCCGGCGAGACGACTTGATCTCAAGGTGATGGCCGCTCCAGGCACGAACGCGGTACGGCTTTCCGCTGCCGGTCACGCCGATCCGCTTCTGGGCCGCCTTGTGGCTCTTCATCTTAGGCACGGGGCCTCACTCTCCTGTCGACACCGGCTGTGCTGCCGATGCTTCGTCGCTGGTCTTTTTCGGTTTGGGCGCCGATTTGGGCGCTGATTTGGGCGCGACGGCCGCCTTGGCCAGTGTTGGCGCCGCTGCCGGCTTGGGCGCGATGGCCGCCGTGGCCGGTTTGGCATTTGGCGGTTTCACTGTCGTGGCTGGCTCGGCGAGTATGGCGGCCGCCGCTGGCGCGTCGGGTGCCGGCAACGAGTCCGGCTGGGTCGTCTCTTCTGCTCCGTCCATGCTCCGCTGGCTCGGTGCCTCATGGGTCTTGGGCTTGTGCAACGATGCCATCGTGAGGTGCATCGACTTACCTTCGAGGAGCGGCGTGCGCTCCGCGACCCCATGGTCCTTGACGCGATCCACAAACCTCGAGAGGAGGTTCCGCCCCAGTTCCGGGTGGGTCAGCTCCCGACCGCGGAAGCGAACGGTCACCTTGATCCGATCGCCGTCCTCCAGGAACTCGGTCGCCCGATTCACCTTGGTATCGAAATCACCGACACCGATCTTCGGCGAGAGGCGGATTTCCTTGAAGGTCACCGAGCGCTGCTTGCGCTTGGCTTCTTTCTCGCGCTTCGTGAGCTCGTACTTGTACTGCCCGAAATCGAGGAATTTGACGACCGGCGGTGCCGCCATGGGCGCCACTTCGACGAGGTCCAACCCCCGTTCCTGCGCCATCTCGAGGGCCTTCGGCGTAGGCATCACACCCAGCTGGGCACCCTCTTCATCGACCACCCGGACCTGAGGGATCCGGATCATCTGGTTGACGCGCAGGTCTCGACTGATGGTTCGCCCCTTCTTGCAGTATCCATTCGGCCAGCACGGGCATAGAACGACCCAAGCTCTGGTCGAGCCGGAAGGTTAGCACAGGCAATCCGAGGGCGACAACGGACCGTGGTCGTGTCCCGTGCGCGTATCTCTCAAGAGGTCGTCATTCGGCCGTCAGGCGGTCGGCCCGGGCGTCCCAGATGGCCCGGCCCAGCGCCAGCGGCACCTCTTCGATCTCGCTGGTTTC